>DATCLE010000176.1:0-7758 GCA_036564075.1 Dehalococcoidia bacterium
GGGCATGGGCCGGGACCTCTACCAGGCCTCCCCCGCCGCCCGGGCCGTCTTCCAGACGGCGGATCGCGTCCTGGGCTTCCCCCTCTCCACCCTCTGCTTCGAGGGGCCGGAGGAGGAGCTGCGCCGGACCGTTAACACCCAGCCCGCCATCATGGCCGTGAGCCTGGCGGCCCTGGCCGCCGCCCGGGAGTCCGGCCCGGCGGCCGGCGTCCGGCCCGCCTTCGTGGCCGGGCACAGCCTGGGGGAGTACACGGCCCTGGTGGCCGCCGGCGCCCTGGACCTGGAGACGGGCCTCCGGCTGGTGCGGGAGCGCGGCCGGCTCATGCAGGAGGCGGGCGAACGGAACCCCGGTACCATGGCCGCCATCATCGGGCTGGAGGAGGAGGCCGTGGCCGCCCTCTGCCGGGAGGCGGGCGCGGAGCTGTGCAACCTCAACGGCGGCGGGCAGATCGCCGTGGGGGGGCCGGAGGCCGCCGTGGCGCGGGCCATGGAGCTGGCGCGGGAGCGCGGCGCCGCCCGAGCCGTGCCGCTGAACGTGGGCGGCGCCTTCCACACCTCGCTCATGGCGCCCGCCGCAGAGGGCATGCGCCGCGCGGTGGCGGAGGTGCAGTTCCGGGACCCGGCGGTGCCCGTGGTGGCCAACTGCACCGCCCGGCCGCTCACCACCGCGGAGGAGGTGCGGCAGGAGCTGGTGGACCAGCTCTGCAGCGCCGTGCAGTGGGAGCGCTCCGTCCGGTGGATGACGGAGGCCGGGGTCACCACCTTCTGGGAGATCGGCCCCGGGCGGGTGCTGGCCGGCCTCATCCGCCGTATCGCCGGGAAGGGCGTGGACGTGGTAAACTTGGGGACCGCTGAGGCAGTACAGAGACTGGGGTAGACGTAGCGATGATCCGTCTCGATGGTCGTGTCGCCGTCATCACCGGGGCCGCCCGGGGCATCGGGCGGGCCACCGTCCTCCAGCTGGCGTCCTGCGGGGCCAAGGTGGTGTTCAACTACCACACCAGCCGCGCGGAGGCGGAGGAGCTGGCCGCCCGGGTCACGGCGGACGGCGGGGCCTGCGTGGCCGTCCAGGGCGACATCACCCAGCGCGAGGACGTGGAGCGGCTCATCGGTACCGCCGTGGACCAGTTCGGCCGGGTGGACATCCTGGTGAACAACGCGGGGCTCATCCGGGACGGCCTCCTGATCCGCATGTCGGAGGAGGACTGGGACGCCGCCATCAACACCAACCTGCGGGCGGCGTTCCTCTGCACCAAGCTGGCGGCCCGGCACATGCTGCGGCAGCGGTGGGGCCGCATCATCAACGTGGTGAGCATTGCCGGGCTGGCGGGGAACGCCGGCCAGGCCAACTACTCCGCGGCCAAGGCCGGGCTGGTGGGCTTCACCAAGGCCGTGGCGCGGGAGGTGGCCAGCCGGAACGTCACCTGCAACGCCGTGGCGCCCGGCTACATCGATACCGACATGATCCGGCACCTGGGGGACAGCATCAAAGAGGGTGTGCTGGCTCAGGTGCCCATGGGCCGCATGGGCACGCCGGAGGAGGTGGCGCCGGCCATTGTGTTCCTGGCCTCAGAGGAGGCATCCTATATCACGGGTCATGTCTTGACGGTAGACGGCGGAATCACGACACTCTGAGGCAGAGCATGGCCGGGCCGCGGCGCAAGGCGCGCACCGTAGCACTCCAGGCGCTGTACGAGATCGACACCACGAGCCACGAGCCGGGAACGGTGGTATCCCGGCTCATTGGTGAGGAGCGCCTGACGCCGGAGGCGGCGCGCTACGCGGAGACGCTGGTCCGGGGCGTGCTGGAGGAGCGGGAGCGCATCGACGCCGCCATCGCGCGGGCCGCGCCCGCCTTCCCGGTGGACCAGCTGGCGGTGGTGGACCGCAACATCCTCCGGCTTGCCATCTATGAGATGCTCCGGCATAATGAGGTTCCGATTCGTGCCGTGGTGAACGAAGCCGTGGAGCTGGCCAAGACCTTCGGGAGCGACAGCTCCTCCCGCTTTGTCAACGGCGTCCTGGGTTCCATCAGCGCCACGCTGACACGCTGAGTGCCTGTTCCCCGCCACCATGCCTGGGGACGAAAGGGGGTGAGACGGTGCCAACAGTCTTCGAGCGCGTGCGGAACATCATCGTCGAGCAACTGGGCGTAGACCCGGAGGAAGTGGTACCTACCGCCTCTTTCGTCGATGACCTGAACGCCGACTCGCTGGACCTGGTAGAGCTGATCATGGCCATGGAGGAGGAGTTCAGCGACGGCGAGCGGACCATTGAGATCTCCGACGAGGACGCGGAGAAGATCGTCACGGTCCAGGACGCGGTCGACTACATCAAGGATCACGGCATCGAGGACACTCCCTGACGGTCCCAACCGGCGTGGTCCGGACGGCCGCGCGTCGCGGGGGCAGCCTGCCAGGTCCCGGCGCGCGGTTTCTGTTTCCGGCGGCTGCGCCAGGGTAGCCGCCGGGGTATAATCGGTCTATGGACTTCTTCGGCATCGGCATCCAGGAGTTCATCCTGATCGCCGTCATCGCGCTCCTGGTCCTGGGGCCGGAACGCCTGCCGGAGGCCGCCGCACAGGCCGGCCGCCTGGTGCGCGAGCTGCGCCGCTACGCCACCAACGTCACCTCCCAGTTCAGCGGCGACCTGGAGGAGATCCGCCGCGAGCTGGAGCTCACCCGCCAGGAGCTGGCGCGCACCCGGGAGCAGGTGGAGCGGGAGACCACGCCGGTGACCTCCCGGCTCAGCGAGACCGCCGACATCCTGTCCGGCCGCGCGGAGGGGCAGGCACCCGCCGCCCCGGCGGACGGCCAGGCGGAGCCGGCGCCGAAGGGTGACGGGGCCGGCCGCTGAGGCCGGGGGCACGGAGCCATGGCAACACAGGTCCGACCGGAGCCCGGCCGCGCAGGGACGGGCCAGCCGCAGGAGGAGAAGGTCCTCACCGTCCTGGAGCACCTCCAGGAGCTGCGCCAGCGGCTCATGATCGCCGCTGGGGCGCTGGTGGTGGCCACGGGCGCCTCCTTCGTCATCACACCCTGGTTCCTGGACTTCATCATGAACCCGGCGGAGGCCGCCTACCCCGGCTTCCGGCTGGTGCGCACCGGCATGCTGGGGTACGTGATCCCGTACTTCCAGATCTCCCTCACCCTGGGCCTCATCATCGCCATGCCCGTCATCGTCTACCAGGCGCTGATGTTCGTCCTGCCGGGCCTGACGCCGCAGGAGAAGCGGTTCGTGCTGCCGGCCATGTTCGGCATCACCGGCTCCTTCCTGGTGGGCGTGGTCTTCGGCTACTACGTGGTGCTGCCGCCGGCCCTGCGGTTCCTCCTGAACTTCGGGAACGACCAGACGGAGCCCCTCATCACCATTGGCGAGTACGTGAGCTTCGTGACGCGGATGGTGGTGGCCACCGGCGTCACCTTTGAGATGCCGCTGGCCATCATGGCGCTGGCCAAGTTCGGGCTGGTGACCTCCCGCAAGCTCCTGGGCTGGTGGCGGTACACCGTGGTCATCGCCTTCGTGGCGGCGGCCATCCTCACCCCATCCATCGACCCCGTGACGCAGTCCCTGGTGGCGGGCCCCATGCTGGCCCTCTACGCGCTGGGGATCCTCCTGGCCCGGCTGGTGGAGCCGGTGCGGCGTTCCTGAGCTGCCAATCTGCCTAGGCGCCTACACAGATTGACGGTCTTTTTCGCCCCGTGCTATGCTGGCGCAAAGAGGGGTGAGGTGCAGGTCTGACACCGCAGTGGCTGAAGGGGGGCATCACCGGAGCCGTCGGCGGGCTGTTCAGCGGGCTCAGCGGCGTGGGCGGCGGGGCCGTCATGGTGCCCCTGCTCACGGGCTACCTGCGGCTAAGCCAGCACCGGGCCCACGGGACCTCCCTGGCGGTCATCATCTTCGTGGCGGCGGCCGCCGTCCTGCGCTACTGGTCCCTGGGCCACGTGGACTGGCGTCTGGCGGCCATCCTGGCGCTGGGGAGCGTGGTGGGCGGCTACGTGGGCGCCCGGATCATGCCCGCCGTCCCCGCCCGGCAGCTCCGGCGCCTCTTCGCCCTCTTCCTGCTGGTGGTTGCCGTCCGCATGCTGCTCTTCTAGGGAACGGACCGTGCAGGACCTGCTGGTGGAGATCGCCGTGGGCTTCGTGGGGGGCGTGCTGAGCGGGCTCCTCGGCATCGGCGGCGGTGCCCTCTTCGTCCCCGCCATGGTCCTCCTCCTGGACGTTCCCCAGCAGGAGGCGCAGGGCATCTCCCTGGCCGTCATTGTGGTCACGGCCGTGTCCGGCGCCGTCACCCACTACCGCCACGGCAACGTGGACGTCCCCACGGCCGCCTGGGTGGTGGGCCCCGCCGTGGTGGCGTCCGTGGTGGGCGCCAGCGTCGCCGGCGCCCTCAGCAACGACGCGCTCCAGCGGGTGTTCGGGGCCGTCATCCTGTTCGTCTCCCTGCAGATGCTCTACTCCAGCTTCAGGATGTCAGAGCCATCGCGGTCTGGCAGGCCGAACCCGGAGGCACGCGATGTCTGAACTCACGGAGCTCTACCAGCTCATCGCCCGCTGCCCGGACTGCGACCTGGCCCGCACCCGCACCCAGACGGTGCCCGGGGAGGGGCCGGAGGACGCCGAGATCATGTTCATCGGCGAGGCGCCGGGCTTCCACGAGGACCGCACCGGCCGGCCCTTCGTGGGGGCGGCCGGCAAGTTCCTGGACCAGCTCCTGGGGCTGGCGGGGCTCCGGCGGGACCAGGTCTACATTGCCAACATCATCAAGTGCCGGCCGCCCGACAACCGCGACCCGCTCCCCGGCGAGATCCACGCGTGCAGCAAGTGGATCGACCGGCAGATCGAGCTCATCAACCCCCGGGTCATCGTCACCCTGGGGCGGCACTCCATGAACAAGTTCTTCCCGGACGCGTCCATCACCCGCATCCACGGCCAGCCGCGGCGCCAGGGGGACCGGCTCATTGTCCCCATGTTCCACCCCGCGGCGGCCCTGCACCAGCAGCGGTACCGGTCGCTCATTGAGGAGGACTTCAAGAAGCTTCCCGCCATCCTCAAGCAGGCGAAGGAGCAAGGGGCGCAGCCCGCCGCGCCGCCGGACCCGCAGGCATCCGGGCCGGCGCCGGAGCCGCGGCCGCAGCAGATGCGCCTCTTCTAGGCTGAGGAGCTATGGCGAAAGAGAAACTGCGCGTCGTTCCCTTGGGAGGCCTGGGCGAGATCGGCATCAACATGATGGCCTTCGAGACGTCCCGCGACATCGTGGTGGTGGACGCGGGGCTCATGTTCCCGGAGGAGGACATGTTGGGCGTGGACCTGGTCATCCCCAACATCTCCTACCTCCTGGAGCGCCGGGAGAAGGTCCGGGCCATCATCGTCACCCACGGGCACGAGGACCACACCGGCGCCCTGCCCTACGTGCTCCGGCGCCTCAACGCGCCCATCTACTCCACCCGGCTCACCCAGGGCCTCATCAGCGTGAAGCTGAAGGAGTCCAAGCTGCTGAACGAAGCGGACCTACGGCTGGTCCAGCCTCGGGATCGGGTGCGGCTGGGGAGCATGGAGGCGGAGTTCTTCCGCGTGGCCCACAGCATCCCGGACGCCGTGGGGGTCATCCTCCGCACGCCGGTGGGCACGGTGGTCCACACGGGGGACTTCAAGCTGGACCACACCCCCGTCATGGGCGAGCCCACGGACCTGGCCAAGCTGGCGGAGGTAGGCGCCGAGGGGGTGACGCTCCTCCTCTCCGACTCCACCTACGCCGACCAGCCCGGCTACACACCGTCCGAGCGCGCGGTGGGTGAGGCGCTGGACCAGATCATGGCCACGGCCCCGGGCCGGATGATCATCGCCACCTTCGCCTCCCTCATCTCCCGTATCCAGCAGGTCATCGACGCGGCCTACATGAACGGCCGCAAGGTCTTCGTCATGGGCCGCAGCATGGAGAACAACGTGCAGATGGCCCTGGAGCTGGGCTACCTGAACGTGCCGGAGGGCACCCTGGGCCAGATCCATGAACTCCGCCGCCTGCCGCCGGACGAGGTGGTCATCCTCACCACCGGCAGCCAGGGGGAGCCCACCTCCGGCCTGGCCCGCATGGCCAACGGGGAGCACCGCTACGTGCAGATCATGGAGGGGGATACGGTGGTGCTCTCCGCCACGCCCATCCCCGGCAACGAGCTCACGGTGGCCCGCACCGTGGACAACCTCTTCCGCCAGGGGGCACGGGTGCTGTACAACCGCGTGGCCAACGTCCACGTACGGGGGCACGCGGCGCAGGAGGAGCTGAAGATCGTCCTGGGGCTGGTGCGGCCGCGGTTCTTCATCCCCATCCACGGCGAGTACCGCCACCTCCACCTGCACGGCCAGATCGCCATGGACATGGGGGTGGCGCGGGACCACGTCTTCGTCCTGGAGGACGGGGACGTCTTCGAGACCGACGGCGTCACGGGCCGGGTGGTGGAACGCGTGGAGGCCAACTACGTCTACGTGGACGGCCTGGGCGTGGGCGACGTGGACCACGTGGTCCTGCGCGACCGCAAGCACCTGGCCACCGATGGTATAATCGTGGCGCTGATCACGGTGGACAAGCAGACGGGGCGCGTCATCGGCACGCCGGACGTGGTCTCCCGTGGCTTCGTGGACGTGGAGGAGTCCGAGGACCTGCTGGAGCGCACGCGCCAGATGGTGGCCGCCGCGCTGGACGGCGCGGACCACATTGTGGAGTGGAGCGTGGTGAACAGCAAGGTCAAGGACGCCGTGGCCAAGTTCCTCTACCAGGAGACCCGCCGCCGGCCGATGATCCTGCCGGTGGCCGTGGAGGTGTAGGCAGGGCGGGGGCCTGCACCGCCGCGCCAAGCGCCGTAGCCGGTTGCGGAGGCGACCATGCCGCGTGTCTCAAGCAAGTCCCGCCCGCGGGGGGCCGCACGGAGGGCCCGCCTCTCCCGGTCCGCCGCGCCCTCACCCGCCGCCCGCCTGCTCCAGGCCGTCTTCCGCTGGGAAGCGCTGGGCATCGTCATCGTAGGGCTCTCCGCCCTGGCGGTGCCGTGGTTCTCCATCCTCACCGTCATCGCGGGCATCCGCGACGCCCTCATCCGGCTGTTCGGCCTGGGCGTCTTCTTCCTGGCGGCGCTCATGGCCGCCGCCGGCGTCCTCATTGCCCTGCGCGCCTGGTGGGCCGCCGCCCGCTTCTGGCGGCAGGGGCTGGGCGCCGCCGCCCTGGCCCTCTTCGGCTGGGGGCTCCTGGGGCTGTACCGGCCGGACTGGCGCATTGGCGGGGAGTCCCTGGCGGACGTGACCGCCGGCGGCAGCGTGGGCCGCTGGCTGGTGGACGGCCCGCCGGGGGTGCTGCTCTGGCTGGCGCTGCTGGCCGGCGGCGTGACGACCGTCTGGCCGGCGCAGGTCCGCTGGTTCCTGCGGCAGGTCCCCGCCGCGGCGGCTGCGGTGGTCCGCCAGCGGCTGCCCCAGCGGGGCTGGCGGTTCCTGAAGGCCGCCGCCCTCTCCTTTTTTCCCAACCGCGCCCCCGTCCCCCCGGCGGCGGAGGCCGCCCCGCCGGAGCCGCTGACGGAGCCCCTCATCCTGGAGGGCGTGGACGGGGAGGACCTGGCGCCGCCGCGGCCGGCCCCGCCGCCCGCACCCGCCCGCCCCGCGGCGCCCGAGCCGCCGCCGGCGCCGCCGCCGGTCGCCGCGCCGGACGCCGCCTGGCGCCTGCCGCCCATCGAGCTGCTCCAGGCAGCGGCGGACCAGGACGCGCCACCCATCGAC
>DATCLE010000177.1:0-3385 GCA_036564075.1 Dehalococcoidia bacterium
TGCGGGAGATCTACGAGGAGATCGGCCGGCTGGAGACCTCCCGGGTGGAGCGCGACCGGTTCACCCGCTACCGGGAGCTGGCGCCGTACCTGCTGGTCCCGGCCGTGGGCGTGGTGCTGCTGGAGCTGGCGCTGGCAGCCACGGTGCTCCGCCGCGTGCCGTAGGAGGGGACGGTGGTAGGATTCGGCTCCCCCTGGCTGCTGCTCCTGCTGGCGGCCGCGCCCCTGGCGGTGGGCCTCCTGGCCCTGGGCGAAGCGCGGCGCCGGCGGGCCTTGGTCCGCTTCCTGGGCGGCGTGCAGGCCGGCCGCCTGGTGGACGGGCCGCGGGGCCGGTGGCTGCTGCGGGCCGCCGCGGCGGCGGCCGCGCTGGCGCTCCTGGCCGTGGCGGCGGCACAGCCCCAGCGCGGTACACAGCCCAGCCCGGCGGTGCGTCGCGGCGCCGACGTGGTGGTGGTGCTGGACGTGTCCCTCAGCATGAACGCCACGGACGTCCAGCCCAACCGGATGGCCCACGCCCAGGAGCACCTGGTCCGCGCCCTGGACCGCCTCCAGGGCGACCGCGTGGGCCTGGTGATCTTCGCGGGCTCCGCCCGGCTCCGCTTCCCGCTGACCACGGACACGGGCGCGGCCCAGCAGATCATCCGCCTGGCCCGGCCCGGCGACCCGCTGGTGGGGCGCGGCACCGCCATCGGCCCGGCGCTGGCGGAGGCGGCCCGCCTCTTCGACGAGGAGGAGAGCCCCGCCGGGCGGGCCGTGGTACTGGTGACGGACGGTGAGGACCTCCAGCAGTCCGGCTCCCCCAACGTGGCCGAACTGACCCGACGGAACGTGGCCCTCTTCACGGTGGGCGTAGGCACGCCGGAGGGCAGCCGCATCCCGGTGCCGGGCCGCCAGGAGGGCTCCGTAGAGTACCGGGTGGACCCGGCCACCGGCGAGCCCGCCGTCAGCCGCCTGGACGAGCCGTTCCTGGAGAACCTGGCCCGGGCCGGCGGCGGCCGCTACTTCCGCCTGGGCCCCGGCGACGACCTCTCCGGCCTGGTCTCGGAGATCGACCGGCTGGAGGCCGCCGTGCTCTCAGAGGGCGAGACGGAGATCCCTGTGGAGCGGTTCCAGTGGGCGCTGGCCCCGGCGCTGGCGCTGCTCCTCCTGGAGCTGCTGGCGCCGGCGGCCCGGCGGCTCCGGCCGGCGGCCCTGCGACGGCTGCGGCCGGGGACCGCGGCGCCGCTGCTGGTGCTGGCGGCGGCCGCCGCCCTGTGGGCGGCCTCCTGCGGCGGCCGGAGCGTGGAGTCGCTGAACCGGGAGGGCAACCGGCTGTACGACGCCGGACAGTACGAGGAGGCGCTGGAGACGTACCGGCAGGGACAGGTGGAGCGGCCGGACCTGCCGCAGTTCCCGTACAACATCGGCAACGTGCTGCACCGGCTGGGGCAGTACGACCGGGCCGTGGAGGAGACGCGCCGGGCGCTGACCGCCGGGGACCCGGAGCTCCGGTTCCGCGCCTACTACGCCCTGGGCAACCACTACTTCCACCTGGGCCGCTACAGCGAGGCCTACGAGGCGTACAAGGGCGCCCTCCGGGAGAACCCCTCAGACCTGGACGCCAAGACCAACCTGGAGCTGGCCTTGCTCCAGATGCAGGCGCAGCAACAGCAGCCGCCCGCCGAGGGCGGGGGCGAGCCGCGCCCCTCGCCGCCGGAGCAGGGCCCCGGACAGGAGCTGCCGCAGCCGGGCACGGGCGCGCCGGCCCCGGGCGGCCAGCGCCAGGAGCAGGAAGCGGAGGCGAACGAGGCGGTGGAGGAGGCCGTGGCGGGCTACCGGGAGGAGGGCGGCATCGAGGACGCCATCCGGGTGCTGGACGCGCTGCGGGAGCGGCAGCGGGCCGCCGCGCCGGAGCCCTCGCGGCGCGGGAGCGCCGGCGGGAGGGACTGGTAGCGCCTCACAGCACCAGCGCCCGGCGTCCCTCCAGCGCCAGCAGGCGCCGCTTCAGGGCAAGCCCGCCGCCGAAGCCGCCCAGCCCCCCGCCGGCGGCCACCACGCGGTGGCACGGCACCACCAGGGGCCACGGGTTCCGCCCCACCGCCTGCCCCACCGCCCGCACCGCCCACGGGCGGCCGATCCGCCCGGCGATCCAGCCGTAGCTGCGCGTCTCTCCCCAGGGGATGCGGCGGATGGTGGCCCAGACCTCCCGCTGGAACGGCGTCCCCACATCCGGGTCCAGGCGGACGTCCTGGAAGGAGACCTCCCGGCCGGCGGCGTAGCGGCGGAGGCGCTCCGGCAGGTCGCCCAGTTCCGACGCGGCAGCCGGTTCCAGGGCGCCCGGCGTGGGGAGCGCGGCCAGCGCCGTCCCGGCGTCCGCCACCGGCAGCGTCACGGCCCGCAGCCCCGCCGGGGAGGCGGCCACGCCGATCCAGCCGAGTTCGGTCTCCACCAGGTAGTATCGCAACACGGCGCCTCGCTACCGCCAGCGGAGGATCCGCGCCAGCAGGCGGTTCCGCAGGCGCGCCCACGCCCGGGCCAGATCCTCCCGCTCCGCCGCCGTGAGGAGCTTCCGCCCGTACCGGTGGCGAGCGTACGCCGTGGCCAGGGCCTCCGCGTCGCGCCCGGCGGGCACGGCGGAGCCGATGCGACGCGCCGTCTCCGCCGGCGTCTCATGCGGCTGCGGCGGCACGCGGGCCCAGCCCGCCAGCCGGACGGCCTTCTCCCACACTTGGGCCGGGTAGGGCAGGCCGGCGCCCAGGCCCTGCCAGAACAGCCAGCCGCCCGCGGCGCCCGCCAGCGCCAGGGCCGCCAGCCCGCCCAGCACGTAGCCTGCCCAGGGGCGCCCGCCGCCCTCCTGTCCGCTGCCGAAGACGGGCTCCGACTCCACGGGGAACCCGGGGTCCTCCGGCAGCAGGTCCGGCGGCACCGGCTCCTCCGAGCCGACCGGCGTCTCGCCGGGGTCGATGGTCGTTCCGCGGTCAATGGAGGGGCTGCCGGTGGTGGGGTTGAACTCCACCCAGCCGTAGCCAGGGAAGAAGACCTCCACCCAGGCGAAAGCGTCCCGCTCCCGCACCACGTAGGTCTCGCTGCTGGCGGGGTCCAGCTCCGCCAGCTGGTAGCCCACCACCACCCGGGACGGGATGCCCAGGGTCCGCAGCAGGACTGCCATGGCGGAGGCGTGGTAGTCGAAATAGCCGCGGCGCTCCTCAAAGAGGAAGTAGTCCACGGCGTCGGCGCCCGGCGGCGCCACCGGGATCTCGTACTCGATGGGGTACGTGCGGAGCTGGTCCTCAATGGCCTTCGCCACGTCGTACGGGTTGGTGCGCTGCCCGGCCCACTCCCGCGCCAGCGCCCGGACGCGGTCCGGCAGCTCATCCGGCAGTTGCAGGTACTGCTCCCGCACCCAC
>DATCLE010000178.1:0-6990 GCA_036564075.1 Dehalococcoidia bacterium
ATGGAGAAGAGGGCCACCAGGATGATGAGGTCCGGCAGGAACCCCACCACCTCCATGAGCCGCTGCATCACCAGGTCTACCGTCCGGACGTAGTAGGCGCTCACCAGCGTCAGGGTGGTGGAGAGGAAGGAGCTGATGAAGAACACCCCGAACCCGATGAACACGGAGATCCGCGCCCCGTAGAGCAGGCGGCTGAACACGTCCCGGCCCAGCTCATCGGTGCCCATGAGGTGCTCCCGGGAGGGGCCCTGGAACTTGGTGCGGGAGACCTGCACCAGCTCGTACTGGTCGTAGTGGTAGGGGGCAAGGCCGGGGAAGTGGACAGGCCCCAGCGTCCACTCGCCGCCGAAGGCCGCCATGAACAGGAGGATCAGGACCAGCAGCCCGCCGAAGGCGCCCAGGGGCTTCCGCCGGGTGAACCACAGGAGCCAGCGCCACGCCCGCACCGGCCACGGTGGCACATCCACCGGCTCCCACCGGCCTGCGCCGGCCAGCGCCGCTTCGCTCAGGATCCCCGGCTCCTCTGCCCCCCGTGCCAAGGTCCCGCCTCCTCTCCCCCAGCCGGCCCGCTACCGGCCGTAGCTGACCCGCGGGTCCGCCCACGCGTAGGACAGGTCTGTGATGAGCTGCGTCACCAGGATGATGACGGCGAAGAACATGGTGGTGGTCATCACCACCGGGTAGTCCAGTTGGACGGCGGCCGCCACGGTGTACCGTCCCATCCCCGGCAGGCTGAACAGGTTCTCAATGATGACGCTGCTGGTGAGCAGCGCCGGGACCTGCGCCCCCAGCACGGTGATGAAGGGCAGCGATACGTTCCGCATGGCGTGCCGGAACAGCACCGCCCGCTCCGAGAGGCCCTTGGCCCGGGCCGTGCGGATGTAGTCCTCCCGCAGCACCTCCAGCATGAAGGTCCGGGTGAACCGGATGAGGCTGCCCACCGCGCCCACGCCGACGACCAGGGTCGGCAGCAGCATGATGCGGATGTGGCGCATGGGGTCGTCCCAGAGGTGGCTGAAAGAGGTGGGCGGCGCCCACCGGTACTCCACCGCCAGGTACGTCAGCAGGAGGATGCCCACCAGGAAGGACGGCACGGCGTCCAGGGCGTACGCCGTCGTGCGCAGGACGTAGTCCGGCGCACGGTCCTGCCAAACCGCGCTCACAATGCCCAAGGGGAAGGAGATGACCCAGGTGAAGACCAGGCCAATGAGGCTGAGCTCCATGCTCACCGGGATCCGGTGCTTGAGCTCGTCGCTGATGGGCCGGCGCGAGTGGAGGGAGACGCCCCAGTCGCCGGTGACGAACCCCTTAGCCCAGTCCAGGTACTGGATGAAGAGCGGGCGGTCCAGCCCATAGAGCTCCCGGAGCTTCGCTTTGGCCTCCTCTTCCTCCTCAATGTTGGCACCGGGGAACTGGAGGTCGATGGCGTCCCGCGGCGGCAGCAACTGCATGGAGAAGAAGAGCACCATGGACCCGGCGATGAGGGTCGGTACCAGCAAGATCAGCCGCCGGATGGTGTAGTCCAGCATCGCGCTCTCCCCCAGCGCGCGACTCCCCCACCTGGGGCTCCGGCCACCCGGCCGGACCTAACGAACGCACGTCAGGCCACGGTTCCACCCCGCCGGGTCCGGCTCCGGGGCCGCCGCCCCCGCAGCCCGGATACCGGCTAGTATATTTTTCCTGGTACGCCTGTCAACCTCTGGAACGGGGCGCGCTCCCGCTTGGCCCTGGGCCGTCCTGTCTCAAGGGCGGGCCAGGACGCCGCCCACCAGTTGGTCCACCACCTGGTCCACCACCTGCTCCGGCGGGCGGGGGCCGGAGGGCCGGTACCAGAAGGCGGTGGCCAGGGCGCAGCGGAGCAGCGTCAGACTCATGACGCGGGCGTCCCGCTGGGCAAAGACGCCCTGGCGGATCCCCTCCTCCACCACGCCGCGCACCAGCCGCTCGTACCGCCGCTGGAGATCCCGGATCCGCTGGCGGTTCTCCGGCTGCAACGCCCGGGTCTCCCGCTCCACAATGGCGTGGTGCTCCACCGTGCCGAAGATGTGGCTGATGAGGTCCTTGATGATGGCCCGGAGGGTGGGCTGGGGCGGCTCCCCCCGGTCGATGATGGCCTGCACCCGCGCCGCGGCCTCCTTGATGGCCGTGGCCCGGATCTCCACGAAGATCTCTTCCTTGCTCTGGAAGTAGTGGTAGATGACGCCCTTGGTGGCCCCCAGCTTCCGGGCAATGTCGTCCACCGTGGTCTCCCGGTAGCCGTGCTCCGCAAACGCCCGCGCCGCGGCCCGCAGCACCTCCCGGCGCCGGGCCTCCGCCCGCGCCGGGTTCCGGACCCGGTGTCCCCGCAGGCCCCTCTTGCCGTCCATGCTCCCTCCCGGGTGGCTCCGTCCCGTGGCCCGCCCGCACCCAGCTTATACCAGAGGGCGGACGCTGTCCGCCAGCGGGGCGCGCCCGCGTGCCCGGCGGGGGAACGTCCTGCGCGGATGGCCGGGGGGTGTAGGGTGGGCCGGCGGGGCGGTCAGAAGGCTTCCAGGCCGTGGGCGGTCAGCAGGTCCCGGTCTGCGAGGATCTTGTCCGTCGGGCCGTCGGCCACCACCAGGCCGCCGTCCATGATCACGGTCCGGGGGAAGGCCTCCCGCACCAGGGGGATATCGTGGGTGGAGACGATCATCGTCTGCGGCAGGGACTGGAGGAGCCGGATCAGCTCCCGCCGCGCCGCGGGGGAGAGGCTGGCCGTGGGCTCGTCCAGCACGAGGACCGCCGGGTCCATGGAGAGCACCGTGGCAATGGCCACCCGCTTCTTCTGCCCCAAGCTCAGGTGGTGCGGCATGCGGTCCTCAAAGCCGGCCATCCCCACCGCCTCCAGGGCGCGGCGGGCCCGCTCCAGCACCTCCTCCTTGGGTAGCCCCAGGTAGAGGGGCCCGTAGGCCACGTCGTCCAGCACCGTGGGGGAGAAGAGCTGGTCGTCCGGCTGGTCGAAGACCAGGCCCACCTGGGCGCGGATCTGGCGCAGCGTGGCGTCCGTGAGGGGCACGCCCAGGATGCGCACCTCCCCCCGGCCACGCAGGATCCCGTTGAGGTGGAGCAGGAAGGTGGACTTGCCGGCGCCGTTGGGGCCCAGGAGCGCCACCTTCTCGCCGGTGCCCACCGTGAGGTTCACGCCGCGCAGCGCCTCCACCCCGTCCGGGTAGGTGAAGCGGAGGTCCACCGTCTCCACCGCCGCCGCCACCGCCACCCGCGGCTCAAGCGCGTGCATACCACTGCACCCCCAAGGCGTAGGCCACCAGCAGCGCGGCGGCCGCCGCCTCCGCCAGCCGCACCGCCGGCCGGTCCAGCAGGCGGGGCTCGCCGTCGTAGCCGCGGGCCAGCATGGCCGCGTACACCCGTTCGCTCCGCTCGTAGCTGCGGAGGAACAGGGAGCCCACCATGTTCCCCAGCACCCGGGCGCGCCACCAGAGCGTCCCGCCGCTCCGGTACCCCGGGCGCGCCCCGCTGCGGCTGTCCCGCGCCCGCGTCAGCCGGGCCGCCTCCTCGCCGATGACGAAGATGTGCCGGTACATGACCTGGACCGTGGCCACCAGGAGGCGCGGCACCCGCAGCGCCCGCAGGGCGCGGATCAGCTCCACGGCGGGCGTGGAGGCCGTGAGCAGGACCGCCGCCGTGACGGAGAGCCAGGACTTGGCCAGGATGGTCGCCACCGCCGTCAGGCCGGTCTCGGAGGCGTCCCAGCCCAGGAGCGGCACGCTGAACACGGCCGGCCCTTCCCGGGTGAAGGCCAGCGGCACCGCCGCCAGGACGAAGGGAAGGGCCAGCATGGAGCGCCGGAGCACCAGCCACGGCGACAGGCGCGATGCGGCCGCCGCCGGGACCAGCGGCGCCGCCAGCAGGAGTAGCGCCGTCCACGCGCCGAACGGCGTCAGCGTCACGGCGAAGATGTACGCCACCGTGGCCACTAGCTTCACACGCGCGTCGGCCCGGTGCAGCGGGCTGCTCCGGGCCTCGTACCGCTCGTGGAACGGGAGGTGCAGGGTCACGCGCCGCCCCCCTCTCCGGCCGTCACGTCCGCTGGCCGGCGTGGGGACCGGAGGAGCGGCCGCCCCGCCGCAGGAGGAGCGCGGCACCCAGCGTCAGCCCGGCCACCAGCACCACCCCCACCACGCCGGAGAGGATGGTGGCCAGTTGCTCATTCTCCACGCCGGGGAAGGTGTAGTCCGGGATGATCTCGTACGGGGCCTCCTCCGCCCGGTGTAGGAACCCTTTGTCCTCCGCCACCCGTTCCAGCCCGTCCGGGGCGGAGGAGGCCAGGGGCGAGAAGAGGGTCACCACCAGGGCGATGCCCAGGCCCAGGATCAGCAACCCGCTGTAGAGGCGCCAGTTCCGCATGGTTGCCTACACCTCGCTCACGGGGGACTCACTGCGCAGGAGATCCGGCCGGGTGGCGCCCACGAAGGCCACGGCGGCCGCCGTGATCAGCCCTTCGCCCACGCCGATGAGGGCATGGACCCCCAGCATGGCCGGCAGGGCCACGTCCAGGGGCGACGTGTCGGAGAAGACCAGTTCCAAGGTAGTAGCGAGCGCCGCCAGTTCCACGGAGAGCCAGCCGGCCGCGAAGGCGCCCACCAGCCGCATGGCCGGCGCCAGCCCCGCCAGCCGCGTGGAGGCCGTGTACACGCCGTAGCCCACGAAGGCGGTGAGCACGCCCATGTTGAAGATGTTGACCCCCATGGCCGCCAGCCCGCCGTCCTGGAAGACCAGCGCCTGGATCCCCACCACGGCCGCCATGACGATGACGGCCGCCCACGGCCCCAGGAGGATGGCCGCCAGGGCGCCGCCCAACAGGTGGCCGGAGGTCCCCCCCGCCACCGGGAAGTTCATCATCTGCGCGGCGAAGATGAAGGCGGCCATGACGCCCATGAGGGGCACCGCCTTCTCATCCAGGCGCCGGTTGGTGACGCGCACCGCCGCCGCCAGGGCCACGCCCGTCAGGACGAAGCCGGCCACCGCCACAGGCGCGTTCACGAACCCGTCCGGGATGTGGAGCGCCGGCTGCTCCACCCCGCTCAGGGGCGTGAAGGGATCGACGGCTGCCATGGCTCTTCCTCCTTGCTCCCGCCGGCCGGTGCCCCCCGGCGGCGTGTCGCGCCAACCGGGGCAATGGCAACTATTTGCAAGAGCTTCATACCGCATCACAGGGCCGCTGTCAACAGGCGCCGGGGGCAGAGTGCCCGGTCCCGGGCACAGGGAGGGCCGCCCCCGGCGGGGGCGGCCCCGTGGCTCCCCATGGGCAGTGGGCGGGCTCTACGGCTGGTTCACGGCCTCCGGCTGGACGCGCGCCAGGATCTCCCGCATCCGGCGCATGGCCAGGGCCCGGCGCCGCTGACCCTCCGGGATCTGGGAGAGGTCCACCTGGGCTACGTTGTAGCCGTACGCCGGGTAGACGGGGATCTCCTCGTCCCGCAGCGCCTGGAGCTTCTCCTTGCGCTGGAACGCGGCCTCAATGTACGGCGCCAGCTCCTCCATCTTCCGCCGCTGGCGCTCCTCCTCCGCCTCCTTGAACTCCGGCATCACCTGGGCGGCGAAGAGCTCCAGCGCCTCACAGATGTGCTCGTGCCGGTTCTTGCCGCCCTGCTGGATGAAGATCACCGCGTCCACGCCCGCGTCGGCGAACTGGCGCAGGTGCCGCCGGAGCTGCTCCGGCGTGCCGATGCCGCCGGTGCCGCCGCCCAGCACCTCTTGGAAGTCCAGCTCCGCCCGCACCGCCTCGTACATCTTCCAGATGTCCGTCCGGCCCGGCTTGTGCCGGCCGAAGCTGTAGTGGTGCCCCAGGGCGAACTGGAAGAAGCGGAAGCCGTCCAGGCCGCGGCGCCGTGCCTCCTCCTCGTCCGGGTGGCAGGAGAAGCTGGTCACCATGGCGATGTTGGGGTTCACCGTATGGCCGATGGGCACGCACTCCCGCTTGAACGTCTCGTAGTAGTCCGTCACCCAGTGCTGCGCCTCCTCCGCGTCCACGAAGGCGAACGTCAGCGCACCGATGCCGAGCTGCGCGGCCAGGTGGATGGTGTCCCGGTTGGAGCAGGCCACCCAGAGCGGCGGGTGGGGCTTCTGCACCGGCTTGGGCACCACGTTGCGGACCGGCATGGAGAAGTACTGGCCCTGGTAGCCGGGGTAGGGGTCCATGGCCAGCATGTTGGCCGCCTGCTCCACCGCCTCCCGCCACATGGCGCGGCGCTCTGCCGGGTTGATGCCGAAGCCCTCCAGCTCCATGCGGCTGGCGGACTCCCCCGTGCCCCACTCCACGCGCCCGCCGGAGACCAGGTCCAGCGTGGCGATGCGCTCCGCCACCCGCGCTGGGTGGTTGTACCCCGGCGGCATCAGGACAATGCCGTGCCCCAGACGGATCCGCTTGGTCCGCTGCGAGGCGGCAGCCAGGAAGACCTCCGGCGCCGAGGAGTGGGAGTACTCCTCCAGGAAGTGGTGCTCCACCTCCCAGGCGTAGTCGATGCCCAGCTTGTCGGCCAGCTCCACCTGCTCCAGGGCGTTCTGGAACAGCCTGAGCTCGCCCCCCTCCTCCCACGGGCGCGGATACTGGTGCTCGTAGAAGACCCCGAACTTCATGGTGCTCGTCTATCCTCCCCCGCTCCGGCCTGCCGGCCCCGGTCCCTCCAACCGGGGCGCCCAAAGTGTAGCCGCCGCCCGCCGGCCTGTCAACGACTCCGCTGCGGAACGCGCACCCGTTGCCGCTTCGGGCTGCGCATCGCGCAGCCGATTGGTCGACATGCTGCGATCTCCACCGTCCGGGCGCCTCCCACCTGCGGTTCCCGCCGGCGGGCCGTCAGACGGCGGCCTCATCCACCACCGGGTTCTCCAGCGCCCCCAGCCTTTCGATCTCCACCCGCACCACGTCGCCCGCCTTCAGGAACTCCGGCGGCCGCCGCGCCACCCCCACGCCCGCGGGAGTGCCGGTGAAGATCACGTCCCCCGGCTGGAGGG
>DATCLE010000179.1:0-2494 GCA_036564075.1 Dehalococcoidia bacterium
GGGCCGCCCCCTGTCATCCTGCGCCCTTCCCGGGAAGGACGAAGGATCTGACGTAACACGGCCAGACCCTTGGCTCCCTTGCGTCCCAAAGGGATGACAGCGGCCCCCCGCCAGGCCCCCTCCCCGGCACCCCTCCCCCGAATTCGGGGGAGGGGCCGGGGGTGGGGGCCGTCGTCCCCGGCCGGGACGGTCCGTCGAGCTGCGTCGTCCGCCGGTGGAAGGGCGCGACATGACACGCGGGGCGTGGCGGTACCCCCTCCCGCGTCCGCCCCTACCCCTCGTCCCCCAAGTTCGGGGAGGGGCCGGGGTGGGGGGCACGTCCCGGCCCCGTGGCGGCGCCTAGCAGCCGTGGGGCGGTGGGGGCGGCGGCGTAGGCGTGGGCGGCGGGTTGCCGCCCGCAACGCCCGCCTGGTGGACGCGGAACGGGGCGCCCTGGGAGAGCGGGTGCGGGGTCGGCAGAGGGGTGGGCGTGGGCGCCGGCGGCGCAGGCGGGCAGCCGTGGCGGAGCACGTTAGAGGACGCCAGGGGCGTGCTGTAGCCGATGTAGTCGGCGTCCCAGACAACGCTCCCGCCCCGCTCCAGGTAGCCGCCGTGGGGACCGGCGCGGCGGACCGTCCAGCCGTCCACGGCCACGCCGTCCCAGGAGACCGGCGCGCCGTCCTTGCGCAGGTCCACGTGGATGGTGATGCCGAAGCAGTTGCCGCTGCAGACGGTGCCGGTGTCGCCCAGGTACTGGCCCTGGGGGACGCGCTGGCCTGCCGCTACGGCGGGCGGGAGGCCGAAGTGGGAGTACCACGTCTCCCAGCCGCCGCCGTGGTCGATGGCCACGGTCCAGCCCAGGCCGGTGCCCGCGGGGTTGTACTGGACCCACTTGACGGTGCCGCCGGCCATGGCCAGCACGGGGCGGCTGCTGTAGCTGTAGGGCGGGCTGAAGTCGATGCCGGAGTCCGGGCCGGTGCCGTAGTGGGGCCCGGTGCTGAAGTACCACTGCTGCTCCTGGGGCCAGGGGAAGAGGAACGGGGGCTGGGACGCCAGCGGCCGGGCCGGCACGGCGGAGGCCGTGGCGGCCCCAGCGGCTGCGGCGGCCAGCAGCACCAGGGCGGCGAGGAACGTGCGGGGCACTGGTTGCATGGCTTGCTCGAGGTGCGGGCCGCGGCCCGGCCGTCAGGCGGCATTATAGGCCCCGGCCGTGCGCGTCTGTCAAATCAGGGTGGGGGGCAGGGCTGCGGGACCCCACTGCCGGTCACGTAGCTCTGGTACACCAGGTCCACGGCCACCTGGCCGTCCAGGGGGCTGCACGCCAGGATCAGCGGGCTGGTGGAGGCCAGCGGCACGCCGGTGCGGGTGTCGCCGCTCCACACCTGCACGCCGTCCCGCTGGAGGAAGCCGGCGTACTCCGCCACGCCGTGGACGTGCCAGCCTTCGATGGTGACCAGGCTCCAGGGGACGCGGCGGCCGTAGCGGAAGAGCTCCAGGTGGACGTGGACGCCTTCGGAGTGGCCGGTGTTGCCGGCTTCGCCCAGGTAGCGGCCGCGCAGGACGAGCTGACCGGGCCAGACGGCGATGCGGTCCAGGTGGGCGTACCAGACCTCCCAGCCGTCCCCGTGATCCACGGCCACCACGTTGCCGTAGCCGGTCCACGGCAAGAAGCCGGCGAAGCGGACCACGCCGTCCGCCATGGCCACCACCGGCCGCTGGGGGGCGTCCGGCGCGGGGGCAAAGTCCAGGCCGGAACCGTAGACCCGGGAGCCCAGGGCGGAGTGGGGGCCGCCGGTGAGGAACCAGGCCTGCTGCCGCGGCCAGGGGAACGAGAAGTTGGGATGGTCCGGCGTGTGGGAGGCCTGGAGGCGTCCGCCTCCCGGGCCGCCCAGGGCAAGCAGGAACGCCGCGACAGGCAGCGCGATCAGCAGGAACCGGCGAAGGGTCATGGCTGAGACAGACTCCGGTGCTTGGGGTACCGGGATGTTCAACGGCGGCGATGGCGTGGCGTTTCAGCGGCAGGGGCCGCGTAATCAGCAGTGGGGGTAGAGGACCAGGCCGGTGCCCAGCTTGGGGTAGAAGTAGGTGGACTTCTGGGGCATGCGGTCACCCGCATCCGCCACGGCGAAGATCTCCTCGGGCCGGGTGGGAGGGAGCAGGAAGGCCAGGGGGTAGCCGCCGCCCGCCACGGCCTGCCAGGCTTCGCGGGCGTCCTCCGTGTAGGCCACGTGGTCGCCGGCGGCGGCCACGCCGTCGTCGATGCCCAGGAGGGGCTGGAGGACGCCGTACTGGAGGATGGAGACGCCCAGGGACTTCCAGGCGTCGGAGCGGCCGGGCGGCATCTGGGCCAGGACGGCGTCCCGGTTCGCCAGGGTCAGGAGGAACGCCCGGCCGGGCACCAGGCCCAGGACACCGTAGGCGCCGGGCCCGGTGAGGCGGTCCTGGAGGGCGGCCAGGGCCGCCTCAGTGCCGTCGGGGTGCACGGGCACCTCCTCCAGCCGGAAGGCGTAGCCCA
>DATCLE010000180.1:0-3049 GCA_036564075.1 Dehalococcoidia bacterium
CCCTGGGACCGCCGCATTGACCTGGTGGTCCTCACCCACCCCCAGGCCGACCACCTGAGCGGCCTGGTGGACCTGACGGAGCGCTACCGCGTGGGTCAGGTCCTCACCGCCGGCGGCCCCGCGGACTCCGCAGCCTCCCGCGCCTGGGCGGACGCCCTGCGAGCGGCCCGGGTGCCCGTGCTGCCCGCGGCCCCGGACACAGCGCTGGACCTGGGCGGCGGCGCCACCCTCACGGTGCTGGCCGCCGGCCCCGTGCCCGGCTCCACCAACCCCAACGACACCGGCGTGGCCCTCCGGCTGGACTACGGCCGCACCTCCGTCCTCCTCCCCGGCGACCGCGAGGAGCCCGGCCTGCGCCACCTCCTGGCCCAGGTCCCGGACCTCCGGGCCACGGTGCTGGCCGCGCCCCACCACGGCGCCCGCTCCGCCGCGCTGCCGGACCTCCTGGCTGCCGTGCGCCCGGAGGCCGTCGTGATCTCCGTGGGGCGCGACAACCCCTTCGGCCACCCGCACCCGGAGACCCTGGCCGCCCTGGCGGGCGTCCCCCTCTACCGGACGGACCTCCACGGCGCCGTGACCGTGACCTTGGACGGCGCGTCCGTCCGGGTGGGAACGGAGCGTCGCTGACCCCCGTGCGCGCGGGGCGCCGCCGTGGTACCCTTCGTGCCAGAACGCTGGAGGGGAGGGAGTGCCGTGGAGTTCCGGTTCGGCGAGCAGGAGGAGCGGCTGCGGCAGGAGGTCCGGGCGTTCCTCCAGGAGCACCTGCGCCCCACCGACGAGATCCGCTGGCTGGGCTACAGCCCGGAGGTCTTCGAGGCGGCGCGCGCCTTCCACAAGAAGCTGGCGGCGCGGGGCTGGCTGGCCCCCGCCTGGCCCAAGGAGTACGGCGGCCTGGGTGCCTCCATCTACGAGCAGATGGTCTTCAACGAGGAGCTGGGCTACGCCAACGCCCCGGACACCGGCATCCGCACCTTCAGCGTGGGCATGCTGGGCCCCACCCTCATCCTCCACGGCAGCGACGAGCAGAAGCGGGCGCACCTGCCGCCCATCACAGCGGGCGACGTCATCTGGTGCCAGGGCTACTCCGAGCCCGGCGCCGGGAGCGACCTGGCCGCGCTCCAGACCCGCGCCGTCCGCGACGGCGACGACTACGTGATCACCGGCCACAAGATCTGGATCTCCAACGCCCACCGGGCGGACTGGATGTTCCTCCTGGCCCGCACGGACCCGCAGGCGCCCAAGCACCAGGGCATCTCCTTCTTCCTGCTGGACCTCCGCCACTCCCCCGGCGTCACCATCCGGCCCATCTACAACCTGGCGGGCGGCCACTACTTCAACGAGGTGTTCTTCGAGGATGTCCGCGTCCCCCGCAAGAACCTGGTGGGGGAGGAGAACCGGGGCTGGTACGTGGCCATGACCCTCCTGGACTTCGAGCGGTCCAACATCGGCGCCACGGCGGCGCAGCGCCGCACGCTGGAGGAGCTGGCGGCGTACCTGCGGGCGGCCCGGCCGGCGGTGCGCGCCCGCCACCGCCTGGGGCTGGCGGAGCTCGTCATCGCCAACACCGTGGCCCGCCACCTGGGCTACCGCATCGGCTACCTGCAGGCCAGCGGCGGGCACCCCAACTACGAGGCGTCGGTGGTCAAGGTGTTCGGCACGGAGCTGGACCAGCGGGTCTACCAGTTCGCCCTGGGCGTCCTGGGCCTGGGCGGGCAGCTCCTCCCCGGCGACCCCCGCGCGCCCATCCGCGGCAAGATGCCGGTGGGCCACCTGGCCGCCGTGGCGCCCCCCATCTACGGCGGCACCAACGAGATCCAGCGGAACATCATCGCCACCCGCGGCCTCGGCCTGCCGCGGGAGTGACCGTCCCGGCGCACCTTCCCCCGCCGTGTACACTGGGGGTGTACCGTCCGGCCCCGCCCGCCCCGCGCGTGGGAGGGACGCCATGCCCGCACTCCTCATCGGCACCCAGTCCGCCGTCTACCGCCTGGAGCGCGGCGGCCCGGCCCCGGAGCAGCCCGGCCCCGAGGCCGTCGCCTTCCTGGCCGCCGCCGGGCCCGCCGCCTACGCCCTCGAGCCCGGCGGCGCCCTCTGGTTCCGCTCGCCGGAGGGCGCCTGGTCCCGAGTGGCCCCGCGCACCGTGGAGGACGAAGTCTGGTCCTTCGCGGCCGACCCACGCCTGCCCGGCCGCCTCTACCTGGGCGTCTCCCCGGCCCTGCTCTACCGCAGCGACGACGGCGGCCGCTCCTGGACCCCCTGCGACTCCGTCCGCCGCATCCCCGGCTACGAGGCGTGGACCTTCCCGCCGCCCCCGCACGTCCCCCACGTCCGGTCCGTGGTGCCGGACCCGTGGACGCCGGGCGCCGTCTACATCGGCGCGGAGGAGGGCGGCGTCTACCGCAGCCCGGACGGCGGCGAGACGTGGGAGAGCCTGAACGAAGGCCTCTACTGGGACGTGCACGCCGTGGCCGTCACGCCGGACGGCGGCACCCTCTACGCCACCACCGGCAGCGGCTTCCACCGGGGAGAGGACGCGGGCGCCCGCTGGCAGCGCAGCATGGAGGGGATGGACCGCACCTACACGGTGGCCCTGGCGGTGGACCCGGACCGACCGTCCCGCGTCTACGTGGCCGCGGCCGCGGGCCCGCCGCCCGCCTGGCGGAACGGTGCGAACGCCGCCCTCTACCGCAGCGACGACGCCGGGCGCTCCTGGCGCCGGCTGGCCGCCGGCCTGCCGGAACGGTTCGACGCCATGGTGTCGGCGCTGGCCGCCGCGCCGGGCGGCCGCCTCTACGCCGCCGCCGGGACGGAGCTCTTCGCCAGCGGCGACGGCGGCGAGGCGTGGTCCCGCCTGGCCCGGGACCTGCCGCCGGTCCGCGCCCTGGCGCTGGTCTAGCCGGGGCCGCGCCCCCTCGCCCGTTCCGCTGGGGTCGTTCGTCGGGGCGTGGCCCCCACCCTCGGCCCCTCCCCGAACTTGGGGGACGAGGGGTAGGGGCGGACGCGGGAGGGGGTGCCGCCACGCCCCGCGTGTCATGTCGCGCCCTTCCAC
>DATCLE010000181.1:0-4638 GCA_036564075.1 Dehalococcoidia bacterium
GGCCCGGACGGATGGCAGCAACCTGGAGCGGCTGGGGACCTTCCCCACCACCGTCCTCAGCTTCTCGCCGGACCTGACCCACGTGGCCTACCTGGACCGGTCGCTGGGGACGGCCGGGGCAGCCGGACGCTCCAGGTAGCGGACCGGAGGGCAGGGCGGACGGACCGGGTGGGAAGCGCGCCGCACTTCTCTTGGGCCTGGCGGCCGGCGCCCGTTCGTTGATCCCCCTGCGGGCTCGGTGTAGCATAGCCGTGAAGCCGGGCCGCCCCGTGCGGGGCGGCCGGCCCTGCCCGTCGGGAGGCAGGAGGTGCCGCCGTGTCCATCCTCACCACCGTCGTCGGCGCCTACCCCAAGATCCCCAACCGGCCCCGGCCCGCCAAGCTGCGCACCGCCATCGCCCGGTACGAGCAGGGAGAGATCGGCGACGCGGAGCTCACGGCCGTCCAGCGGGAGGTGGTGCGCGAGGTCATCGACGAGCAGATCGACGCCGGGGTGGACCTCATCACCGACGGCCTGATCCGCTGGGAGGACGACGTCACGCCCTTCGCCCGCGCCTTCGCCGGCTTCTCCATCGACGGCCTGGTCCGCTACTTCGACACCAACACCTACTACCGGCAGCCGGTGGTGGAGGGCCCGGTGGCCTGGACCCGACCCGTGGTGGTAGAGGAGTGGAAGTACGCCGCCGCCGTGAGCGATCGCCCGGTGAAGGCCGTGGTGACGGGCCCCTACACCATGGCCCGCCTCTCCCTGGACCGGCACTACGGCCGCCTGGAGCCGCTGGTGCTGGACCTAGCCGAAGCGCTGCACCAGGAACTGGTGGCGCTCCAGGCGGCCGGGGCGGACTACCTCCAGGTGAACGAGCCCGCCGTCCTCCAGCACCCGGAGGACCTGCCGCTGCTGGAGCGAGCCCTGGAGGTGCTCACGGCGGACCTCCAGCAGGAGGTCATGCTGTACACCTGGTTCGGGAGCGTGGCGGCGGTCTACCCGCGCATCCTGGACCTGCCCGTGGCGGTCCTGGGCATCGACTTCGTCCATGACCCGCAGAACCTCGAGGTGGTGCGGCGGGCCCCGTTCACCAAGAAGCTGGCCTACGGTATTGTGGATGCCACCAACACGCGGCTGGAGACGGTGGACGAGATTGTGGAGCGGATCCGCGCCATGGTGGACCACGTGCCGCCGGACCGTCTGTACGTCAACCCCAGCGCCGGGCTGGAGTACCTGCCGCGGGAGACGGCGCAGGCCAAGCTCCGGCGGATGGTGGAGGGGGTCCGGAGGGCCCGGGAGGTGCTGTCATGACCCGTGGACTGCTCACCACCACCGTCGGCAGCTTCCCCAAGCCGCCGTACCTCCAGCAGGCGCGCAACCGGTACCTTTCCGGCCGGCTCTCCCGCCAGGAGCTGCACGAGCTGGAGCTGCGCGCCACCCGGGAGGTGATCCGCCTCCAGGAGGAGCTGGGGCTGGACATCCTGGTGGACGGGGAGATGGCCCGCGGCGACATGACCACCTACTTCGCCGAGCACCTGGAGGGGATGGAGATCAGCGGTCTGGTGCGGTCCTACGGCAACCGCTACTACCGGAAGCCCATCATCAAGGGCCCCGTCCGCTGGCAGGAACCCATCACGCTGGAGATCTGGCGCTACGCCCAGAGCCTGACGGACCGGCCCGTGAAGGGCATGCTGACGGGGCCGTACACCATGGTGGACTGGTCCTTCCTGGAGCACTACGGCTCCCGCCGGGAGGCGGTGCTGGCCCTGGCGGAGGCGGTGCACCGGGAGGCCAGGGCGCTGGACGAGGCCGGCGCCCGCTACATCCAGATCGACGAGCCGGCCGTCTCCTCCCGCCCCGGCGAGCTGGACCTGGCCATCGAGGCCATGGGCGTGGTGACCCGGGGCCTGCGGGCCCGGACCATCACCCACATCTGCTACGGCGACTTCGACGCCATCTTCCCCCACATGCTGGAGATGCCGGTGGACCAGTTCGACCTGGAGCTGGCCAACCGGGACTTCCGCCTCCTGGACCTCTTCCGCGCTCGCGGCGGCTTCCCCAGGGAGATCGGCCTCGGCGTCATCGACGTCCACAGCCACCAGGTGGAGCCGGTGGAGCGGGTGAAGGCCGGCATCGAGAAGGCGCTGGAGTTCATCCCGCCGGAGCGGATCTACGTGGACCCGGACTGCGGGCTGAAGACCCGGACCCCGGAGGAGGCCCGGGCCAAGCTGGCGGTCATGGTGGAGGCCGTCCGCCAGGTGAAGCGGGAGCGCGGGATCGAATGAGCGGGATGGCGTGCCGCACGGACTGCCACGCCCAGCGCGGCCGCCGCGGCGGGCGGAGCGCCGCCGGGCCCGGCCGCTGGACGGCGCATGCGCATCATCGGTGAGCGGCTGAACCCGGGGGTCGCCGCCTGCAGCCAGGCCCTGAACGCCATGGACCCGGGCCCCATCCAGGACCTGGCGCGGCGGCAGGTGGAGGCCGGGGCGGACCTCCTGGACCTCAACATCGGCGCGGCGCTGCACGCCCCACCGCACCTCATGCCGTGGCTGGTGGACACGGTGCAGGCGGCGGTGGACGTGCCGTTGGTGCTGGACGCCCGCGACCCTGAGGCGCTGGCCGCCGGCGCCCGCCGCCTCCATGAGCCGGGGATCCTCAACAGCAGCGATGCCTCTGAGCCCCGCCTCATGCGGCTGCTGGACGCCGCCTGGAAGCACCAGGCGTCGCTGGTGGTCCAGCCCATCGTGGGCGACTCCCGCCCGGAGACGGCGCTGGACCGCGTCTCTGTGGTCCGCTCCTACGTGCTGCCCAAGACCAACCGCGTAGGGTACCCCCGGGAGCGCCTGGTGTTCGATGCCCTCTTCTACCCGGTGACCTCCGCGCCGGAGCAGGTGCCGGAGGCGCTGCGCTCCATCCAGTACTACAAGGCGGCCACGGAGTGGCGTTCCCCCGTCATTGGCGGCATCTCCAACATCTCCTACGGCGCGCCGCGGGAGCTGCGGCGGGCGCTCCACCGGGTGCTGCTGGCCATGGCCCACGGGGCCGGGCTGGACCTGGCCATCGCCGACCCGCTGGACGGGGCGCTCATGGAGGCGCTGCGGGTGCTGGAGGGCGCGCCGCCCGCGACTCCGCGCCACCGCTTCCTCCTGGCGGTGCGGGAGGCGTGGTCCGTGCTGGCCCCGCTGGACATGACGGCGTGGGAGGGGGACCCGTCCCTGGCGGACGACGTGCGCGCCCTCCGCATCCTCCAGTCCGGCGTCCAGCGGTCCCGGGGGGTGTACTAGGAGGCGCCTGGGGAGCGACGCATCCGGCGGCGGGATGCCATGGGCCCCAACCCCGCCCGCGGCCTACGGCTCCGGCGGGACGGCGGCCGGCCCGGGCGGCGTCAGCGGCAGCCGCACCGTCACCGTGGTCCCGCGCCCCGGTTCCGAGGTCAGCGCAATGCTCCCGCCGTGCCGCTGGACGATCTGTTGCGTGATGTAGAGCCCCAGGCCCTCGCCGCCTACGGCGCGGCGGGCCGTGGCTCCCCGGGCGAACGGCCGGAACAGGTTGGGCTGCTCCTCCGGCGGGATGCCCAGCCCCTGGTCCGCTACCGCCACCTCTGCCCAGCCTCCCCTGGCGCGGACGCTCAGCCGGATGGGGCCGCCCTGCGGGCTGTACTTCAGCGCGTTGGACAGCAGGTTGCTGAGCACCTGGTCCAGCCGTGCCGGGTCCCAGGACCCGGAGACCGGCTCCGGCGCGTCCAGTACCAGCCGGTGGGCGCCCGTGCGCTCCGGTGCGTGGTCGAAGCGGGCCAGCACCTCCGAGGCCAGGTGCCGCAGGTCCAGCGGCTCCGGCCGCAGCTCCAGCCGGCCCTGCTGGATCCGGGAAGCATCCAGCAGGTCCGCCACCAGCCGCTCCAGCCGCGCCACCTGGAGCTCCAGTTGCTCCGTCAGCGCGCCCATCCGCGCCGGGTCCGGCTCCGGCTGTCGTACCTGCCGTCCCAGCAACTGCACGTACCCCTTCACCGTGGTGAGGGGTGTCCGCAGCTCGTGAGAGGCAATGGAGAGGAACTCCTCCCGGGCCCGCACGGCCTGCTGCGCCTCTTGGTAGAGCCGGGCATTGTCCACGGCCAGCGCCGCCCGGCGGGCCAGGTCCTCCACCAGCGCCAGGTCCGCCGGCCCGTAGCGGCGGCCGGACTCCGCCTGGACGAAGGAGACCGCGCCCAGCGTCCGCCCGCGGGCGGAGAGCGGCGCAATGATGAGGGATCGCACGCCCAGGGCCTCGCCCAGCCGGCGCAGCGCCGGGTCCCGGAAGGAGGCGTTCCCCCATGCCTCC
Organism: Dehalococcoidia bacterium; assembly: GCA_036564075.1. Classification (GTDB taxonomy): domain Bacteria; phylum Chloroflexota; class Dehalococcoidia; order DATCLE01; family DATCLE01; genus DATCLE01. The sequence continues at coordinate 4,303 of DATCLE010000181.1, forward strand.
GTGGTCTGCTCCACCAGGAGGGTGGTGCCGGAGCGGATGACCCGGGCTACGGGGTGGACCTCGTCATCGGTCACGGCGGCGCTCTGGAAGACGGAGGCCGCGGCCCGCTCCTTGGCGGCATCCTGGAACACCACCGCCGCCCGCCGGATCCGGCCGTCCTCCTCCACCACGTACATCACGGAGCCGTCGGCGATGCGCGGCACCGCCAGCCGCGCCAGCGTGGCCAGGACCTCCCCGGACTCCAGGGAGCCCACCAGCGCCGTGCCCACCTCCGCCAGGAAGCGCTGCCGGTCCTCCACCCGCTTCAGCTCCGTGATGTCCCGCGTAATCCCCAGC
>DATCLE010000182.1:0-29266 GCA_036564075.1 Dehalococcoidia bacterium
TCTTTCGCAGCCGCGGCGGCGGGACGCCGACCCCGATCCGCACGCCCACGCTGGTGCTCTGGGCGGAGAACGACCCCATCCTGCCCGTCGCCTGGGCGGACAACCTGGCGCAGTTCTTCCCGGACCACCGGCTGGTACGGGTGCCGGAGTGCGGCCACTTCGTACAGCGGGAGCGGCCGGACGTGGTGAACCGGGAGGTGGCGGCGTTCCTGGACGCGCCGTAGGGCCGCCCTAGGGGCAGTTCACCGTCAGCCGCCCGATGGTGATCTCGGCGGTGCGGACGTTCTGGTAGACGCGGCAGCCCTGGTCCGCGGCCGCCGCCTGGACGCCGTCCCGCAGGTCCACCGCCACGTTGACCACCTGCGTACCCCCACTGCCGGGCGGGGGCGGTCCCGCCTCCGGGGGGCCGGTCGCCGCCGGCCCGGCCTGCTTCCCGCCGTCCGGTAGCGCGGGCGGGGGCTCCGGCGCCGGGACGTCCTTCGGCGCCGCCCTGTCCAGCCGCAGCGTCACCCGGAGGGGCGGCCCCGCCGCCGTCTCCAGGACCAGCCCGCCCGGCAGCCGCAGCCGGAGGCCGGGCCGGACGGCCGCGGCCTCCCGGCCGGCGCACACCTCCGCCGTCAGCACCCCGCCCGCCAGCTCCAGGCGCACGGCCGTCCGGCCGCCGGGGCACGGCGGCTCGCCCCGGTCCGCGCGGGCGTCGCGCTCCGGCGTGCCCCACAGGGCCAGCGCCGGGGCCAGGACGGCCAGCAGGGCCAGGGCCGTCAGGCTGCGTGGTACCGGTCTCCTCACCGTCCCGCTCCCGGAACCCGGCGGGGGTGCCGTCAGCCTACCACGGCGGCGGCCCCCGAACCGCATGAGCCCCGTTGGAAATGTGTAGCCCGGGTGGTCCGGCGGCGGGGGCGGCAGCCCCGCCGGGGTATGGACGCGCTGGCGGGCGTGTGGCAAGCAGGGAGGGACGAGGGGCGGCGGCGGTGCCGCTCCCACACCGTGGAGGAGGCTGGAGCATGCCGGTGGAGGTAGCGTTCGACGAGCGGTTCGACCGGTGGATACACCGGGTGCAGCGGGTCTGCTGGGCCCTCATGGCGCTGGCGGTGGCCGCCGCGGCCCTGGGGCTCTTCGGCAACGGCGTCTTGGGGGAGGCCACCGCCGCGTCCGCCGGGACGCCGGCCCTCACGGTCCGGTACGACCGCCTGGCCCGCTACCTATCGCCCCAGGAGCTGGTGGTGGAGGTGCGAAGCCCGCCGGACACGGCCCCTGGGATGCTGGAGATCGCCGTGAGCCGCGGCTTCCTGGCGGACGTGCGGCTGAACGGGGTGACGCCGGAGCCCCAGGAGGTGGCGGTGGAGGGGGATCGCTACGTCTACCGCTTCCCCGTGGACGGCTGGTCCGAGCCCGTGCGGGTCCACTTCGAACTGGAGGCGGACCACTGGGGCCGGCTGCACGGCTCGGTGCAGGCCCGCGCCGGCGGGGCCGAGAGCGGGACGGTCTCCATCCGCCAGTGGGTGTACCCGTAGGGAGGTTGCGCCGTGGACGCCATTGTGCGCGCGCTGTTCATCTACCTGTTCCTGCTACTGGTCTTCCGGGCCGCGGGCAAGCGGCAGTTCTCCGAGCTCACGACCTTCGACCTGGTGCTGGTCCTGATCATCGCGGAGGCCACCCAGCAGGGCCTGCTGGGGCAGGACTTCTCCGTGACCTACGCGGCCCTGGTCATCCTGACCCTGGTGGGCGCCGACATCGTCTTCTCCGTGTTCAAGCTGCGGTTTCCCGCCTTCGAGAAGGCCGTGGACGGGGTGCCCACGGTGCTCATTGAGGAGGGGCGGGTCCTGGACCACCGGATGCGGCGGGCCCGGGTGGACCTGGACGACGTGATGACGCAGGCCCGCCTCTCCCACGGGCTGGAGCGGCTGGACCAGGTGCGGTACGCCGTCCTGGAGCGGGACGGGCGGATCAGCATCATCCCGCGCTGACGGGACCTCCGTCCGGCCCCGGCCTCGCCCGCCGGATCCTGGCCCGCGGGGCCGCCGCGGCCTAGCATAGTCTGTGGCCGGGCGGGTGGACCGCGCCCGGGCAAGGGGGTGCGAAGGGATGGCGGAGGACCGCGCGGTGCTCTTCGGCATCGACTGGGCGGCGCGCTGGCGGACGCTGGTGGACGAGCGGAACGCGCAGGTGGAGCGCCTGCCGCGCCGCGGCGGCCCCGCCGGTCCGGGGTACTGGGACCGGCGGGCAGAGGAGTGGCGGCGGCTGGGCCTGGCGCCACCGCCGGGCGACCGGTTCCTGGCGGTGCTGGAACCGGCCCTGACGCCGGACGCCACGGTGCTGGACGTGGGCGCCGGCACCGGGCGGTACGCCTTCCCCATGGCGGCCCGGGTCCGGCACGTGACGGCGGTGGAGCCTTCGGCGGGCATGCGGGCCGTGCTGGAGGAGGAGGCCGCCCGCCTGGGGCTGCGGAACGTGACGGCCGTGCCCGCCGCGTGGGAGGAGGCGGCCGTGGAGCCCGCCGACGTGGTGGTCTGCTCCCACGTGGTGTACGGGGTGCGCGAGATGGTGCCCTTCCTCCGCAAGCTGGAGCGCCACGCGCGGCGCGCCGTCTACCTCTCCATTCGCGTCTCCCAGTTCGACCAGTACGTGCTGCCCCTCTGGGAACGGATCTGGGGCGAGCCGCGGAGGCCGGAGCCCGGCTTCATCGACCTCTACAACCTGCTCTACGCCCTGGGCGTCCGCGCCAACGTCGCTCTGATCCCGTTCTACGGGCGCCGGACCTTCGCCTCGGCGGAGGAGGCGGCGGCCACGGTGGCGGACCTCCTCTTCCTGCCGGAGGACCGGCGGCCGCACCCGGAGGTGGAGCGCTACCTGCGGGAGCACCTGCGGCCGGCGGAGGACGGGGGCCTGACGTGGGACTTCCCGCCCCTGCAGGCGGCCGCCGTCTGGTGGGAGCGGTGAGGCAGCGCCCCTGTCCCCGTGGGCGGGCGTGCGCCGTCTTTCCCGAAGAGACGTGGGCGGTTGGTGGAAGGTAGGACAGGCCGTGCGGCGTCGTGCTGTGCTGGCGGGGCTGGTGCTGGTGGCGGCCGGTCTTGCCGCCGTCGCCGGGTGGTGGCTCGTCCGCGGCGGCCGGGCCCCGGAGGCGGCTGCAACCCCGGTGCCGCCCCGGCCGGGCCTGGTGCCGGTTGGAAGGCTGTTCCGGGCGGGCGCGCCGCTGGAGGTGGAGAACCGGGACGTGGCCGCGGTGGCCTGGCTGCCGGCGGGCGCCCGTATCCCGCTCTCGGACGCGATCCGGATGGGACCGGACAGCAACGAGGGCGGGATCAACCTCACGGTCCAGGCCGGGGACGGCGCCGGCCCCGGCCGGCTGCGGCTGCGCCTGGAGCCGGTGGCCGGCTCCACCCGGTTCCACTTCCGCGGCCGCACCGATAGGGTGGACCTCTGGCCGGGCGACCGCCGCCACCGGGTTGCCGTGTCCCTGGTGGATCCGGACGGCCGGCCCCACCCCATGGCGTTGGACGCGGCCGGCTACCTCTACGCCGGCCCGGAGCCGGTGCCGCCCTCCGCTGTGGTGAACCCGGCCACGGGCGAGGTGCTGGACCTGAGCCGCGCGGAAACCATCGGGCGGCTGCCGGTGGAGGGCTCCGCCGCCGCGTGGACGGACTGCGGGCGCCAGGGGCTCTGCTCGGGTCACTATCTCCCTGCCACCGGCCCCCTGGACCAGGGCCGCCCGCTGACGGCGCCCGCGGATGGCGAGTTGTTCTGCCTGCCGGACGGTGCCCTGCTCCTGCGGACGGAGGGGCTGCACCTGGAGTTCCGGCGCGGCGGCTTCCCGGCGGATGCGGCGCCACCGGACCCCTGCCGCCCGGGGCCGGTGGCCGCGGGCGAACCCATCGGCCCGGCGTCGTCGTACCACTGGGTTATCCTGGCGTTCCAGGGAGGCGGCGGCCGGATCTCCCTGGCCCTGGCCCCGGACGGCACCCTGTACGCGGGCGCGATCTTCCCGACGGTCGACTGCCCGTGCTTCTCCATCCCACTTCCCATGGGGCGACCCTGACCACCGCAGGAGCCCTGCCCGCTCCTCCCACCGGCGCCACGTGGTCCCTCTAAGCCGGTCCTGGCCCATCGCTTCCCAGCCCGCCTCCCTATTACTCCATCGGGCTAAAGCGGAGGGCGGGCGGCGCGTCGTATACTGACGCACCGCACCCCGCCGTAGCGCTCCGGACGGAGCGTAGCCCCGCAGCGGAGGAATGGACGGCCTTGGGGCACGGACCCGGCACGGCGGGGAGGGGGAACGGTCGTGGGCCGGCGGCCGGCGGCGGGCCGCCCGTGGCGGTGGTGGGTTGCGGCCACGTGGGCGCCGTCACCGCCGCGGGCCTGGCGGCGCTGGGCTGCCGCGTGGCCGGCGTGGACACCGACGCCGGCCGGGTGCGAAGCCTGGCCGCGGGCCGTTCGCCGTTCCTGGAGCCGGGCCTGGGGGACCTGCTGCGGGCCGGGCTGCGGGAGGGTCGGCTGGCCTTCACCACCTCCCACCGGGAGGCGACCGCCGGCGCGGAGTTCCTCTTCCTCTGCGTGGACACACCCCCGCCCGCCGGGGCGGACGTGGACGGCCTGGGCGTGGAGGCCGCCGCCCGGCAGGTGCTGGCGCTCCCCCCGGCCCCCGGCGGGCGCGAACCCCCGCTGTTGGTGATCAAGAGCACGGCGCCCGTGGGGACCGCGGAGGCGATGGCGGGGCTGCCGGGGCGGCCGCGGGTGGTGGTCAACCCGGAGTTCCTGCGGGAGGGCACCGCCGTCCGGGACTTCTTCCACCCGGACCGGGTGGTGGTGGGCGCGGAGCGGCGGGAGGACGCCATGCGGGTGGCGGCGCTGTACGCGCCGCTGGGCGCGCCGGTGCTGGCCACGGACCTTCGCACGGCGGAGCTCATCAAGCACGTGGCCAACGCCTTCCTGGCCACCCGCCTCTCCTTCGTCAATGAGGTGGCCCGCCTGTGCGAGCGCCTGGGCGTGGAGGTGGACGCCGTGGCGGCGGGCGCGGGCATGGACCCGCGCATCGGCCGGGCGTTCTTCACGCCCGGCATCGGCTACGGGGGGAGCTGCCTGCCCAAGGACGTAGCGGCCCTGGCCCGGACGGCGGCGGCGGCCGGGACGGCCATGCCGGTGCTGGCGGCGGTCCAGGCCGCCAACCAGGCGCAGCGGCAGCACGCGGTGGACGCCCTCCGGTGCCACCTGGGGACGCTGGCCGGCCGCGTGGTGGCGGCCTGGGGCCTGGCCTTCAAGGGCGGCACGGACGACCTGCGGAACTCCCCGGCGCTGGAGGTGGTGGAGCTGCTGCGGCGCCGGGGCGCCCTGATCCGCGCCTATGACCCCGCGGTGCCGTCAGGCCGCCTGGAGCTCCCCGGTGCCGTGCTCTGCGGGAGCGCGCTGGCGGCTGCCCGCGGCGCCGACGCCGTGGCCATCCTGACGGACTGGCCGGAGTTCGGCGCCGCGGACTGGGCCGCCGTCCGCGCCGCCATGGCCGGCGACCTGGTGTACGACGGCCGCAACGCGGCGGACCGGGCGGCCGTGGAGGCGGCGGGCCTCCGCTACCACGGCGTGGGGCGGCCCCCCGCCCCGCTGCGCGCCGGTGGAGGTCCGGCCGGTGACGGCGCGCTGCCGGCCCCGCCGCCGGGCGGGAGGGCGTGACGGTGCGAGTCCTGGTGGCGGGCGGCGCCGGCTTCCTGGGCAGCCACGTCTGCGCCGAACTGCTGCGGCGCGGGCACGATGTGGTCTGCCTGGACAACCTGCTGACGGGCCAGCGGGCCCACGCGGCGCGGCTGGCGGCCCACCCGCGCTGCACCTTCGTGGAGGCGGACGCGGCGCGGGCGCCGGACCTGGCGGTGGACCTGGTCCTCCACCTGGCCTCCCCCGCCTCGCCGGCGGACTACCGGCGGTTCCCGCTGGAGACGCTGCGGGCCAACAGCGCCGGCACGGAGCGCCTGCTGGAGCTGGCGGCCGCCGCCGGTGCCCGCTTCGTCTTCGCCTCCACCTCGGAGGTCTACGGGGACCCGCAGGAGCACCCGCAGCGGGAGACGTACCCCGGCCGCGTCAGCCCCACCGGCCCCCGCTCCTGCTACGACGAGGCGAAGCGGTTCGGCGAGGCGCTGGTGACGGCGTACCGGCGGGCCCGCGGCGTGCCGGCCGCCGTGGTGCGCATCTTCAACACCTACGGGCCGGGGATGCGCCCGGATGACGGCCGCGCCGTCCCCACCTTCGTGACGGCGGCGCTGCGCGGCCGCCCACTCCCGATCCACGGCGACGGCGCCCAGACCCGCTCCTTCTGCTACGTGACGGACCTGGTGGAGGGCCTGCTCCTGGTGGCCCTGGACCCCGCCGCCGACGGCGAGGTGCTCAACCTGGGCAACCCGGAGGAGGTGACGGTCCGGGAGTTGGCGGAGCGGGTGCTGGCCGTCACCGGTGGGGGTGGCGGGGTGGTCCACCTCCCGCCCGCCGCGGACGACCCTGCCCGCCGCCGGCCGGACATTGGGCGGATGCGGGCGCGGTACGGCTGGGAGCCGCGCGTCCCGCTGGACCGCGGCCTCCGGGAGACGGCGGCCGCGTTCCGCGCGGCCCTGGCCGCCCGCTCCGCCTGACGGTAGCCCGCTACCCCTCCTCCCCCACGCCGGCCAGCGGGTCCTGCCGGCCGCGCACCGCGTCGTTCACGGCGCCGGCGGCCCTGGGCAGGCGCGCGGGGAGCCCTAGCTCTGCCAGGAAGGTCACGAAGGCCGCCAGGTCCTTCGGTAGGCACTCGTCGCTGAAGCCCGGGTCGTCCGGGTCCACCACCAGCTCCTCCCCGGCGCCGATCCTGGGGTCCAGGCCCAGCGCCGTGGACACGGCGCCGTAGTCCGCGCCCAGGCGCTGCGCCGCCGCCCAGACCTCGTGGGCGTAGGCGATCTTGGTGGCCAGGAAGGCGTTGGCCGCGTACTTGATGAGCTCCGCGCTGACGCTGTCAGTGACCACGAAGGGCGTGTCGGCCGGGAGCCGCGCCCGGTACGCCCGGACCACCGCCTCGGCCGTGCCGGGGTCGTCGGCGCCCACCACCGTACGGTAGGGGCGGAGGGCGTCCTGGAACGCGCGGTGCGACCGGAGGAACTCCGGGTTCGCGGCGAAGCGCAGGCGGGGGTACCGCGCCCCCAGCGCGCGCATCGTGCCCGGCAGCACCGTGGACCGCACCGCCAGGACCTGGCCCTCCCGGAGCACGGGGGCCAGGGCCGCCAGCGCGTGGTGCAGGAGTGAGAGGTCGTTCCGGCCGTGGACGGTGGGGGTGGGGACGCAGAGGAAGATCACCGGGCAGTCCGCCAGGACCGCCGGATCGTCGAACCCTTTGGCGGGGTCGTAGACCGCCGCGCCTCCGAAGAGGTGCGCCGTGGCCTGACCGACGACGCCGTACCCGACCACTCCCATGACGGTCACGCGTTACCTCCTGAGATACAGAACGGGGGTGGCTGCCGGCCCTGCGGCCCGGCCAGTCGCCCCGTGCGTCCTTCGGCACTCCAGTGTGGGATGTCCGGCCGGGGGCGGCATCCCCCGTCCGGACAGGGGCGGCCGCCCGCGCCCGCCCTCATCCACCCTCCGTCTGTCGGGAGTGGCGGAGCCGCTGGAACTGCCGTTGCAGGCGTTCCAGCTCTTCGTCCGGCAGCTCCTCCAGGTCGATCATGGCCGTCCGGGCGTCGTGCAGGGAGCGCAGCAGCTCGTCCAGCTTGAGGTGCACGGCCCGGGCGTCCCGGTTCTGTGTGTTCTGGATGAGGAAGACCATGAGGAACGTGACGATGGTGGTGCCCGTGTTGATGACCAGTTGCCAGGTGTCCGAGAAGCCCTCCAGAGGACCGAGCACGCTCCAGACCACGATGACGGCCACGGCGGCCATGAACGCCCACGGCGAGCCGACCACCTCCGACGTCCTGTGGGCGAACCTGCGGAACACGTCATGCATGACGATCACCTCCGGTGAAGGGTGGCGTGCGCTGGGGATCAGAGCGGCTTGGTCAGGAGGAAGGGGCCGATGGCCAGCGCGTCCAGCGGCGACGTGGCGAAACACGCCAGCGCGTCCTCCGGCGTGCAGACGATGGGCTGCCCCCGGGTGTTGAAGGAGGTGTTCACCACCATGGGCACGCCCGTCCGCCGGTGGAAGGCCCGGATGAGCCGGTGGAAGAGCGGCGCCTCCCGCCGGGAGACGGTCTGGATGCGGGCGGTGCCGTCCACGTGCCGCACGGCCGGGATCTCCGCCGCCCGCTCCGGCCGCACCCGGCAGACGAACAGCATGAACGGCGAGGGATCGCCCGGCTGGAAGTAGCGGCCGGCGTGCTCCTCCAGCACCGCCGGCGCCACCGGCCGGAACTCCTCCCGGCCCTTGATGGCGTTTAGCCGGTCCTGCATGGCCGGGTCCGTGGGGCTGGCCAGGATGCTGCGCGCCCCCAACGCCCGCGGCCCGAACTCCATCCGGCCCTGGAACCAGCCCACCACGCGGCCGGCCGCCAGCAGCCCGGCCGTGGCCTCCGCAATGTCCTCCGGCGTGCGGTAGGGCAGCCGGGCGAACTCCAGCGCGCGGCGGATGCGGGCCTCGTCGTAGGCGGGGCCCAGGAAGGCGTGGGTCATGGTGAAGGGCGGCGCCTCCCGGCGCTCCCGGGCGTCCACCACGTAGGCCGCCCCCAGCGCCGTGCCCGCGTCGCCCGCCGCCGGCTGCACGAAGATCCGCCGGAACGGCCCCTCGTCCCGGAGGCGGGCGTTCATGACGCAGTTCAGGGCCACACCGCCCGCCAGGCAGAGGTCCGGCAGGCCGGTCCGGCCGTGCAGCCAGCGGGCCAGCCCCAGCACCCGCTCCTCCAGCACCCGCTGCACCCCCGCCGCCACGTCCAGGTGGCGCGCCTCCAGTGGCCCTCCCGGCCGCCTTGCCGGCCCGAACTCCGCCTCCAGGTCCGCGTACGTCACCCGGTAGCGACCGTCCTCGCCCAGCTCCACCAGCTCCCGGAACCGCGGGACCAGCCGGTGGGAGCCGGAGGAGGCCAGGGCCATCACCTTGTACTCGTCGCTGCTGGGGAGGAAGCCCAGGTAGGCCGTCACGTGCTCGTACAGGAGGCCCAGGGAGTGCGGGAAGGCCACCTCCTGGATCTTTTCGATGGCGGGGCCACGGCCCGCGGCGTGCAGCGTGGTGGTCTGCTCCCCCCGGCCGTCCAGCGTCAGGATGGCCGCCTCCTGGAAGCCGGAGACGTAGTACGCGGAGGCGGCGTGGGCCAGGTGGTGCTCCACGAACTCGAACGGCGGCAGGTCCGCGGGCGAGGCGACCCCCTCCAGCATGTCCCGCAGGCCGTGGGGCGCATCGCCCACCAGGAAGCGCGGCGCGTTGACGATGCCCGCCAAGAAGAGCGGGTCCCACGCGCCCAGGCCGTCGGTCCGGGGCTGGCGGCTGGGCTCCAGCGGCAGGGTCACGGCGGCGGGGTCGCGGCCCGCCAGGCTGATGGACGGGTCGAAGGAGTAGGCGATGCGGTCCACCCGCCGCAGCGGGATGCCGGCCTCCCGCAGGCAGTAGTGGATGGTGTGGAACGGAAGCTGGTAGGAGAGGAACGGCACGGGCCGCTTGGCGTGCTTCACCCGGGTGAACCGCTCCTCCTCCGCGGCGGCCACCGGGACGCCGTCCCGCAGGAGGGCGGCGGAGGAGTCGTGGAAGGCGGCGTTGATGCCCAGGACGTCCATATCCTCTCCCGGAAGCCCCGCTGGTGCGCCCATGGTACGCGGCGGCGCCCCCGCCCGGCTCCGCCGATCGGGCTATTGGCCGGCTCCGGGACGGCGCGCAGCATGGAGCCAGCATGAGGAAGGGGGCCTGCCATGCCCCACAGCGACCTCACACGGCCGCCGCCGCCCCGGTCGCTCCAGGTGGAGGTCACCGGCTCCTGCAACCTCCGGTGCCGCATGTGCCTGGTGCGCTACCGCCCGGCGCTGGGCCGCTCCGCCTCCATGCCCTTCCAGACGTTCCGCCGGCTGCTGGAGGAGCTGCCGGAGGTCCGGGACGTGACGTTGCAGGGCCTGGGGGAGCCGCTCCTGGCGCCGGACCTCTTCCGCATGGTGGCGTACTGCCGGGAGCGGGGCATCACCGTGGGGTTCAACACCAACGCCACCCTCCTTACCCCCGCCAACGGTGCCCGGCTCATCGAAGCGGGACTGGACTGGCTGCACGTCTCCGTGGACGGCGCCTCCCCGGAGACGTACCAGTTCGTGCGGGACGGCGCCCGCTGGGAGACGGTGGAGCGCAACGTCACGGGGTTCGTGCGCCTCCTGCGGGAGCGGCGCGCCGTGCGGCCGGAGGTCTCCCTGGTGATGGTGCTGATGCGCCGGAACCTCCGGGAGCTGCCCGCCGTGGTGGAGCGCGCCGCGCGCTGGGGCATCCCGCGGGTCTTCGTCCAGGGCCTCTCCCACGACTTCTCCGACGCCCCGGACGAGGCGTACGCCGCCATTGCCCGCTACGCCGCGGAGCAGACGGTGGCGGGGCTCCCGCGGGAGGAGGTGGAGACGGTCCTGGAGCAGGCGCGGGATGTGGCCGCCTGGGAGGGCGTCCACCTGCGCCTGCCCGCGCTGGCGCCGCGGCCCGCCCGGGCGGAGGTGGACGGCACCCCCGTGGGCTGCGACTGGCCGTGGCGCGCCGCCTACGTGGGCTACGACGGGACGGTGCAGCCGTGCTGCATGGTCATGGGCTCAGACCGGGCGGCCATGGGCAACGTGCACGCCGTGTCCTTCCGGGAGGTCTGGGAGGGGGAGGCCTTCCGGCGCTTCCGGGAGGGGCTGGTCACCGGACGCCCGCACCCCGTCTGCCGCGGCTGCGCCGCCTACCGGGGCACCTTCTGAGCCCCGCCCCGGCCGTACCGTGAGCGATCCGTTCCAGCCCGGCCTCCTCCGGCGGCTGCCGGAGCCGCCCCGGGAGGTGGCCGTGGTCCGCGCCTCCCGCATCGGCGACGTGGTGTGCGCCACGCCGGCCTTCCGCGCGCTGCGGGCCGCCCTGCCCGGCGCCCGCATCACCCTGGTGGGCCTCCCCTTTGCCCGCGACCTGGTGGCCCGCTCTCCCCACCTGGACGCCTTCGAGCCGTTCCCCGGCTTCCCTGGCATCGCGGAGCAGTGGTTCGACGCGCGACGGGCCGCCCGGTTCTTCCGCCGGATGCAGGCGCGCCGCTTTGACCTGGCGCTCCAGATGCACGGCTCCGGGGTCTACGCCAACCCCTTCACGCTCATGCTGGGCGCGCGGGTTACGGCGGGCTTCGTGCGGCCGGGGGACGGACCGGGCCTGCTGGACGCCGCCCTCCCGCTGCCGGAGGGGCTGCCGGAGGTGGAGCGGCCGCTGGCGCTGGCGGCGTTCCTGGGCGCGCCGCCCCGGGGCCGGCGTCCGGAGTTCCCGCTGTGGCCGGAGGACCACCATGTCGCGGCGTCGCTGCTGGCGGGCGCGCCGCGGCCCCTGGTGGGGGTGCATCCGGCGGGTACGGAGGCCACCAAGCGGTGGCCGCCGGAGCGCTTCGGGGCCGCGGCGGCGGCGCTCCGGGCACGGGAGGGCGGCACGGTGGTGGTCCTGGGCGGTCCGGGGGAGCGACCGCTGGCGGACGCGGTGGCGCGGGCGGCGGGGCCGCCCTGCCTGAACCTGGCCGGCCGCACCACGCTGCCGGTCCTGGGGGCGGTGCTGGCGCGGCTGGCCGTGCTGCTGACCACGGACTCCGGGCCGGCGCACGTGGCGTACGCCCTGGGCGTCCCTTCGGTGACGGTCTTCGGCGGGACGGACCCGTGGCGGTGGGCGCCCCCGGCCGGCGGCCCGCACGCCGTGCTGGCGCGACCGGTGCCGTGCCGCCCCTGCGGCTACGACGAGTGCCCGGTGGGCTACCCGTGCCTGGCAGCGGTGACGGTGGAGGAGGCCGTGGCGGCGGCGGAAGGGGTGCTGCGGCGGGCGGAAGGCCCGGCTCAGATGAACAGCACCCGGTAGCGGACGGCGCCGTAGAGGCGCCAGAAGACGCTGAGCGGCGGGATGAGGAGCGACGTGACGGCCAGGTCCAGGAGGTGCCGGGGGCGGTGGGAGGTGCCCCGGGCGCGACGGTAGAAGAAGGCCCCCTGCAGCACGGCCCACGGCACGAAGCAGGCTGCAGCCCAGCCGGGCTGCCCGGCCAGGAGGAGGGTGCTCCCACCCAGGGCTAGGCCCACCATGGCGTAGTAGTGGAGCGGCGGCAGCCGCTGGAGCTCCCGCCGGTACCGCTCCGGGTGCTTCTTGTACAGGAGCGCGTTGTACATGCTGTACCGCTGGAGCCGCAGCGAGACGCCGAAGCGGCCCGGCGGCGCCGGGTGCACCACCGCGGCCCGCGGGTTGGCCGTCAGCACGCCGCCGCCGGACTCGATGCGGAAGTGGAGGTCGCTGTCCTCCCGGAACGGCGCTGTGAACCGCTCATCGAAGCCGCCGGCCCGCTGGAGCGCGGAGCGGCGGTAGAAGGCGTTGCAGGTGATGAAGCCGCCGGCCTCCAGGTGGCGGACGTTGCGCTGGTAGTCTGTGGGCGGGTCGTCCGCCGGGACGCGGACGGTCCCGCAGACGCCCACCACCGCGGGGTCCGCGAAGGGCGCGGACCCTTCCCGGAGCCAGGTGGCATCCGCCGGGTAGGCGTCGTCGTCGATGAAGGCCACCACTTCGCCCTCGGCCGCCCGCCAGCCGATGTTCCGGGCCGCGGCCGGCCCGCGCCCGGGGCCGGGGAGCAGGTGGAGGCGGAGGTCCGGGTGGCGGGCGGCCACGGCGGCCACCACGGCGGCGGCGGTGGCGGAGCGCGCGTCGTCCACCACAATGACCTCGAACCGGTCCCGGGGGAACTCCTGGGCAGCGACGCCCTCCAGGCAGCGGCGGAGGGCGTCGTCACGGCGGTAGGTGGGGATCACCACGGAGACCGCCAGGTCGCGCACGGCGCGATCCCGCAGCGGGGCGGGACTCATGCCGTCCTGGGCCTGGGCGCCCGTGCCCGGTGCGCTGACGTCCACGGCGGTGCCGGACCTTTCCCGGGGTGCGTCGGGGTGATGGGACAGACGTAGCAGATGGAGAACCGGCGGCGCCTACCCATTCCGGCGTATTCCTGCCGGTAGGTGCGGCGCTGGACGGGTTACCCGGACGGTGGCGGGTGGGCGCCGCCGTCCGGCGCGGCGTCAGGCGGCGCGGCGGTCAATGCGCTCTTCGCGGCTGCGCCTACGGCTGTAGTGGGCGGCCAGCCCGCGCAAGCTGCAGAGGACGGGCGGGCTGGAACCCGCACCACAGAAGGCTGTGGCGGAGGGGGTGGGATTCGAACCCACGGTCCGCACGAGGCAGACGGCGGTTTTCAAGACCGCTCCGTTCGGCCGCTCCGGCACCCCTCCGCCTTCGAGTATACCCCACGGCGGCCCGCCGCCTCCACCGCCATGCCCCGCGCGGGCTATTGAGCCCGGACGCCGGCCGGGCCAGGATCGCCCCGTGAGCCCCGCACGGGAGGTGAACCATGCCGGCGGTGCGCCCGGGCGACGTGGCGCCCAACGTCGTCCTCCAGAACGTGGAGACTACCGCTGCCGGGGCCCGGACCCCGGAGCGCTTCGAGCTGTACGACCGCGTGGGCAACCAGTACCTGATCCTGGAGTTCTACCCGCACGGCCTGGAGCCCCGGTTCCACCCGCACCTCCAGGAGCTGGAGGGCGCCCAGCAGGAACTCCAGCGCCACGGCGGCCAGGTGGCGGTGGTGGCTGCCCAGCCCCTGGACCAGTTGCGGGCGCGGGTGGATGAGGAGGGGCTGACCTTCCCCGCGGCCGCTGACCCGGACCGCACCGCCCACCAGGCGTACGGCCTGGCGGAGCCGGACGGCGGAGCGGCGCCGGCGCCCGCCATGGTCGTGGTGGGGCCGGATCGGGTGGTCCGGTACGCCCGCGGGCCCGTCGGCGGTCCCCTGGGCGCGGATGAGCTGGTGCGCCTCCTGGACCGCCTCCAGGGGCGGGAAGCCTAGGGCCGCGCCAGCGCCTCCCAGACGGCGGCCGAGACCAGCCGGAGCGTCTCCTGTCCGTACTCCAGGCCCAGCTCCGCCGGGTACTCCGTCAGGATGCTCACCAGGTACGCCCGGTCCGGCGCCTCCGCCGGCGTCACCAGCGCCGCGGCGTGGACGTACCAGAAGCTGCCGTCATCGCTGGGCAGCCAGCCGTTCTTGAAGGCCACCGCCGTCCCGTCCGGCACACCGTCCCCAACGCCCCAGTCCACGAAGGGCTCCGGACTCAGCAGCAGGTCCATGGCGTAGTCGCACAGCGGCTGCGGGTACCGCTCGCACCGGCGCAGGTCATCCAGGGCCAAGACCAGGTCGGCCGCTGTGACCTGGGACAGCCCCCATGACCCCTCCAGATCCACGGCCGTGCCCCGCAGGCCGGCACCCTCCGCGTACGCCTGCACCGCCTCCGGCGTCAGATCCCTGTAGAGGGCGTCCGCAGCGTCGTTATCGCTGGCCCGGATCATGGGCTCCAGCAGGCTCCGCTCCCAGGCGGTCAGGTCCCGGTCCTCTGCCGCCGCCCGCTGGAGGGTCGCGCCCAGCAGCAGGAGCTTGGCCGTGCTGGCCGCCGGGAACGGGGCGCGGCCGTCCCGTGCCCAGCCAATCCCCGTGGAGGGCTGGTAGACCGCCACGGCCACCCGGCCCTCCCGGTCCGCCACGGCCTGCGCCACGGCGGCTCCCACCGCCCAGCTGGCGGGCGGGCGACCGGTTGGGTGCGGGGCACGGGGCTGGACCGGCGCCGCGACGGCGGCGCCGCCGTCCACCGTGCTCCCCGGGGGTCCCGAAATGGCCGAGACGCCCACCGCGGGGAGCAGCAGCGCCAGGGGCGAAAGGCCCAGCAGGGCTACCAGCAGGAGTGTGCGGACAAGCCTGTGATGCATGGCGTGCAGCGGGCCGGGCTCCGGCCCCCTCTTGACGATACGACGCGCGGGCCCGCCGGGTGTTGCGAAAGGGTAAAGAGCCCGCGCCCTGGACCGTAACGCCGCCGTCCTCTATAACAGTAGTCGGAAGCGAGCCCAGATCCCGCAGGCCGCGGTCCCACCAGCGGGCGCCGGCGGCCGGGAGGTGACGTGGTCCATGGCTGACAGCGTTGATCCCCGCGTGGCCGCGGCGCGGGCCAAGGCGGAGGCGGCCCGGCAGGGCCGGGCAGAGACGCCGGAGGAGCGGGAGCGGCGGCTGGCGGAGCTGAAGAAGCAGGCGGCGGCCAAGAAGGCGGCCGTCCAGCAGGCCAAGGGCGGCGCCCCCGCCGCCGACGGCGCCGCCGAAGCCGCCGCCGTGGTGGTGGAGGAGCCGCGCGGCTGGAAGAAGGCGGCTCACGACCAGGCGGTGCGGGACCTGGCCGCCACCCGCTTCCGGTTCCCCAACGAGGAGCACCCGGAGCTCCGCACCTTCACCAACCGGCCCCTGCCCCAGATGGCCATCGAGACGCCCGCGGGCGAGAAGCTGCTGCCGGACCTGGTGGTCATGGAGTGGCGGGTCCACCGGCCGGTCATCATCGGCGAGGTGGAGACCACGGAGTCGCTCCAGGCGGAGGACACCCTGGAGAAGTGGCGCTCCTTCGCGGCGCTGGACAGCGTGGCCTTCTACCTGTACGTGCCGCTCCAGAACGCCTTTGAGGTGCGGGACCTGCTGCGCAAGCACAAGATCCGGGTGGACGGCCTGCGGGCCTGGCGGTACATGGCCGGTTTCCCGGAGTCGCTGGACGTCACGGAGATCCCGCTGCGCGGCAACCTGCTGGCGGCGCTCTTCCACGGCTGACCGCGCGGCCTTCGTCGCCCGCACGCAAGGAGGCGGCCCCACTGGGGGCCGCCTCGTCGTGTGTCCGGCCCGGCGGCGGTCACGCCAGCAGCGCCCGCTCGATCTCCTCCCGGTGCTCCGGGTACCGCTCCGCGAAGGCCTGCACCATCCCGAAGCAGCCGCTGATCATCATATCGCCGTGGGGCGTGGCGAAGTACGGCTGGAGGCGGCTGCCCTTGAGCTTGCCCCGCTGGGGCCCCGTCACCGCCACCAGCGGCGCGCCGCCGTTCACCGGCTCCGCGTAGTACACGCCGTGCCCGTGGTGGGCGAAGACCTCCTCATGGGAGAGCGTCCCGGCCACCAGCCCCTCCGTCAGCCGCTCGATCTCCCCCGGTTCCAGCAGCCCCGTGTGGTGCTCGTACAGGGCGCGGACGTGGGTGCCGCGCAGGTAGAAGGCCAGGGCGTGCATGTTGCCCAAGTTCACCACCACCTGCTCCTCGTGGCGCGCCACCTGGGGGTCCTGGAGGGCGCCCAGCGCCGCTGCCGGGCCCGTATCCAGGAACGCCACCGGCACGTCCACGTCAATGCAGGAGAGCATGGCCCGGGCGCGGGTGAGGTAGACCGGCACCGTCTCCGGCGTGTAGGCGAAGGCGCGGAGGTCGTTCCACTGGCTCACCACGCTCCGCAGGTGGTCGAAGCGGAACAGCCGGTCGGAGTAGCCGGGCGGCGCCTCGCCGTGGTCCAGGCAGCCTACCGCCAGCCCGTCGATCTCCAGCGGCACCTCGAAGCCGGCGAAGGCGCTGCGGATGGCGGGGAGATCCAGGTCCTTCATGGTGACCCGCTCCACGCCGCGCAGCCGCCGGGCCTCGTCGTCGCTCAGCACGGTGACGCCCATGCTGGCCACCACCGCCAGGTCATCGTCGAAGGTCTTCGCCGCCTCCACGGTGGCGTAGGCCTTCAGCCCCTGGCGCAGGTGCTCCTCCAGCGCCCAGTGGCACGGCCCGCCCCCCATGGTCACGCCGGTGAGCAGCACCGCGCGTCCCTCCCGGGTGGCGCGCCGGATGCGTCGCGCCGCCACCTCCGTGGCGGACGGCATCACCATCTTCACGCTGTTCTCCACCGGCTGGTCCGTGTCCAGGAGCAGGATGTCCTGGGTCCCGGTCCCCACGTCGATGGCAAGGATGCGCACGGCTCTCACCCCCGCGGCCCGCTGGCGAGCGGCGTGTACCCCCAGTCTACCCCATCTGCACACGTACGAACAAAATTCCTGCGCCGGGCCGGATCAACCGAACGGTGGATGGCGCCGCTGCCGCCCTCCGCTTCACTGGAGGTGAGGGAGGCGGCGGGGACGCCCCGGGGCGGCAGGAGGGTGCAGGTCTGGTGCGTGTGCGTGCTCCCCGGCCTGCGACGGCCGTCCGGTTCGCCCCCCTGCCCGTGCGGGCCGCGGCCCGGCGTCCGGTGCCTGCGCGGGAGCGGCTGATGGTGGCGGCGGTCCTGGCGCTGGTGGCCGGCGGGACCGTCTACGGGCTGGAGGTGGACCGCCGGGTCCTGCCCGCCGCGGAGCCGCGGCTGCTCCTGCTGCAACTGGCCGGGGTGGCGGCCATCCTGGCTACGGCCCGCCTCCTGCCTCCGGCACCGCCCGAGGCACAACCGCCCGTGCGCCGGCCGCGGCTGGAGCTCTGCCTCTTTGGCGGGTACTGCCTGCTGCTGGCCTACGCGCTGGTGCAGGTGCGGCGGTACCCGGTGCCGCTGGCCATCCCCGGCTACCTGCCCCTGGCCAACCTGCTGGAGGGTCTGGCCCGGCCCTGGCTGGGCGCGCTGGGGCTGGAGCGCCTGAGCGCCGGCGGCCTGCTGGTGCTGGGCCTGCCCCACAACGCGGCGGCCTTCGCGCTGGCGCCGCTGGCGGCGGCGCGCCTCATGGGCTACGCGCCCGCCGCGCTGGGGCTGCGGGCGGCCGGGGTCCGGCTGGGCCTGGCGTACGCCGCGGCCGCCGCTGCGGCCATCGCCGTGCTGGGGCACGGTCCGGTGGACCGGCAGCTCCCCCTGCCGCTCCTGGCGCTGGTGGTGGCGCTCTCCGCCGGGTTCACGGAGGAGGTGCTGTACCGGGGCATCCTCCAGCCGCGGCTGGAGGTCTTCCTGGGCCCCGCCGGCGGCCTGGCGGCCCAGGCGCTCCTCTTCGGGCTGGCCCACGTGGGGGCCAACTGGGAGGCCGTGGGCCCGGACGCCCCGGCCATCCTGGCCCGCTGCCTGGCGGTGCAGACGGCCGGCGGGCTGGCCTTCGGCTACCTGTACCTGCGCACGCGCTCCATCCTGGCGCCGGGCCTGGTGCACACGGCGGTGGACGTGGCCTTCATCGAGGTCTGAGGGGGGCGGTCAGCGGATGACGTCCGTGCCCATGTAGGGTTGGAGGACCTCCGGCACGCGGACGGAGCCGTCCGGCTGCTGGTAGTTCTCCAGGATGGCGATGACCACGCGGGGCAGCGCCAGCCCGGAGCCGTTCAGGGTGTGGACGAACTCGGGCCGGGCGCCGGGCCCGCGCCGGAAGCGGAGGTTGGCCCGCCGGGCCTGGAAGTCCGTGGCGTTGGAGCAGGAGGAGACCTCCAGCCACTCGCCCTGGCCGGGCGCCCACATCTCGATGTCGTACGTCATGGCCATGGCGAAGCCCAGGTCGCCGGTGCAGAGCTGCACCACCCGGTAGGGGATGCCCAGCCGCCGGCAGAGGTCCTCCGCGTCCGCCAGCAGGTCCTCCAGCGCCCGGTCCGACTCCTCCGGCCGGACGATCTTGTACATCTCCACCTTGTCGAACTGGTGGACGCGCTTGATGCCCCGCACGTCCCGCCCGGCGCTCATCTTCTCCCGCCGGAAGCAGGGGGTGTACGCCACGTAGTTGAGGGGCAGGGCGTCCGCGGGCAGGATCTCGTCCCGGTGGAGGTTGGTGATGGGGACCTCCGCCGTGGGGATGAGCCAGAGCTCGCCCTGGACGTCCCGGTACAGCTCCTCCCGGAACTTGGGGAGCTGGCCGGCGCCCACCAGCACGTCCTCCCGGACCAGGTAGGGCAGGTAGAGCTCCGTGTAGCCGTGCTCCCGGGTGTGGACGTCCAGGAAGAACTGGATCAGCGCCCGCTCCAGCCGGGCGCCCAGGCCCCGCAGCACGTAGAACCGGGAGCCGGCCAGCTTCACCCCGCGCTCGAAGTCGATGATGCCCAAGGCCTCGCCCAGGTCCCAGTGGGGCTTGGGCTGGAAGTCCAGCGCGGGCGGCTCCCCCCACTGGCGGACCACCACGTTGTCCTCCTCCCCCTCCCCCAGCGGCACGTGGGGGTGGGGGACGTTGGGCATCTCCAGCATGAGCGCCTGGAGCCGCTCCTCCACCTCCCGGACCTCGGCGTCCAGCCGGTCCACGCGCTCCGACACGCCGCGCATGGCGTTGATGAGCCGCTGGCGCTCCTGGGGGTCCGCCGCCGCGCCGATGCGCTTGCCGGCGGCGTTGCGCTCCGCCTTCAGCGCCTCCACCTCCGCCAGGAGGCTGCGTCGCTGGGCGTCCAGCTCCAGGATCTGGTCCAGGGGGGTGTCCGTGTGGCGCGTGGCCAGCGCCGCGCGGACCTCGTCGGCGTGCTCACGGAGGTACTGGAGGCTCAGCATGGGCGCGTCCCAACAGTCCGGGATGGAGGTCTCCCCCCTAGCATAGCAGACCGGCCGGGGCGGCGGCAGCCGGGCCTCACCCCGCCGTCAGTTCCCGGGCCCGGGCGATGGCCGCCAGCGCTAGGGCCCGCACGTCCGCCGCCAGGGGAATGGCCGGGCCGCAGTCGCCCACGGCCATCCCCTCGTTGCGGCGGACCTCCTCTTCGTCCACCCAGCGGGTGTCCAGGTCCGGTGGGTTGGGCCGCAGGGTCGTATCGCCCAGCGCGCGGGTGAAGTAGATCAGGTCCACGTGCCGGTGGGCGGGCTCCTCGCCGATGGGCGGGATCTCCTCCACCAGAATGGTTACCGGCGGCGGGATCTGCCGGGGCCGGTCCCAGCCGGTGAACCGCTCCCGGGGCGGCAGGACCTCCACCTCCAGCCCCGTCTCCTCCTTCACCTCCCGGAGCAGGGCCTCCAGGGGGTCTTCGTCCGGGTCCACGTGGCCGCCCGGCGGCAGCCACATCTGGTTCTTCCGGTGCCAGCGGAGCACGGTCCGGTTCCCGTGGACGACGAAGCCGGTCACGGTGAGGTGCGTCTGCATGGGCGCCGCTCCGGGTGCTGAGGGTGGGGGACGGGCCGCGCTAGCCGGGTTCCCCGGACGGGCGGCGCGGCGCTCCCTCCCCGCCGGCGGCCGCCACGGAGGCCACGAAGGCCGCCAGCGCCGCGGGGACGAAGGGGAGGCCGACGCTCAGGCCTGTGAGGAGGGTGCCCAGCAGCAGGACGGCGGTGCAGGCCCAGAGCAGGCCCCGGCCCCACGGCACGCCGCGGCGGGCGTGCAGGTACGCGCCGACGGCCACGCCCAGCAGCAGGAGCAGGGCCAGCGCCAGGACCAGGAGCACCGCCGGCTCCGCGCCGCCGTCCAGCAGGCGCTCCGTCCGCCGCTCCACCATCACGCCGCCGTCCGGCCCTGCGGTCGCCGTCTCTGCGGTCATGGTAGGGGCCAGGAGCAGATACGCCAGGGCGGCCAGCCCGGCCGCCAGGGCCACCACGCCGCTCGCCAGCTCCGTTCGCCGCGCCACACGCACCTCCGCGCCGGGTCAGGGCCCGCCGCGCCGGGGCCAGTGTAGCACGCGGGGCCCGCGGCGGGCCAGCAGCCACGCGCCCCGACGGGCGGCCCGGCGCAGCCGCGACGCGACGGCGCGGGCCAGGTGCCGGAGGCCGCGGGCCGCCGCCAGTAGGGCGCGGGCGGCCAGCCGCAGGAGGAGCCGGAAGGGGCGGAGCAGGAGGATCAGGAGCCGCACGGCGGCGGCGGGGGGACGGAGGGCCGCCCGCAGCAGCCGCCGGACCGCCGCGGCGCGCCGCCGGCGGCGGACGGTGGGGGCGTGCCAGTCCAGCGTGCCGCACCGCACGCAGGCGGGGTAGACGGCGGTTGCGGCGCCGCGGAGGGTGGAGGAGTCCCAGACGTGGCCGCAGCGGACGCACTGGAAGACCCGGTAGCGGTCCCAGTCCCGGCGGCGGCAGTAGGGGCAGCGGGGCGGCGCCGCCTCTCCGCGCAGGGACCAGAGGAAGCCGCAGCGGTAGCACCGGGCCACGGCGGGGGCGTCGCGCCGGGGCCAGCGGCGCCGGATCTCAGAGCGGGCCGCCAGCCGCCGCCGCTCCGCCTCCGTCAGCTCCGGCGGCTCGTAGGCGCCGCGGGGCCGCTCCCGCTGGGAGGGCGGGGCCGGGTCCCAGCGGGCGGCGGCCTCCCCCGCCAGCACCAACTGGACGGCGCGGGCGGCGTCGTAGCTGCGGCGCTTGACGCGGTCGCCCAGCACCTCGTAGGCGGCGTTGACCTCCTGCATGCGGAGGGCCGCGTCCGGGTCTTGGTTGAAGTCAGGGTGATAGAGCTTGGCCAGGCGACGGTACGCGGCGCGGATGGTCGCCTGGTCCGCGTCCGGGCGGACCTGGAGCACCTCGTAGAAGTCCGGCAGTGGCACGGCTCCGTCCCAGGATCAGTATCGGCGCGGCGGCGGGCGGGCTGGAGGCCCGCGGAAGGGGAAACGCCGACGGCCGGGCGGCGTTACGGCGCGGTGGTGCCGCCTCAGTCCCGGGTGCGAAGCTGGGGGAAGAGGATCACCTCCCGGATGGAGCGGCGGCCGGTGAGGATCATCACCAGCCGGTCAATGCCGATGCCCAGGCCGCCGGCGGGTGGCATGCCGTGCTCCAAGGCCACCAGGAAGTCCTCATCCAGGAGCTCCGCCTCCTGGTCGCCGGCGGCCCGCAGGCGGAGCTGCTCCAGGAAGCGCTCCCGTTGGTCCACGGGGTCGTTGAGCTCCGTGTAGGCGTTGCCGAACTCGAACCCCAGGCAGAACGGCTCGAAGCGCTCCACCAGGTTGGGGTCCTCCGGCTTCCGCTTGGCCAGGGGCGAGAGCTCCACCGGGTAGTCCATGAGGAAGGTGGGCTGGATGAGCTTGGGCTCCACGAAGGCGGAGACCAGCTCATCGATGAGCTTGCCCCAGCCCATCTCCTCGGTCACGGGCACCCCGCGGTCCAGTGCCACGGCGCGGAGCCGCTCCGGGTCCCCCCGGTAGTCCTCGAAGTCGATGCCGGCGTGCTCCAGGAGCGCCTCCCGCATGGTGAGGCGGCGCCAGGGCGGTGTTAGGTCCACCACCTGGTCCCCCTCCCCCAGCGGCACGCGGGGGCTGCCCAGCACCTGCTCCGCCACGGCCGCCACCAACTCCTCCACCATCTCCGCCACGCCGCGGTAGTCCGTGTAGGCCTCGTAGGACTCCAGCATGGTGAACTCCGGGTTGTGGCGGGTGGAGAGGCCCTCGTTGCGGAAGATCCGGCCGATCTCGTACACCTTGTCGTAGCCGCCCACCAGCAGCCGCTTCAGGTGCAGCTCCAGGGCCACGCGCAGGTAGAACTCCCGGTCCAGGGCGTTGTAGTGGGTGACGAAGGGCCGCGCGGCGGCGCCGCCGGCGTTGGGCTGGAGCACCGGCGTCTCCACCTCCAGGAAGCCGCGCTCGTCCAGGAACCGGCGGACGGCGGCCACCACGCGGCTCCGGACGCGGAAGAGCTCCCGCGTCTCCTCGTTGGCCAGGAGGTCCAGGTAACGCTGGCGGTAGCGGGTCTCCACGTCCTGGAGCCCGTGCCACTTCTCCGGGGGCGGACGGAGCGCCTTGGCCAGCACCGTGTAGCCGGAGGCTTCCACGGTGATCTCCCGGGTGCGGGTGCGGAACAGCGTCCCCGTCACGCCCAGGAAGTCGCCCAGGTCCAGGTCGGCCAGGCCGTCGTAGGCGGCGTCGCCCAGGGCGTCGCGCCGGAGGTAGACCTGGATGCGGCCGCTGCCGTCGCGCAGGTCCAGGAAGCTGGCCTTGCCCATGACGCGCACGGCGGTGATGCGGCCCGCCACCGTTACGGGTCCGGCCGTCTCCCGGCCCGCCGCCTCCGCGGCCAGCAGGGAGGCGGCCGCCTCCTGCGCCGTGTGGGTGCGGCGGAAGTGCGGTGGGTAGGGGTCCTGGCCCCGCTCCCGCATGCGGGCCAGCTTGGCCAGGCGTTGGGCCATGAACTCGGACGGCTGATCGGTCATGGGCAACGTGCCTGCTGCGGGCGCCCGGCGTTCCGCCGCCGGACGCGGCGGGGGCGGGAGCTCCGCCCCCGCCCCATTGTCGTGCAAGCGGCCGGAGAGGTCTAGCTGATCTGGACGATGGTGTAGCGCTTGATGCCCGCCGGGACCTGGATCTCCACCACCTCGCCCACGCGCTTGCCCAGCAGCGCGCGGCCCACCGGGGACTCGTTGCTGATCTTCCCCTCCGCGGGGTTGGCCTCCGCGCTGCCCACGATGGTGTAGTTGACGGGCTTGCCGCCGTCCTCGGCGATGGTGACGGTGGAGCCGAGCTGGACCTGCGTGGCGTGGTGGGCCTCCTCCTCGTCGATGAGGATGGCGTTCTGGAGCATCTTCTCCAGGGTCAGGATGCGTCCCTCCACAAAGGCCTGCTCGCGCTTGGCGTTCTCGTACTCGGCGTTGTTGATGTCCTGCGCAATGCCGCGCGCCTCATTGATGAGCTCGGCAACCTCATGGCGGCGCACGGTACGCAGGTACTCCAGCTCCTGCTGGAGCTTGGCGTAGCCTTCCCGTGTGAGTGGAACCCCTTTCTCCGGCATCAGGGCCTCCTTCACCCAAAAAAGAGAGACTGAGAGGCGCCGCGCCCTCAGTCACTCTGGTTCGGCCCATCTAGTATATAGCGGGTGAGCCGCCGCTGTAAAGGTGAAGACGCGGCTTTGCGCCCCTCAGGGCGGGTATGCTACAATCCTCCCTGCTCACACCGACGTGCCGCGCACCGGCACGCCTGAAGCCGGGATCGGGGACAGGCATGGATGCATGGCAACGGCCCCGACGCGGCCTTCTTTTTGTGGTCGCCGCCGTCCTGCTGGGCGCCCTCGTGGGCGGCGTTGCCGGCGGCGTGGCCGGGTACGTGGCCGGGGAGCGCACGGACGGCGATCCCACCACGCCCGCTGAGGCGCGGTCCGTCACGCAACTCAGCGTTGAAGAGGACTCGGCGGTCATCCAGGCGGTCCAGAAGGCCCGCCCCGCCGTGGTCACCGTCCTGAGCAACCTCCCCCTCCAGCGCGACTCCCGCGGGCGCGTCATCGAGTCTGCGTCCGCCGGCTCCGGCGTCATCATCGACCCCCGCGGCTACGTGGTCACCAACGAGCACGTGGTGCGCGGTGCCCAAGAGGTGACCGTGATCCTGCCCAGCGGCGAGGAGCGCCCCGCCTCCATCCTGGGCCACGACGCGCCCTACACGGACCTGGCCGTCCTGAAGATCCAGGACGGCGGGCTGACCGCCGTGGACGTGGCCGATTCCGATACCCTCACGCCCGGCCAGCGGGTCATCGCCATCGGCGACGTGCTGGGTGTGTTCCGCGGCGCCGTGAGCGTGGGCGTGGTGAGCGGCCTGGACCGCACCTGGCGCCGCCAGGACGGCGTCATGGAGGGCCTCATCCAGACGGACGCCGCCGTCAACCACGGCAGCAGCGGCGGCGCCCTGGTGAACACCGCCGGCGCCCTGGTGGGCATCCCCACCACCGTGATCCGGGAGACCCCCTCCGGCGAGGCCGTGGAGGGCGTGGCGTTCGCCATCCCCAGCAACACGGTGCTGGAGATTGCCCGGGAGATCATGGAGCGGGGGCGCGTGGTGCGCCCGTCCATCGGCGTGCGGATCCAGGAGATCAGCCCCTCGGACGGGCTGCCCATCCAGTACGGCGCCCTGATCCGGGAGGTGGCGCCCGGCGGCCCCGCGGACCGCGCCGGCCTGGCCCCCGGCGACGTCATCCTGACGGTGGCGGACGCGCCGCTGGACGAGGATCACGGCTTCTACAACCTCCTGAAACAGTACAGCCCGGGCGATACCGTGCCGTTCACGGTCCTGCGCGGCGGCCGCCAGGAGGTGGTGCGCGTCACCCTGGGGGAGCGCTGACGCGCTCCACGGACCGCCAGTGAGGCCGCGTGTCAGAGCATGAACCGGACCCCGCAGACACCGTTCTCCTCCGCCAGAGGCGGCCCCTTTGACCGGCTGCTGGACGGCGGCCGCCCGCCGCGGCGGCGCCGTGCCCGGCCTCCCGTCTCCTTCAACCTGGGCAGGCCGCCCCGGATCCCGGACCGCCGGCCCCTCCTCATCGGCGGCGCCGTGGTGCTGGCCGCGCTCCTCCTCTTCCTCCTCTTCCTGCCGCCCTTCTCGCTCCTCCTGGGGGGCGGCGGCGACCGGCCCGTGGAGCTGGAGGCGCTGGGCCAGCCGCAGGACCTGCCGGCCGGGCTGACGGCGGCCTCGCCGCTGCTGCGGCTGGAGGCGCCCGGCGACGTGCAGGGCCAGGTGCGCCTCACCGTCCGCCTGGACGTGCGGGCGGAGCCCGGCGCGGCCTACGGCTTCTACACCTACGCGGGCGGGGAGTGGCGCCTGCTGGGGCCGGCCACGCCCACGGAGGACGGGCTGGCCGTCAGCGCCGCCTTTGAGGGGCTGCCGGAGAACGTGGCCGTCCTGCTCCAGGGGGACGCCGGCGTCAAGGTCATCGGCGAGGTGCCCAGCGGCGCCTCCCTCCACCCGGACGCCGTGGGCCTCCTCTCCTTCTACAGCCCGCGGGACTTCACGCCCCGGGCGGACGGCGCGGTGCCGGGAGGCTACACGGCGCCGGAGGACGCCACGGGCCTCCGGGTGGTGCCCTCCGTCAACGGCGGGACGGAGGAGGCCGCCGCGGCCGTGGACCGGATCCTCTCGGACGAGGCCCTCTGGACCCAGCACGCCCAGCGCCTGGCCGCCCTGGCCCGGGACGCCGGCTTCGACGGCATCGACATCCGGTACACGCGGGTCCGGCCGGAGCTCCGGGAGCCGTTCACCGGCTTCATCACCACCCTCAGCCGGGAGCTGCACCGGGAGGGCCGCATGCTCTCCGTGACGCTTCCCGCCCCCGTCCGGCGGCCTGACGGCACGTGGGACACCAGCGCGTACGACTGGGAGGCCATCGGCCGGGCGGCGGAGGTGGTCAAGGTGCTGCCGGTGGAGGACCCCGCAGTGTACCGGGAGCAGATGCCGGCGGCGCTGGCCTACGCCAGCGCCCTGGTGGGGGCCAAGAAGCTGTACCTGGTGGTCTCGCCCTGGAGCGTGGACCGCACCGCCTCCGGCGCGGAGCGGGTGAGCCGGCTGGAGGCGCTGAGCCGCGTGGTCCACCTGGAGCTGAAGACGCCGGAGCCCGTGCGGCCGGGGACGGAGGTGCAGATTGAGGCGCCGTACCTCCGCCGCCCCAACAACGTGCCGCCCCTCTGGGACGCCGTGGCCGCCAGCGTCCGCTACTGGTACCAGGCGCAGGACGGCCGGCACGATGTGTGGATCGAGAACGAGTTCAGCACCGGCTTCAAGCTGGAGCTGGTGCAGCGGCTGGGCCTGGGCGGCGTGGCGGTGGACGACGCATCCACGGGCCCGGAGGGGTACAATATCTGGCCGGTGATCCAGACGTTCCTGGAGGACGGTCAGGCGCCGCTGGTGCAGCCGGACCTTGCTATGATAGGCACCGATTGTGAGGCGAGCACGGGGCCGGAGCCGCAGTGCGGGGAGGGCTCCACGATCACGTGGCGCGCGCCGGACCAGGGAGGGCAGGCGCAGATCTCCCTGTACGTGAGCGACGGCTCGCTGCGGGTGCGGGGCAGCCTGACCGTGAACGTCCAGGCGTCGGCGCCGACGCCGACTCCCTCGCCGACGCCGACGCCGCGTCCCGGCCAGTAGGGCCATGTTGCGGGTCATTGGGGGCAGCGCCAAGGGGCGGCGGCTCCGCCTGCCGAAGGGCGCCGGGACGCGGCCCACGTCCGACAAGGTGCGGGAGGCGCTGTTCAACATCCTGGCCTCCCTGGGGGGCGTGGAGGGCGCCCGGGTCCTGGACCTCTACGCCGGCTCCGGTGCGCTGGGGATCGAGGCGCTGAGCCGCGGGGCGGCGTGGGCGGACTTCGTGGAGCGGGACCGCGCCGCCTGTCAGGTGGTGCGGCACAACCTGACGGTCACGGACCTGGCGTCCCGGGCCGGGGTTCACTGCCTGCCGGCGGAGCGGGCGCCCGGCCGGCTCACCGGGCCCTACGGTCTGGTCCTGGCGGACCCGCCGTACACAGACCCGCAGGCGGCGGCGGTGCTGGACCGCGTGGCCCGCTCAGACCTGGTGGAGCCGGGCACCGTCCTGGTGTACGAGCACGCCGCCCGGTCCGCACCCCCGGAGTCGCTGGGGCCCTTCGGCCGGGTGCTGACGCGGCGGCACGGCGATACCGCCATATCAATCTACCGGCAGGTGGGAGGAGTGTGAGGCGTTGGCGAGAGCGGTGTACCCAGGCAAGTTTGACCCGGTGACCAACGGGCATCTGGACATCGTCAAACGGGCGGCGTCCCTGTTCGATCACCTGATCGTGGCAGTGTACGATCAGCCCCAAGGCGGCACGCTGTTCACCACAGATGAGCGCGTGGCGCTCTACCGGGAGGCCGTGAAGCAGTACGAGAACGTCACCGTCCAGGCGTTCAGCGGGCTGATGGTGGACTTCGCCCGCAGGGTGGGGGCCACCTTCATCGTGCGGGGGATCCGGGCCGTCACCGGGTTCGAGTACGAGTTCGACATGGCGCTCATGAACAAGAAGATGGCGCCAGAGATCGAATCCGTGTATCTTATGGCCAGCCTGGAGCACCTCTTTGTGAGCGCCAGCCGGATCCGCGAGGTTGCGGGGCTCGGACACGACGTCACGAATCTCGTCCCACCCCATGTGGCAGCAGCCCTACGGAAGAAGTTCTCCCACGGCTAGACCCGGACAAGCCTAGCCGGAAGGAGGGAGTGTCGTAGACATCCTGCATCTCATCGACCGGTTAGAAGAGCTGGCAGCGGAAGGCCGGCGCTTCCCGTTCGGCGGGGGCGTGGTGGTGGACCGCAAGCGCCTCCTGGACCTCATCGACCAGCTCCGGGCGGCGGTGCCGGAGGACGTGCGACAGGCCTCCGCCCTCACGGCCCGCCGGGACGAGGTGATCGCCGAGGCGGAGCGGGAGGCCGGCCGCCTCCTGGCCCGCGCCGAGGAGGAGCTCCAGCGCCGCGTCAGCGAGCACGAGGTGCTCCGCGCCGCAGAGCGCCAGGGGGAGCGCATCATCCGCGAGGCGGAGGAGCGCGGCCGGCGGCTGCTGGAGGAGGCGGACGCGGAGGCGGCCGCCCGGCTGGAACAGGCCGCCCAGGTGGCCAACCAGCAGATGGAGGACGCGGACCGGTACGCTCTGGAGCTCCTGCGGCGGCTGGACGCCCAGCTCTCCGCCTTCGTCCGGAGCGTGCGGAACGGCATCGCCTCGCTGGAGCAGCCGCGGGAGGGGACGCCCGCCGGGAACGCCGCCGCCCCGGAGGGGGCGCAGGCGGCCGCCCAGCCGCGCGGCGCCGCGGGCGGCTCCGGCGAACCCGGCGGCGAGCCGCGACAGGAGGGCGCCCCCGGCGGCCCGGACGACGTCACCCCCTGAGGCAGCCGCCGCGCGGGCTGCGCAGAACCGGCGTAGCGGACGTGGCATGACGGAACGTATGGAAGCGGGGCCCGCCGAGCCGGCCGCGCTGGGGGAGGCGGCGGCCCAGCCGGCCGCGGCCGCTCCCGCCCGGCGTCTGCGGATGCCGGGCACCTTCCGCTCGCTCCGGCACCGGAACTTCCGGCTCCTCTGGATCGGCACCGTCGTCTCCAACTCCGGCGACTGGATGGAGCGCGTGGCGCTCAACTGGCTGGTGTGGGACCTCACCCACTCCGCCTTCTCCCTGGCGCTGTTCAACGCCGTGCGCCTGGCGCCCATCCTGGCCTTCACCCTCATCGGCGGCGTGGTGGCGGACCGGATGGAGCGCCGGCGGCTGCTCATGACCACCCAGGGCGCCGCTATGGTGCTGGCCTTCCTCCTCTTCGGCCTGGTGGCGGCGGGCCTCATCACCTTCTGGCTGGTGGTCCTGCTGGGCGCCGGCCGCGGCATCATGCTCTCCTTCAACAACCCTGCCCGCCAGTCCTTGATCTCTGAGCTGGTGCCGGGCCAGGACCTGATGAACGCCGTGGCCCTCAACTCCACCACCCTGAACATGACGCGCATCATCGGCTCCTCCGTGGCGGGGCTGCTCATCAGCGTGGTGGGCGTCACCGGGGCCTTCCTCTTCAACGCCGTGAGCTTCGTGGCGGTGCTGTGGGCCCTCTTCATCATGGACATCCCCAAGCGCCCCGGCCGCGTGGCGCGCACGGGCGTGCTCCAGGACATGGCCGGCGGGGTGCGCTACCTGCGGGGGGAGCGGACGCTGCTGACGCTGGTGACGCTGGCGCTGGTGCCCATGATCTTCGGCATGCCGTACCAGTCGCTCCTGGCCATCTTCGCGGACGACGTGCTGGGCGT
>DATCLE010000183.1:0-5205 GCA_036564075.1 Dehalococcoidia bacterium
CCCAC
This sequence comes from Dehalococcoidia bacterium, assembly GCA_036564075.1. GTDB lineage: Bacteria > Chloroflexota > Dehalococcoidia > DATCLE01 > DATCLE01 > DATCLE01. The sequence goes on from DATCLE010000183.1 coordinate 6, forward strand.
CAGGTCCGCGCCCGCCTCGGCGGCGGCGCGGGCGTGCTCCAGCTCCCGGACGCCGCAGATCTTCACCCGGACCGTGCCCACCGTACCCTACCTCACCCCGGAGAGGACCAGCGCCGGCAGGGCCGCCAGCGTGCCGATGGCCTCGCAGCCGGCGGGCGGCGCTCCGGCGCCGTCGCGCTGGAGCAGCACCGGCCGCATGCCGGCCGCCCGCGCGCCCAGCACGTCCTCACCGTACACGTCGCCCGCGTGGACCGCCTCGGCCGGCCGCACCCCGGCGCGGGCCAGGGCCAGCAGGAAGAGGCGCACGTCCGGCTTGAAGGCGCCGTAGTCGTCCATGGTGGCCACCGGCCCGAAGAAGCCCTCGATCCCCGTCAGCCGGAGCATCCGGCCCAGCGGCTCCCGGCGGCGGTTGGTGATCACCCCCAGCACCAGGCCCGCGTCCCGCAGCGCCGCCAGCGTCTCCGTCACGTCCGGGTGGAGCCGGGTATCCCCCAGCCGCTCGAAGACCCGGTGGATGGCCGCCGCCAGCGCGCCGCCGTCCTCCATCCCCAGCGCCCGGAGCACCTGACCGTTGAAGGCGGTCCAGAGGTCGTCCAGCCGGCCCTGGTAGCGGCGCAGGTGCTCGTGGTACCACGGGCGGACCGCCTCGTACGCCCGCCGCACCTCCGCCGGGGGGTACGGGTACCCCAGCTCCCGCAACGCCCCGGCGAAGATCTCCTCCGGCGACTGGAAGAGCGTCCCGTCGGCGTCGAAGAAGACGGCGCGGACTCCCCTCACACCAGGTACTCCCGCATCTTCTCCCGCACGTTGGGCGCCGTCATCAGCGCCTCGCCCACCAGTACGGCATGGACGCCCGCGGCCTTCACCCGCTCCGCCTCCGCGCGGCCCAGGATGCCGGACTCGGACACCACCACACGGTCGTCCGGGATCAAGGGGCGGAGGCGCTCCGTGACGGCCAGGTCCGTGTGGAAGGTGCGGAGGTCCCGGTTGTTGATGCCGATGATGAAGGCGCCCGCCTCCACGGCGCGGCGCGCCTCCTCCTCATTGTGGACCTCCACCAGGCACTCCAGCCCCTCTTCCGCCGCCAGCGCCAGCAGGTCCCGGAGCAGGCCATCATCCAGGATGGCGGTGATGAGCAGGATGGCGTCCGCGCCGTAGGCCTTGGACTCGTAGACCTGGTACGGGTCAAAGAGGAAGTCCTTGCGGAGGATGGCAGGCCTGCCGCCGGGGTAGTAGCCGTCCTGGGCGGCCCGCACGTCGTCCAGGTACTGGAGACGGCCCTGGAAGAACGCCTCCTCCGTCAGCACGGAGATGCCCGCCGCCCCGCCGATGGCGTAGGTGCGCGCCACCGCACGGTGCTCCAGGTCCGCCACTAGGCGGCCCTTGGACGGGGAGGCCTTCTTGATCTCCGCAATGAGGGCCAGGCGGCCGGGCCGGCGCAGGATCTGCCGCGCCAGGGAGACCTGCTCCCCCGCGTGCTCCGCCATGCGGGCCCGCCGGGCCGCCCGCTCCCGCAGCGCCTCCACGGGCTCCTGCCGCCGGCGGGCCGCCACCTCCTCCCGCTTGGCCTCCAGGATGCGGTCCAGGTACGTTGCCTCAGCCAACGCTCCGCGTCACCTCCACGAAGCGGTCCAGGCACGCCAGCGCCGCGCCGCTATCGATGGCCTGCTGCGCCAGCGCCACGCCCTCCCGCAGGTCCGCCGCGCGGCCCGCCACCGTCAGCCCCGCCGCGGCGTTCAGCACCACGAAGTCCCGCAGCGCCCCGCGCTCCCGGCCGCCCAGTACCCGCCGCATGGCGTCGGCGTTCTCCTCCGGCGTGCCGCCCCGGACGGCCTCCCGGTCCCACCGCCGGAGGCCGGCGTCCTCCGGCGTCACGCGCATCTGGCGCACGGTGCCGTCCCGCACCTCGCACACGAAGGTGGGCCCGCAGACGGAGAGTTCGTCCAGCCCGTCGTCGCTGTGCACCACCATGGCGTGGCGGGAGCCCAGCCGCCCCAGTGCCTGCGCCATGGTCTCCGCCACGTCCACCCCCGGCACCCCCAGCACCTGCGTCTCGGCACCTGCCGGGTTGGTGAGGGGGCCCAGGATGTTGAACACCGTCCGCACGCCGATCTCCCGCCGCGGCGCGGCGGCGAACCGCATAGCCGGGTGGAAGCTGGGCGCGAACATGAAGGCTACGCCCGCCTCCCGCAGGCAGCGCGTCACCTGCTCCGGCGTCAGATCGATGCGGGCGCCCAGGGCCTCCAGCACGTCGGCGCTGCCGCAGCGGCTGGACATGGCCCGGTTGCCGTGCTTCGCCACGCGGGCGCCCGCCCCGGCCGCCACGAAGGCGGCGGCGGTGGAGACGTTGAAGGAACCGCTGGCGTCGCCGCCCGTACCACAAGTATCCAGCAACGCGCCGTCAAAATCGACCCGCACCGCCTTGGCGCGCATCACCCGGGCCATGCCCACGATCTCGTCCACCGTCTCGCCCTTCAGCCGGAGCGCCGTCACGAAGGCGCCGAACTGCGCCGGCGAGGCGCAGCCGGTCATGATCTCCTCCATGGCGGCCGCCGCCTCCTCCTCCGTGAGCGAGCGACGCTCGTTCACCAGGGCGTGGATGGCCGCCCGGATGCCGGCGTCCTGCGGCGCCTCCGCCGCCTTCACCGTGCCGTCCGCCGTCATACGCGCCTCCCTCCCGCGGTCCTTCCCCCAGCAGGACGCTCCATCCGCAGGAAGTTCCGCAACAGGTCTTTGCCCACCGGCGTCATGATGGACTCCGGGTGGAACTGCACGCCCTCCACCGGCAGCTCCCGGTGCCGGACGCCCATGATCACCCCGCTCTCGCTCCAGGCCGTCACCTCCAGGCAGTCCGGCACCGAGTCCGGCGCAATGGCCAGCGAGTGGTACCGGATGGCCTCGAAGGGGTCCGGCAGCCCGGCGAAGACGCCCCGGCCGTCGTGCCGGATCACGGAGGTCTTGCCGTGCTTGATCTCGCCCGCCCCGACAACGCGCGCGCCGAACGCCTGCCCGATGCACTGGTGCCCCAGGCAGACGCCCAGGATGGGCACCGTGCCCGCCAGCCGCCGGATCACCTCCACGCTGACGCCCGCCTCCCGCGGCGTGCACGGCCCCGGGGAGACCACGATGCGCTCCGGCGCCAGCGCCTCCACCTCTTCCGGCGTGATGCGGTCGTTCCGCACCACTTGGACGTCCGCCCCCAGCTCGGAGAGGTACTGGTAGAGGTTGTAGGTGAAGCTGTCGTAGTTATCGATGAGCAGGACCATGCCCCTCCCTCCTGCCGCGCCTCACCAGGCGGGCCGCCGCTCCAGCAGCGCCTCCCGCAGCCGCGCCGCGGCCTCCTCCGCCGTCTGGTCCGCCGTGTGCCCCGCGGAAGCCAGCCGCAGGCCCGGCAGCCCGGCGGCCGACGGCGCGTCCAGCGTCACCAGGTAGAGGTCCGCCGGCGCCTCCTCCAGCGCCGCCAGGTACGCCTGGAGCGACGGTCCCTCCACCAGGTCCTCGATGACCACGTGGAGGCCCGCCGCGGCGAAGTTCCGCGCCAGGTCCGCGGCGTTGCGCACCGCCAGGCCGGAGCGCCGCGCCGCCTCCACGGGGTCCGCCGGGGCCGCCTCCTCCCCGCCCGCCGCCGCCATGCGCCGCAGGGCGTCCACCTCCACGTGGGCGGCCCGTCCCAGCCGCCGGCAGAGGGCCCGGGCCACGGCGGTGCGCCCCGCCCCCGGCGGCCCGCTGAGGATGACCACCCGCGTGGCCACGCCCGCCGAGAGCGGCGGCCCCAGGCCCAGCAGCCCCTGCACCGCCCGCCGGAGCACGTCGTCCATGGGCAGGTAGCCCAGGGCGCTGAGCTCGTAGGTGGTGGCCTCCGCCAGCTCCGCCGGCGCCCGGTTGCCCGGCAGGCCGGACCACGCCGGCACCAGGAACAGGTTCTCCAGCGCCCAGCCGCCTGCGCCGGGCCGGTAGAGCGTCTCCACGAACTCCGGCTCCCCCGGCTCCACGCCCAGCAGGCGGCGCAGGTGGCGGACCAGGGCCGACTCCGTAGTCTCGTCGCTGTCCTCCAGCGGGCCGCCCGGCAGCTCCCAGGCCGCCGCATCCCGCCGCCGCACCAGGATGATGCGGCCTTCCCGGACCAGGACCCCCGAGACGCGGATGTCCGGCATCTCAGTACCCCAGGCTCCCCGTGGCCCGCGCTCCGGAGGTCTCCGCCAGGTCAATGGCGCGCAGCAGGGCCCGGGCCTTGTTCAGGCTCTCCTGGTACTCCAGCTCCGGCACGCTATCGTAGACGATGCCGCCCCCCGCCTGGATGTGGGCCACCCCGTCCTTCATCACCAGCGTGCGGATGGTGATGGCGGTGTCCACGTTGCCGGAGAACCCGAAGTAGCCCACCGCCCCCGCGTACGGCCCCCGCCGGTCCGGCTCCAACTCCGCGATGATCTCCATGGCGCGGATCTTGGGCGCGCCGGAGACGGTGCCCGCCGGGAAGCAGGCGCGGACGGCGTCGAAGGGCGTGAGGTCCGGCCGCAGCCGCCCCGTGACCTCCGAGACCAGGTGCATGACGTGGGAGTACCGCTCCACCTCCATGCACTGGGTCACCCGCACGCTCCCGGGCTCGCTCACCCGGCCGATGTCGTTTCGGCCCAGGTCCAGCAGCATCACGTGCTCCGCCCGCTCCTTCTCATCGGTGCGGAGCTCCTGCTCCAGAGCGGCGTCCTCCTCCGGCGTGCGCCCCCGCGGCCGCGTCCCGGCAATGGGCCGGGTGGTGACCCAGCCCCCGTCCACGCGGACCAGCATCTCCGGCGAGGCACCCACGATCTGGAGGTCCCCCAGCTCCAGGTAGTACATGTAGGGCGAAGGGTTCACCGTCCGCAGCGCCCGGTAGATGTTGAAGGGGTGCGCCCCGGTGGGCCGGGACAGCCGCTGGGAGAGCACCACCTGGATGGCGTCCCCCTCCTCGATGTACCGCCGGGCACGCTCCACGCCCGCCAGGAACGCCCCCCGGTCCACGTTGGACCGGTAGCCGTTGCCCCGGGAGGCGGGCTCGTCGGCGTTGAGGGGTTCGCCCCGTAGCGGCTCCGCCAGCCGCGCCACCAGCGCGTCGATGCGCCGGACGGCCTGCCGGTACGCCGCGTCCACGTCGCCGTCCAGTCGCAGGTGGGTCACCACCTTGATGGTGTGCCGCAGGTGGTCGAACACCAGCAGCGTGTCC
>DATCLE010000184.1:0-3517 GCA_036564075.1 Dehalococcoidia bacterium
GGCGAGAAGGTGGTGATATGAGACGATGGTGCAGGTGACGAGTACTACTGCCGCCGAGCACCGGCTGCGCGACCTGGCGCGGCTGCGCCGCGTCCGCGACCGGATCGACCGGGAGTACGCGGAGCCCCTGGACGTGGAGGCCCTGGCCCGCGACGTGCACATGTCCGCCGGGCACCTCATCCGCCAGTTCCGGCGCGCCTACGGCGAGTCGCCCTACGCCTACCTGATGACGCGGCGCATCGAGCGCGCCATGGCGCTGCTGCGCCGCGGTGACCTCAGCGTCACGGAGGTCTGCTTCGCCGTCGGCTACTCGTCGCTGGGCACCTTCAGCAGCCGCTTCACGGAGCTGGTGGGCGTGCCGCCCAGCGTCTACCAGCGGCTGGCAGCGCGCGCCACGGCGGGGATGCCCTCCTGCGTGGCGAAGCAGGTGACCAAACCCGTCAGGAATCGAGAAGCGCCGGCCCTCCAGACGCCTGTACCATGACAGCCATGAACATCACCATTCACGCCAGCTTCTTGCCGCACAGCGACCCGGAGGCCTCCCTGGCCTTCTACCGCGATGTCCTGGGCTTCGAGGTCCGCAACGACGTCGGCTACGGAGGGCGGCGCTGGATCACGGTGGGTCCCGCCGGCCAGCCCGACACGTCCATCGTCCTCCACCCGCCGGCCGTGGACCCCGGCATCACCGAGGACGAGCGCCGCACCATCCTGGAGATGATGGCCAAGGGCACCTACGCCATGATCGTCCTGGCCACCCCGGACCTGGACGGCGTCTTCGCGCGGCTCCAGGCCGGCGGGGCCGAGGTGGTCCAGGAGCCCGCCGAGCAGCCGTACGGCGTCCGTGACTGCGCCGTCCGGGACCCCGCGGGTAACCTGATCCGCATCCAGGAGCGGCGCTGAGCCGTCCGCGAACGCCCGGACGGCGCGCCCATACGGTACCGTGGAGGAGGAGACCGTGGCTCAGCGAAAGCCCGCAAGCAAGGCCGCCAGCGGCTTCACCGAGGAAGAACGCGCCGCAATGCAGGAGCGCGCCCGGGAACTGAAGGCGGAGGCGCGCCGCGGCAAGCGTGCCGACGGTGAGAGCGACGTGCTTGCGAAGATCGCCGAGATGCCGGAGCCGGACCGCACCATGGCCGGGCGGCTCCACGCCATCATCAAGGCCAGCGCGCCGGACCTCTCGCCCAAGACCTGGTACGGCATGCCCGCGTACGCCAAGGACGGCAAGGTGGTCTGCTTCTTCCAGGGCGCGCACAAGTTCAACGCCCGGTACGCGACCCTGGGCTTCAACGACACGGCGAACCTGGATGAAGGCGCCATGTGGCCTACCGCCTTCGCGCTGAAGGAGCTGACGCCTGACGTTGAGGCCGCCATCAGTGAGCTCGTGAAGAAGGCGGTGCGGTGAGGGCCGGCACGACCGGTGAGCCCGGGACCGCCCCGGCGCCGGCCACGACTGCGGCCGCGTCGTCTTCCAGGGCATGCCCGCCGACCTCGTCGCGGACCGCTCCACCCTCACCGGCCAGCACCTCGCGGCCTACGTCGGCGCCTGACCCCCACCGCCCAAGATAGCCCAACCCGCGGATCGGCCCGGCCGGGCGCTCCCGTACCATGGGCTCGAAGCCCCGCCGGGGAGGTGACGGGGATGACCCGCGAGCGCACCCAAGAGCTGTTCGGGCAGCCGGAGGAGCAGCAGGAGACCGCCGCGCGGCTCACGGCGGCCCTCCTGACCCGCCTGGCCGTCCCGCCGGACCCGGACCAGGCGGCGGAGTTCGCCGTCTCGCTGCTGCGGCGGGTGGAGCGGCGGCTGGCCTCGGGCTCGCCGGAGGGTGCCAGGCCGGAGGAGCCGGAGCTGCACGTGCGGCAGAAGGAGCAGCCGTAGGCGGCCCTTACGGGCCGGGCGGGAGGTCCTGCGGGGTGCAGGCCCGGGGCGGCACGTCCGGCCGCAGCCCTTCGAACAGCGGGAAGCGGACGAGGCCCTCCGCCGTCCAGCCCGCGAAGCGGACGCGGCAGACCAGCTCCGGCCGGCACCAGCGGACGGGGCCCGGCGCCGCCCACGACCCCGCGAAGGGCGAGGCCGGCGCCCGCACCGCCGCCAGCCGCGCCCGCAGCGTCCGCGCCACGTCCGGCCGGAACGGCCCGGCCACCCGGCCCGCCGGGACCAGCCGGCCGTCCCGGTAGAGCCCCAGCAGGAGCCACGCCGGGGGCCGGGAGCGCCCGCCTGACGGCCCGTAGCCGCCGATGACGAACTCCCCCGCGGGCGCCACCCGGATGACGGCCCAGCCGGCTCCGCGCGCGCCCGGCCGGTACGGGCTCCACCGGCCGCGGGCCGCCACGCCCGGCAGGCCGCCCGCCCGCGCCACCTCGAACAGCGTGACGCCGCGTCCTGGCAGGGACGGGGCGGCCTCCAGCGGCCCGCCGGGCGCCAGCACCTCCTCCAGCAGGCGGCGCCGCTCCTCCCACGGCAGCCCCATGAGGGGCCGACCGCCGGCGTAGAGCAGGTCTCTGGCCACGTAGCGGACGGCCGCGTCCTCCGCGGGGAGGCCCGCCAGCCGCGCCGCCAGCAGGTCCGGACGGGGACGGCCGTCCCCGTCCGCCAGGACCACTTCCCCATCCAGCACGACGCCATCGGCGCAGACGCGGTCCGGCAGGGCGTGGAGCTCCGGCCAGAGGGCGGTCAGGTCACGCAGGTGCTCCGACTGGAGCCGCAGGCGGCCGCCCTCCAAGAAGGCCAGGGCGCGCTGCCCGTCGTAGAGGGGCTCGAAGGCGTAGTCCGGGGAGTCGAAGGGCTCCCGCAGCCATGCCGGCCGCATGGGCGGGATGGCCCGCGGCAGGGGCAGCGCCCCCTCCGGGAAGAGGCTCAGTTGCGGCATGGCCCGGCGCACCCCCGGGGCCGGCCTGAGCGGGCCGGCAACTACGGCAGCGGCACCCCCGTCCGGAGGTACCGCATGGGATCCTGCTCAAACAGCTTCCGGTGCCGGGCGGAACAGAAGTGGAACTCCAGGCCCTGGTACGTCGTCCGCTCCTTCACCTTCCGCTGGTCCAGGATCTTGCCGCAGACGGGGTCGCGGGTCGGGATCGGTTCGGCGGCCATCCCGGCGGCTCTCCTCCTCTGTAGTGTGGTGCGTCGTGTTCAGGGCACGGCCTGGAGCAGCGCCAGCAGGCCGCCCGCGCCCAGCACCCCGGCCAGCGCCGCCAGCGCGGCGCGCTGGACCAGGGAGTGGAGGCTCCGGTTGGGGAGCCGCTCCGGGTCCAGCCCGGCGGGCCGGACGGGGACGCCGCGGTCCGCCAGGTGCCGCACCCAGGCGCGCAGGTTCCGCGGGACCAGGTGCGCGGTCCCCGTCCCGCCCCAGGCGCGGTAGATGAACTCCAGCCGCGGCGTGACGCGGGAGGCGTGCACGTACACGCTGATCAGGTCGTCGTAGGAGAGGGTGAGCGCCTCATTGCGGGAGACCCAGCGGGCCGGGCTGAGCCGGAGGCCATCCGGCAGCAGCGCCGCCTCCAGGCACCCCTCGTAGGCGCA
>DATCLE010000185.1:0-4810 GCA_036564075.1 Dehalococcoidia bacterium
GCGTCCAGCCGCGCCATGACGTCGCCCGGCGCCAGCGGCACGACGTGGATCGCCACGTCCAGCTCCTGGTCCAGCTCCAGGAGCGCCGCGAACCACCCCGGCGTCACCTGCCGCGGGTACCCCGTGAGCACGTACGTCCGCACGTACGTCCGCCCGTCCAGCACCAGGTGGTCCCGCTCCACCTCCACCGCCGCCGGCGCCACGGCGTCCAGCGCCGTCCGCGCCCCCGCCGCCAGCGTCCGCGTCAGGGCGTCCGGCCCGGGCGCGCCCGCCGCCCCGGACCCCCAGCGAAAGAACCCCGCCATGCCGCTACCTCCGTGCCGGCCGGCCCACCTGCACCGGGCCCGCCGCCGTCTCCGTCACCGCGCTCCCCGGCCGCCACGCCGAGGCCAGGAGCGCCCGCAGCGCCGGGCCGTCCAGCCGCCGCGCCGCGATGTGCTGCGCCTGGAGCGCCTGCTCCACCTCCCGGCACCGCTGCTCCAGCGCCCGCCGGAGCGCCGGCGGAACGCCGCCCGCCGCCGGCGCCTGGGGGACCGGCGGCGCCGGCGGGCCGCCCGTCAACCGCCCGACGAGCTGCCCCAGGAGCGCCCCCAGCGCCCCGCCGAGGCTCCCCAGCGCCCCCAGCGGGCTCGCCAGCGCCTGGTCCAGCGCCGGGCCCGTCCCCGCCGTCACGATGACGTACCGCGACCGCGCCAGCGGCGTCTGCGCCCGCGCCAGCCCCCGGATGAACGCCTCGTGGTCCAGCGCCAGCTCCGCCAGCCGCGGCGGCAGGTCCGGCCGCCGCAGCCGCTCCAGGTACCCCTCCACGTCCGCCGGCACCGCCCGGACCAGCACCGTCACCGGCTCCCGCAGCGCGTGGAAGAACCGGTGGAGCCCGCCCAGGATGGCGAGCTGGTCCTGCTCCGACCGGAACTCGAAGTTCACGGGGCGGGCCTCGATGACCGCCGCCGCCCGCCCGTCCCGCAAAAGCAGGACCCCGTCCTCCACCGCCGCCACCGGGAGGAGCTCCCGGACGTCCGCCGCCGGGGCCGCCGTACCGTTCACGCTCACCGCCCGCGCCCTCCTTCCGCCGTCTACTGCGTGATGACGCTCTGGAGCTGCTGGACGGGGTACTCGATGGTGCTCTCCCGGGTCACCCGCCCCGCCTCCTGCCACGCCCCGCCCGGCAGCCGCCACGCGAAGGCCAGCGTCACCCGCACCGTCACCGGGTACCGCCCCGTCCGCTCGTACACGTGCCGGTACTCGCTCGGCACCGGCCACGGGACGCCCGACGTCGTCCCGTCCGTGTAGTAGCCGTCCCCGTAGCTGAAGTAGTAGTAAACCGGGGTCAGCCGCGTTTCCACAGTGACGTCCAGCCCGCAGAACACCCCGAGATGGACCTCCCCGTACACCGGCTCGTTGTCGCGGTAGTTCAACGCCCAGAAGTACGTCTCCAGCCCCGTGAGTCCGAGCGCCGGGTTCACGCCCACGCCCGGCTCCGGGACGTCCACCGGCTTCCGGTCCCCGTCCAGGCAACCCTGGATGCGGTCGGTCAGCGTGACCTCCTCCACGGCTTCGCCGCCGCCGGCGAAGCAGAGGTCGTACGCCTGCGCCACCGAGAGCCAGGCGTCGCTGTACTGGTTCCCGCCCCAGATGGCGTCGAGGTCCTCGGGCGCGTAGCCCAGGAAGACGAGGCAGTTCCAGGTGATCCCGTCGTCGGTGGTGACGTACCAGGGCTCGGGCTCCCAGCTCCCACCACCGCCGCCGGCGTAGCCGGAGCCGCCCCCACCGTCCGAGCCGCCGCCGGGAGAGCCGGGGGTGTCGTTCCAGCCCCCCACGTACGGGGTGTTGTCATCGACATATCCTTCCCCGCCGCCGGCGTGCATGGTTGCCGTCGTCACGAGACACGCCGCCAACCATGCCAGCGCCACCGCCGAGACCACCGGACGGCCAGACGCCGCCACCAACCGCCTGATGCCGCCTCCCATGGGTGCCACCTCTCATCGACAGGCCAGGCCGGGACCGCCCCGCCCGACCCGGCCTGGTGCCTGCTATTGCGACTGCGTGGCCTTCGGTATCCCGAAGAACCTGTCGATCCGCCACCGGCCGTCATCGCCCTTCCGGAGCTCGATGCCGAGCGCGTGGTCGAACGGCTCGGCCGGCTTCGCCTCCTCGCCCGTTGCCGGGTCGAAGAAGCGGCTCACACCCCGGTACTCCGCGTACACAGACGCCCGGTCCGCCTGGAGCACTGTGTAGTACGCCACGTAGCTGGCCTCAATGACCTCGCAGAGCCCCTCCTCGCGCTTCTTCGCCAGGTACTGCTCGATGGCGGCAATCTCCCGCTCCGTCGCCACCTCGCGCATCGGGAGCCCCTCGAGGCTCAGCGTGCACTCCCACTCCATCCGGAGCGCCTCGTACCGCTCCACCGTCTCCCGGATGGCCTGGAGGTTCTGGTCGGTGAGCTCACGCAAATCAACGGCGCCCGGCCGGGCCGGCGAGACCGTCCAGGACGTGAACGTCCCACTCCCCCGGGGCAGGACCACCGGGGTTGGAGTAGGCGTCGGGTCACCGCCGCTCCCCTTCCCGCCGCACGCCGCCGCGAGGCCCAGGACCGCCAGCGCCATCGAACCGATCAGAAACCTACGTACCTTCACGTTTCCTCTCACCTCCTGGCACCTAGTATGCCAGATGAGGCCGGACCCGGCCGGATCCGGGCGGGGTCGCTCCCGTGACTCGGTCACCGCCCTGCGGCCGCCGGCTCCCGCGCCCGCCGTTCTCGACCCGTCCCGTCCAGGGCAGGCCCGCCTCCCGCCCCCGCGAGGCTCCGCCGGGGCGGGAGGTCCGCCGCCGTCCACGGGGAGTGCCCCGGGCCGTTCGGCGCCCCGCCGGCCCGCCCCCGGGGCTCACCGGGGAGGACGACCCGGATCCGGGCCGCCGCCGGGGCGGCCTCCCACTGCTCCGGCTCCTCGCCCCCGCGCCAGAGGTACCGGCGCGGGGCCGTGTAGTGCCGCAGCAGGATGGGGAGCCACCGCTCCAGCGGCCGGTCCAGCGGCCGGAGGAACGCCCACGCCAGGCCGGTGGCGAGCCCCGCCGCCACGAGCCCGAGCCGGACGGGCGGCGGGACCCCGTCCGGCAGCCGGGTCGCCAGGGCGAGGCCCAGGGCCACGCCCAGGGCGGCCACCACCGCCTGCCGGGCCGTGAGCAGCCCGAACAGGATGCGCGGCTCGGCGTCCAGGTGCGTCGGGACCTCGTGCGGCTCCATCACCGCCCCCTACGCCCCCACGATCCAGCGCAGGATGTCCACGATGGTCGGCACCAGGAGGAACCCGACGAACCCCAGCACCGCCACCTGGATCGCCGACCACGCCTGCGCCTGCTTGTGCGGGTTCCCGCCCGAGGTCACGAGGACCACCATCGCCACCAGGAGCGCGACGGTGACGATCCCGACCATGAGGAACCGGAGCACGGTCTCGATGTTGTTGAAGACCTGGATGACCGGCCCCCACGGCCCGGGCTCCACCTGCGTGATGAGCACGAACCCCGCGTGCGCCAGCAGCTCCATACCTCTGCTCCCTCCTTCCCTGCTCAACCCTGTCCCGCGGGAGCCGGCGGCACCGCCTGCTCCCCCTCGACCTCCAGCTCCACGACGCGCCACCCCGCCTCCGTGCGCCGGAGCCGGAGCAGCAGCGTCCGGTCCACCTGCGTCGTGAACGAGGCGTCGCCCGCCGGGGCGAGCCCCTGGATGGTGACCCGCACCACCGCCCGCGCCCGGGCGCTCGCCCCCGCGACCTCCAGGACCTCGACCTCCCGCGCCTCCCCGGCCGTCACGAGCCGCCACCGGACCCCCTGGGAGTCGGGCGGCGCCGCCAGGAGCGACTCCCGGAGCGGCCCGGCCGCCAGCTCCGCCAGCGCCCGGTTCCGGTCGTCGGGCCGGCGGTAGTCGAACGTCGCCTGCGCCACCGCCGCGGCGGCCGCCACCTCCCGGACCGCCTCCGCCTCCCCGGCGGCGGGGACCGGCGTGCTCCGCGCCCCGGCGGCGAGCTCCGAGACGCCCCGCACGCCCTGGACGCCCCAGTAGACCGACCCGGCCAGCAAGACCGCCGCCAGCGCCCCCACGAGCCAGACCAACCCGTTCCCCCGCATACCGTCCCTCCCCTCAGCAGCCGCCGTCCGCCTGCACCGGGTAGGCGGCGAGCTCCGGGATGAGCGCCAGCGGGTCGAACCGCTGGCTCCCGACCGCCGCCTCCAGGTGGAGGTGGGGGCCGGTGGAGTACCCCGTGCTCCCCATGAGCCCGATGGGCTCGCCCTGCCGCACCGGCTGCCCCGGGAGGACCAGCGCCTCCTGGAGGTGCCCGTACGTGGTCCGCAGGCCGTTCCCGTGGTCGAGGATCACGTAGATGCCGAGCCCGCCGGCGGGCGCCGTGGCCGCGTGGACGACCACCCCGTCCGCCGGCGCCCAGATGAGCGTCCCGTAGCCGCTCGCGATGTCGAGCCCCGTGTGCCCCTCGGGATGCAGGCAGTCCCGCGCCCCGTAGAAGGTCGTGATGACCCCGATGGTGGGCGGGATGAAGCCGCCCGTGAGCCCCGCCGGCAGCCCCGCCGCCCACGGCCGGAAGCCGTACGCCATCGCCTGGAGGAGCACGCCCCGGACGTACCCCTCGTCGTGGTTGTAGGCCAGGAGGGCGCCGGCCAGGTCCCCCGGCGCGCCGTGCGCCACGAGGTAGCGGGCCGTCGCCGGGATGCAGTCGCGGAAGTTCCACGGGTCGGCGGCCCCGTCGCCGTCGCCGTCGATGCCGTACTCCGCCCAGGTCGCCGGGAGGAACTGGCACGG
>DATCLE010000186.1:0-1948 GCA_036564075.1 Dehalococcoidia bacterium
CACGTCCCGCACCAGCGGGAGTCCGCGGCGTGCTCCGGCGTGGCCAGGGCGCAGGCCGCGTCGTCCACGCCGTAGTAGAGCACCGGGCCACGGGCGCGGCCGCCCAGCGACGCCACCAGCGGGTCGTCGGCGTTCAGCACCCGGGCCGTCTCCTCCGGCAGCAGGTCCAGCGTCCGGCGCCAGAGCGCCGCAATGCTGTCCACCTCGCCGTAGCGGTCAAGCTGGTCACGGAACAGGTTGGTGACGGCCACGGCGCGCGGCCGCACCGCCGCCGCGGCCTGGGGCAGCGTCGCCTCGTCCACCTCCAGGACGCCCAGCCGCCGGTCCGCGTCCGGCAGGCGGCCGGTGGGCCCTACCGCCGCCACCATGGTGGCGGCCAGGCCGCGCATGAGGTTGGAGCCACTGCGGTTGTGGACCGGCAGGTACCCGGCGTGGCGGGCCATGGCCGCCACCATGCGGGCCGTGGTGGTTTTGCCGTTGGTGCCGGTCACGCACGCCGTCCCCGCGCCGATCTGCCGCGCCAGCCGCGCTAGCAGGGCCGGCTGGATCCACTCTGCCACCACGCCCGGCAGCGCCGTGCCGCCGCCGCGGCCCAGCGCCCGGCTGGCGGCGCCCACCGTCTTCCCGGCCAGCACCGCCGCCAGCGTGCGCGGGTCCGGCCGGGGGGCCGCGGCGGCCGGGCGGGCGGCGGGCCGTTCCACGGTGCGGCTCATGCCCCGCCACCCCCCAGCCGGTGGATCAGCCGGACCAGGTTCCGGCGGGCCACCAGCCCTACCACCCGGCCGTCCTGGACCACCGGCATGTGCCAGAGGTCCCGGGCCTCCATCCGCTGGAGGAGGGTGGCCGCATCCTCATGGGCCAGGGCCGGCTCCAGCCGCTCCGCGTGCACCATGGCGTCCCGGGCCGTGAACAGGTCCCAGTTCACGGCGGGGATGGCCAGCAGGTCCGCCACCGAGAGCAGCCCGCTGAACCGGTCCCCGTCCGAGACGAAGACGTGCTCCACGCCGCCCCGGAGGCGCGCCTCCTCCATGGTCTCCCGGATGGTGGCGTGCTCGTACACCACCGGCACCTCGCTGGTCATGATCTGGTCGGCGCGGTACCGCCGCAGCCGGTCCAGCAGCCGGAGCTGGTCCAGGCTGGAGCGGGAGAGCCCCTGGAGGAACAGTCCCAGCACAATGAGCCAGAGCCCCGTGAACTGGTCCACCCGGAACGGCAGCAGGCCCGCGCCCAGCAGGCCCAGCACCCCCAGGGCCATGAAGCCCAGGGCCAGCGCCTGGCCTGTCCGGCTCGCCACCGTGGTGGCCAGGCGGTGGTTCCCCGTGAGCCCCCAGAGCAGCGACCGGAACACGCGGCCGCCGTCCATGGGGTAGCCGGGCAGCATGTTGAACACCCCCACGGCCGCGTTCATCACCACCAGCCACCGCCAGACCACGCCGGCCGCGTCGTCCCGGGCGCCGGTGGCCAGCCAGACGCCCAGGAAGAGCAGCGCCAGCCCTACACTGGCCGCGGGCCCGGCCACGGCCATGAGGAACTCGCCCCGGGGCCGATCCGGCTCACCCGTGAGCTGCGCCACGCCGCCGAAGACGAACAGCGTGATCTCCCGCACGCGGATGCCGTAGGCGCGGGCCACCAGGCTGTGGGCCAGTTCATGGAGCACCACGGAGGTGAAGAACAGCACCCCACTCACCACCGCCATGGCCCAGTGGAGGGCGGCGGGCTCCATGGGGAGCGCCACCGGGTACACCTGCCAGCCCAGCACCGCCACCACGAAGGCCAGCGCCAGGAACCAACTGGGGTTGATGGTCACGGGGATGCCCAGCAGCCGGCCCAGCCGGATGGAGCCTCGCGTCACCTGCCACCTCTCGCCGGCGGGGCCCGCGTCCGTCCGGGGTTGGACCGTCGCGGGCCCCGTTCGCTGCTGCCACGTTCAGGGGGCGGCCGCCGGCGC
>DATCLE010000187.1:0-3621 GCA_036564075.1 Dehalococcoidia bacterium
CGCCGGAGCTCGTCGGCGGTGGAGGGCCGGTACCCCTGGGGCGACCAGGCCACGTAGGTCTCCGTCACCTTGTCCCACAGGCACTGGCGGTCCTTGTCCCAGAGGCACCAGGCGGCGGACACCAGCCACGCCGGGAAGAAGATGGTAGAGATGATGCCGCCGAACAGGACACCCTTCACCAGGACCTCCCGCAGCCACGTGTAGCCGCCGCCGGCCCGCGTGCCGTCCGCCCGCATGATGTAGAGGCCCAGGAGCTGCTTCCCCGGCGTCTGTCCCCTGGGCGCGACGATGCAGAACCAGACGAACCAGCCGATGAACAGGGTGAGCAGGCTGATGACGATCTCCAGGAGGTAGGCGCCTAGGCGGCGCCCCGGTCCGGCGGTGACCAGCTGGTCCGGCGGGTAGTAGGACTCCACCACGGGGACGTGCGGGGCAGGGGCGTACATGGATGCCTCCAGGGCGGGACTGGGTGGCTGAGGTCCCGTTTGGGGCGGATTATGCCGCCCCCGGCCGTCCCGTGTCAAAGCAGGCGCCCGGCGGCGCCGCGCAGCGAGGCACTGCGCCCTTCCCGGCGCCCGCCGGCTGGCGGATTCCGCCCGTGACGCTAGCGCCGGGCCGCGCTAGGATAGGAGGGGGAGCGGCGGGCGATGCCCGGCCCTCCCCCTGCGGCTGTCCGGGACGGACAGGGGGTGCCTGACGGTGGTAGACCAGCGAACCCTGGATGAGATCGCCCTGAGCCGGGAGGAGTACGAGCTGGCCGTCCGGCGGCTGGGCCGGGAGCCCAACCCGGTGGAACTGGGCATGATCGGCGCGCTCTGGAGCGAGCACTGCGGCTACAAGAACAGCAAGCCGCTCCTGCGGCTCTTCCCCACGGGCACGGGCAACGAGCGGGTGCTGACGCGGGTCGGGCAGGAGAACGCCGGGGCGGTGGACATTGGCGACGGGCTGTGCGTGGTGATGAAGATCGAGTCCCACAACCACCCGTCGGCCATCGAGCCGTTCCAGGGCGCGGCCACCGGCGTGGGCGGCATTGTGCGGGACATCTTCGCCATGGGGGCGCGGCCGGTGGCCATCCTGGACTCGCTGCGCTTCGGGCCGCTGACGGACCCGCGGAACCGCTGGCTGTTCCAGGGCGTGGTCTCCGGCATCGGCGGCTACGGCAACTGCCTGGGCATCCCCACCGTGGGCGGGGAGGTGCAGTTCGCAGAGCCGTACAGCGGCAACCCGCTGGTGAACGCCATGTGCGTGGGCGTGGCCCGCATCGGCGGGCTGGTCTCGGCGCGGGCGGAGGGCCCCGGCAACGTGCTGATGCTGGTGGGGGCGGACACCGGCCGGGACGGCATCCACGGCGCGACCTTCGCCAGCGTGGAGCTGGACGAGGCGTCCGAGGAGCGGCGGCCCGCCGTGCAGGTGGGCAACCCGTTCCTGGAGAAGCTGCTCATGGAGGCGTGCCTGGAGCTGGCGGAGCAGCACCGGGACTGGATTGTGGGCATGCAGGACCTGGGCGCGGCGGGCCTCACCAGCGCCGCCGTGGAGTGTGCCGCCCGGGCGGGCACGGGGGTGGTCATCGACGTGGGGCGGGTACCCCGCCGCGAGGCCGGCATGACGCCCTACGAGGTCATGCTCTCCGAGTCCCAGGAGCGGATGCTGGTGATTGCCCGGCGGGGGTACGAAGACCGGGTGGCGGAGCTGTTCCGCCGCTGGGAGCTGCACGCCGTGGCCATCGGCCACGTGACGGACGACGGCATGGTGCGCGTGCTGGACGGGGAGCGGGAGGTGGCGGCCCTGCCGGCCACGCTGCTGACGGAACCGCCGGAGTACCGCCGCCAGGGGGCGCTGCCCCTGGAGGTGGAGGTCCGGCAGAACTTCATCCCCCTGGTGCTGCCGGACATCACGGCGGAGGAGGCCAACGCCGTCCTGCTGGCGCTGGTGCGCTCGCCCAACGTGGCCAGCAAGCGGTGGGTCTGGCGCCAGTACGACCACCAGGTGCTCACCAACACCGTCATGGGCCCGGGGGGCGATGCAGCGGTGCTGCGCATCAAGGGGACGCGGCGGGGCATTGCCCTGGCCACGGACGGCAACGGCCGGTACGTCTGGCTGGACCCCTACGCCGGCGGCGCCATCGCCGTGGCGGAGGCGGCGCGCAACGTGGTCTGCGTGGGCGCGGAGCCGGTGGCGGTGACGGACTGCCTCAACTTCGGCAACCCGGAGAAGCCGGGGGTGTACTACCACCTGGAGCACGCCGTGCGCGGCATGGCGGAGGCGTGCCGGGAGCTGGGCACGCCGGTGATCTCCGGCAACGTCAGCCTCTACAACGAAACCATGGGGGAGGCCGTCTACCCCACGCCGGTAGTGGGGATGCTGGGCGTCCTGGAGGACGTCTCCCAGGCGGTGGGCGCCGGCTTCCGGCAGGAGGGTGACGCCGTCTACCTCATCGGCGGGCGGTGGCCGGCCCACCCGGACCACTTGGCGGCCTCCGAGTTCCTGAAGGTCCACCACAACATCGTGGCGGGGCGGCCGTCCATTGACCTGGACCTGGAGCGGCGCGTGCAGCGGCTCTGCCTGGAGAGCATCCGCAACGGCTGGGCCGTCTCCGCCCACGACTGCTCCGACGGCGGCCTGGCGGTGGCGCTGGCGGAGTGCTGCATGGAGGGCGGCCTGGGGCTGGACGCCTCGCTCCTGGAGCTGGGGCCGCGGCTGGACGCCGCCCTCTTCGGGGAGGAGCAGTCCCGCATCGTGGTCTCCCTGCGGCCGGAGGCGCAGGTGGAGTTCATCCACCGGGCCAACCAACTGGGGGTCACGGTGACCTACCTGGGCGAGGTCCAGGGCGACCGCCTCCGCATCGGCGGCGCCGTCGATGTCGCCGTCGCAGAGCTGACCCTGGCCTACGAGCGGGCCATCCCGGACCTGCTGGCCGGGGCCGCCGCCGGCGCACCCTGACCCGATGCTCGGCCGACCTCGCACGCGGAGGGCCCATCCGCGCGGCGGATGAGCCGGGACGGTGCGTCCGGCGGCGCGGGGCGGCGGGAGCGGCCGCGGGCGGGGGACACACGGCGGCCGTTGCCCGCGCGTTTCCCTCTAGGAGGGAGGTGCCCTCCTGTTCTATAATCCGCCCGGACGGCCGGCCCCCGCGGGCAGGCCAGGGGAGCACGTCACACGGCGCGGTGCTGCGCGCCGTTCTCAGGAGAGGAGCGGTCATGAAGGTGGTGTTCCTGGAGGACGTTCCCGGCACCGGGAACGTGGGTGAGGTCAAGGTGGTCAAGAACGGCTACGCGCGGAACTACCTGATCCCGCGCGGGCTGGCCGCGCCGGCCACCAAGGGCAACGTGCAGGTGGCGCAGGCGCGGGCGCAGCAGGCGGCCAAGCGGCAGGCGCAGCTGGACGCCCACGCCCAGGGCCTGGTGGGCATGCTGGAGGGCAAGACCATCACCATCCAGGCCAACGTGGGGGAGCAGGGCCGCCTGTACGGCTCCGTCACCAACGGCGACATCGCCGAGGAGCTGTCCAAGATCGTGGGCGAAGAGGTGGACCGCCACGGGGTCCTGCTGCCGGAGCCCATCCGGCAGGTGGGGGAGTACCAGGTGCGCGTCCGCTTCACCCGGAACGTGGAGACCACCGTCC
>DATCLE010000188.1:0-1761 GCA_036564075.1 Dehalococcoidia bacterium
GCGCCAGGTCAAGGATATCGTCCAGGTGCTCCAGGCCCTCAGAGGCGCCCCAACCGGGGTGGTCCGGGGCGTACACCGTGAAGCGGCCCGCCAGCCGGTCCAGCGCCTCGTCCGGCTCCCGCAGACCCGTTTCGCCGTGGAGGAAGAGGAGGGGCTCGCCGGAGCCCGCCGTCCGCAGGTGCACCCGGAAGCGGCCATCCCGCACTGTCACCGTCTGCGTCTGCACCGGCGCCACCCCCTCACCGAGTCGCCGAGGCCGGCGCCGGCCGGGACCGTGCCGCCTGGGGCAGCGGCTTCACCCACCAGCGGTCCTCATACTCGCTCCAGAGTCCCTTCAGGTGCGGCATCACCTCCCGTGTGAAGAGGTCAATGTTCCGCAGCACCTTCTCCCGCGGCATGTTGCCGAACTGGAGGAGCAGCATCAGGTGGCCCACCCGCAGTTTCTTGATCACCTCCTCCATCTGCTGCCGGACGGAGGCCGGGCTGCCCGCCAGGATGTATCCCTGCTCCACGAAGTCCTTCCACGTGAGGCCCCGCCGGATGGCCGCCGCCTCCCGGCCCACCTGCGCCAGGATGCCCGCCTGCACCGTCTTCAGCGTCCGGTAGCCCGGCGCGTCCGCGAAGCCGCCGTACACGTGCAGGCACCGGTTGTAGAAGTAGTCCGCGTGTTCCGCGTACTCCCGCTCCGCCTCCGCGTCCGAGTCCGCGATGGCGACGAACTGGAGGAAGCCCGCCCGGTAGGGGTTGTCGTCCGCCCCCAGGCGGGTGGCCTCCTCCCAGAAGCCCCGCATCACCGCCTCCGCCCGCTTGTACCCGAAGTAGCTCAGGTACGCGTACATGTAGTCGCGCTCCGTCACCCACTCCCACGTCTCCAGGCTGCCGCCGCCGGGGATCCAGATGGGCGGGTGCGGCTGCTGGATGGGGCGGGGCCAGACGTTCACGTACCGGAGCTGGTGGTACTTCCCGTTCCAGGCGAAGGGCTCCGGCTCCGTCCATGCCTTCACAATGAGGTCGTGCGCCTCCTGGTATTTGTCCCGCAGCGTGACCGGCGTCTGCCCGTAGGCGAAGTTGGCGTCCATGGACGTGCCCACGGGCATCCCGGCCACCAGCCGGCCGCCGGACAGCACGTCCAGCATGGCGAACTCCTCCGCCACCCGGACGGGCGGGTTGTACAGGGCGATGCTGTTCCCCATGACGATGAGGGCCGCGTCCGCAGTGCGGCGGGCCAGCGCCGCCGCCATGATGTTGGGGGAGGGCATGAGCCCGTAGGCGTTCTGGTGGTGCTCATTCACGCAGATGCCGTCGAAGCCGCTGGCGGCGGCGTACTCCAGTTCGTCCAGGTACTCGTGGTAGACGGCGTGGCCCTTGACGGGGTCGTAGAGATGGCTGGGCACGTCTACCCAGACGCTGCGGTAGCGTTCCTGGAAGTCGTCCGGCAGGTACGGGTAGGGCATCAGGTGGAAGAAGTGGAACTTCACGGGACACCTCACTGGGACATGGGCCGATCCTCCACGGTGCCCCAACAGTAGGCCGGGCTTCCCGCCTCGTCAAGACGGCGGGCGGCCGTCCCACCGGCGCCGGGCGGCTGGCACATGCGAAGCGAAACGGCCGCGCTGTTCCACAAACAGCAGGCCGGACGCGAAAACGTCACTGATCGCGTAGACGGACGTTTGATATGCCGGAGGGCGCGTGGTATACTCCCGGCACCGGCAGCCGGAGGACGCGCGCCACGCAAGGAGGTCACCCATGAGCCGCCTCAGC
>DATCLE010000189.1:0-1633 GCA_036564075.1 Dehalococcoidia bacterium
CCCGATCTCCACCCTTCTGCCGGTGGCGACTTCCTGAGTCCAGAGAACGCCGGTCCCGTCGGGCTGATCCGGGTACGTGAGGTAGCGAACCCAGGTTCCATCGGGCGAGGGATGGGGCCAGACCGGCTCGCCGGCCGACCGTTCGGCCGGCAGCGTCCATAGATGGGTGACGGCCAGATCTGGGAGATCGGCGCGGTAGAGGTGCATGACGGCGGGATCCACGCCCGGCTGGTTTCCCCTCACTCCCCAGTAGATCTGCGCGCCGTCCGGAGAGAACCACACCAAGCCGTCCCGCGGCCCCTCCAGCCGAAGGGTGGAGTTGGGGAGCGGCCGGACCTCGCCGGTGGTAAGGTCCACCACGTTGAGCACGTCCCTGCCGGGTCCCACTTCGTGGACCACCAGCCGGCGGCCATCGGGCGCCGTCCAGAACTGCGTGTTGTTGTCCAGCATGGGGAAGCGCTCCAGGCGGCCGTCCTCCAGGTGGAGCAGGTGCATGGCGTACTGGGGCTCGGACAGGAGCCCGGTGAGTTCGCCGGAGACCAGCAGGGCACGGTCCTCCAGGACCCAGCCGTGGACGGCATGGACGTCCGGCAGGCTCAAACGCTGCGCCTGCCCCGTGGCGGCGTCGTAGATGACCAGGGTGCCGGGGGCCTCCACGTAAGCCAAGCGCGGCGTGGTGTTGCCCCAGACCAGGTCGCCCTGGAATGCCCCGCTCCTCAAATACCGGAGCCTGGCCAGGAGGGTACCGTCGGCGCGGAGCACCAGGGCCTCGCCCGTCTCGCCGCGCTGGTGCGGCGCGCCGATCTCCGGTACCACCAGGTAGTTGCCGTCCCTGGACACGGAGGTGCCGAGGGCGGCCAGCGGCCCCCCTTCAACCTCCGCCGTGATCCGACCGGCCAGGTCCACCAGCCGGTAGCGCCAGACGGCCCCGTCGTTCACTGCGTGGACGCAGAGCAGGCGGCCGCCGTCGGGAGTCCACATCATGTTGCGGGTGTTCCCTCCACAGGCAGTGCCCAGGTTGCGGCGGCCGCTCCCGTCGGAGTTCGCCCGCCAGAGCGTCCCGTTCTCATCGATGTAGGCAAACTGGGGCAGGCCCTCCGCCGGCGGCGCTTCCCCGTCCCCGTCGCCGGTCACCACGGCGCGCATGTACGCCACCACCCCGGCGGCGCTGCGGAGCAGAGCGGCGGCGTGCGCGCGGGCCGGCGGGTAGGCCAGGGTCACCATCACGGCCAGCAGGACCGCCGCGACGATACTGCCCAGCGCCAGGCGCCGCGCCCGCCGGCCCGCGCCCGCCCCGTCGATGCGCTCCAGCACGGCGGGGAGCAGGTCCGGTACGGGGGCGGCGCCGTCCAGCGCCGCTATGGTCCGCTCCGCCTCCCGCACGGCGGCCAGGCGGGCGCGGCAGCGGTCGCAGGCGGCCAGGTGCGCCGCCACGGCGGTGTGCTGGGCGGGCGGGAGGAGGTCTTCCTCATAGAAGGCGAAGAGCCGGTCCACGTGTGGCGTCTCGCTCACTCCCCCACCTCCCGCAGGTACGCCGCGTGGAACGCCGCCCGGGCGCGGGCCACGCGCTTCCGCGCCGCCTCCGGCGAGATCCCCAGCGCTACCCCCACCTCGCCGTGGGTCATCCCCTCGT
>DATCLE010000190.1:0-4326 GCA_036564075.1 Dehalococcoidia bacterium
ACCACCACGGCCACGGGCTCCCGGCGGGCCTTCGCCATGCCCAGGGCGAAGAAGCCGGCGGACCGCTCGTCCAGGTGGGTCCAGACCCGCACGGCCGGGTGCCGGCGGAAGAGGAGGGCCAGCGGGGTGGAGCGGGAGCCGGGACAGACGCAGACGTCCCGCACGCCGCATCGGGCCAGCTCATCCACGAAGGCACCCACGTACTCCCGCAGCGGCTCACCCACGCTAGGCCTCCGTGCCGTACAGCGCCCACCGCATGGGCGCCAGCTTCAGCTCCGACTCCTCGAACTCCCGCGCCGGGTCTGAGTCCGCCACCAGGCCACACCCGGCGTAGAGCCGCGCCTGCCCGCCCTGCACCAGGGCCGAGCGGATGGCCACCACGAACTCGCCGCTCCCGGCCCGGTCGATCCAGCCCACGGGGCCGGCGTACCAGCCCCGGTCGAACCGCTCCGTCGCTCCAATGAGCGCCAGGGCGCGCTCCCGCGGCACGCCGCCCACCGCCGGCGTGGGGTGGAGCCGAGCCACCAGGGAGAGGAGCCCGGAGCGCCCGCGCAGGGTGCCCTGGAAGGGGGTGCAGAGGTGCTGGACGTTGGGCAGCCGCAGGAGGCCCGGCGCCTCCGGCACCGGCTCCAGGCGGCAGCACGCCGCCAGCGCCTCCGCCAGGGCCCGCACCACCAGATGGTGTTCCCGGCGCTCCTTGGGGTCCGCCAGCAGCCGCGCGCCCAGCGTGCGGTCCTCCGCCTCCGTGGCCCCGCGGGGCGCCGAGCCCGCCAGCGCCATGGCGCGCACGTGCCGGCCGTCGGCGCGGACCAGCCGCTCCGGCGTGGCGCCCAGGAAGCAGGCGTCCCCCACACCGAAGGCGAAGACCGTGCAGCCGCCGTAGCGGGCCCGCAGCCGCTCCAGTGCGGCGGCCGGGTCCGGCCGGCCGGGGCCGCCCGGCACCTCCCGCGCCAGCACCACCTTCTCCGCCGCGCCCGCGCGGATCTCCTGGATGACCGCCCGGGCCCGCTCCTCCCAGCCCGGGCGGCAGCCTGCCCCCTCCGGCGACGCCGCCGGGGCCGGGGCGGGCTCCGGGCCGCCTGCCGCCCGTCCCGTCTCCAGCGCCTCCGCCGCCGCCTCCGGGTCCGTCTCCGGGCCGGCCAGGGCGCTCAGCACCAGCCAAGCGTCCCCGCCGCGGGCCACCACCAGGCGCCGGGGCACGGTGAGCCGCGCCCCGCCGAAGGGGGCCCACTGGGGTGCGGCGCCGGACCGCGCCCCAAAGGCGAAGCCGCCCAGGCCCACGGGCGGGGCCACGGGGCAGCCGGGGTCGCCGTCGTGGAGGCAGCGGGCGGTCAGGTCCCGCCACGCCCGCGCCACGGAGCGGAAGCGGGAGGCGCCACGGCCCGTGAGGGTGACGGCCTCGCCGGTCCCCAGCAGGGCGAAGCCCCGGTCCGGCTGGGCCAGGAGCGCGCGGACGGGCTCCGCGGCGCTGCCGAAGGCGGCCACGGCGTCCACGGCGGGGATGCGCTCCGTCACGCTCACCAGGACCGGGGCGCCGGTCCCGGCCGCCTGCCGGACGCCGGCGGCCAGGGCGCGCCGGAGCCGCACCCCGAGGGACGCGGGCACATCGAGCAGCATCATCCGGACGCCGCCTCCTGCCCCAGGGTGTAGGAGGCCCCCACGCTGCGGGCCAGCAGGGGGCGGAGGTCCTCGTAGGCCGCCTCCAGCGGGCCGGGCCGCTCCGAGAGGATCCAGTCCGTGACCACGGCGTTCACCGCGCCGAACCAGGCGCGGGCGGCGATCCGGGTGTCCACCGGCTCGATGACGCCGGCCGCCACTGCCTCATCCAGCAGGCCCTGGATGATGCCGGTGAACTCGTCGTTGATGGCCAGCAGCCGCTCGTGGAACTCCCGGCCCGCGCCCAGCGCCTCCACCATGAACAGGCGCGCCAGGTCCCGGTGCGCGGCGAAGGAGCGCATCACCGCCAGCAGCGCCGCGTCCGCCCGGGCCACGGGGTCCTGGTGGAGGGCCATGGCGGCCTCCACGCGGCGGCGCAGCTCCCCGGCGGCCCAGTCCAGGAGGGCCAGGAAGAGCGCCTGTTTGCCGGGGAAGTGGAAGTAGAGCCCGCCCTTGGAGGTGCCGGACTCGTCAGCGATCTCGTCCACGCTGGCGCCGTGGTAGCCGCGGCGGGAGAAGACGCGGAGGGCCGCGTCCAGGATGCGCGCGCGGCGGTCCCGTGCCCTGGCCTGCTGCATGGCGTGCCCCCTACGCGAGAAAACCGACCGACGTGTCGGTCGGTTTTCATGGTAGCGCCGCCTCTCCTTGGGGGCAAGGGGGTACGCGGGAGAGGGGCGGGGCTCGGCCGCCCTCAGCCCTGGCCGGTGAGGGCGCGGGCGGTCATCCCGCCGTCCACCACCAGGTCATGGCAGTTCACGAAGCTCCCCTCATCCGATGCCAGGAAGACCACGGCGTTCGCCACGTCCTCCGGCCGGCCGCTGCGGGGCAGGGGCGTGGCGCGGCTCAGGTTCCCCACCAGCTTCCGCATCTTCCCCTGCTCGTGCGCCGGGTCCAGCGTCCGTGCCGCCGCGGAGCCGCCGTAGAAGATGGGCGTGGCGATGGCCCCGGGCGAGACGGCGTTCACCGTGACGCCGTGCGGCCCCAGCTCCGCCCCGGCGATGCGCGTGATCTGGGTCACCGCCGCCTTCGCCGCGCTGTAGAGGTAGCCGCCCAGGCCCGAGCGCAGCGCCGCCACGCTGGAGTTGTTGACAATGGCGCCCCGGCCCTGCGCCTTCATGACCGGCGCCGCGTGCTTGATGCCGAAAACCACGCTCCCCACCAGCAGGTCCATGGCCGCCCGGAACTGCTCCACCGTCACGCCCTCCACGGAGCCCGGCACCGGCGCCCCCGCGTTGTTGAAGAGGCAGTCCAGCCGCCCGAACTCGCGCACCGCCAGGTCGATGGTGGCCCGGACCTCCTCCTCCCGCGTCACGTCCGCCCGGACGAACCGGCACGCCGGCCCCAGCTCCCGCGCCAGCGCCTCGCCCGCGTCCGCCGCGCGGCCGCAGAACACCACCCGCGCCCCCTCCTGGACGAACCGGCGGACCGTCGCCGCCCCAATGCCGCTGGTCCCGCCGGTGATGACGGCCACCTTCCCTTCCAGTCGTCCCACGTGCCGTGCCTCCCTCGCAGGTTGCCCCGGACCGCCCCACGCGCCGCCGCCGGCCGTTGACGGCCAGGAAGATACGCGACATTATAAACTCTCAAGCGCACGGGTCAAGGACGGGCCCGCGCCGCGCACGGGGGTGGCCGCCATGACCCTGCCGCTGCACGACATCACGGTGCTGGACCTGGCCGACGAGCCGCTGGCCCTGGCCGGCCGCCTCCTGGCCGATCTGGGCGCCGCCGTGGTCCGGGCCGAGGACAGCGCCGGCGACGCCCTCCGCCGCCGCGGGCCGTTCCTGGACGGCGTGCCGGACCCGGAGCGCGGCCTGGCCCACCTCCTCTACAACGGCGGGAAGCGCAGCCTGGCCCTGGCGCTGGACCGCCCGGAGGCCTGGGACCTGCTGGACCGGCTGGCGGCGCGGGCGGACGTGGTGCTGGCGCCGCTGACCAAGGGCCCGCTGGCGGCGCGCTTCTTCACGGAGCCCCGCTTCCGGGCCGCCGCGCCCGAGGCCGGCGTGGTGGACGCCGTCTTCCGCCGGGGCTCGGCGGACGCGGCCGTCACGGACCTCATCGGCACGGCGGCGGGCGGCCTCCTGGCCCTGAACGGGGAGCCGGCGGACCCGCCCAACCATCCGGCGGGCAACCTGGCGTACAAGCAGACCTCCCTGGCCGCCGCCTGCGCCGCCGTCTCCCTGGTCCTGGCGCGGGGCCGCGGCGAGCGCGGCGGCTGGGTCACAGTGTCCATGCAGGAGGCCGTCATGGGCACCACCATCCAGTCCGCCAACCAGAACTACTGGCACTGGCACCGCCATCGGCCGGGCCGCCAGGGCATCGAGGGCCTGGGCGGCCGCACCGTCTTCGAGACGGCGGACGGGGGCTGGGTCTCCTTCTACTACCAGCACCCGCCCGCCTGGGCGCCCTTCGTCCGCTGGGTAACGGAGGCGCTGGGCGATACGACGCTGGCCGCTCCGGAGTGGGACGACCCGCTCTACCGCTACCAGCAGCGGCACCAGGCGGCCGGGGTCGTGGCCGCCCTCTGCCGGACGCTGCCGCGTGATGCGCTGGTGGCGGAGGCCCAGCGCCGGGGCATCCTGGTCGTCCCGGTGCAGGGGGTGCGGGACATTGCGGAGGACCCGCACCTGCGGGCGCGCGGCTTCTTCCAGGCGGTCCACCAGGCCGGGCCCG
>DATCLE010000191.1:0-12082 GCA_036564075.1 Dehalococcoidia bacterium
TCCCTGGACTACGTGGTCACGCCGGAGGCGGTGATCCGCTGCCGGCGCGCGCACCCCCGGCCGCCCGGCATCGACCCCACCCTGCTGAGCGCAGCGCAGGTGGCGGAGATGCCCGCCGTGGCGGCCTTCCTGGCGGCGGGCCGTCACATGAAGAGGTAGTAGGCGTCCGGCCCGGGACCGCGGCCGGCGGGCTGCGGGACCTCCACCCGCGGCAGGAGGTGGTACGCGCCCCGCAGCACCCGCTCCGTTACCAGGCGGGTGAGGGGCGTCACCGCCGCCGTGGCCGCCAGCTCCGCCGGGCCGAAGAGCCGCGCGTCGTCGCACTCGCGGCCGTCGGGCGCGGGCTCCCCCGCCCGCCAGCGCAGCAGGAAGAGGGCGTAGGTGTCGTTCCGGAGCCCGTCGCGCCGCGTCCGCACGCCGATGAGCCCCTCCACCGACGCCTCCACCCCCGTCTCCTCCCGCACCTCCCGCACCACCGCCTCGTCCAGCGTCTCGCCGGGGTCCACCCGGCCGCCGGGGAAGATGTAGCGGCCCGCCTGGCCGCCGTAGGTCAGCCGCACCAGCAGCACGCGCCCGTCCCGGACCACCACGCCGCCCACGCTCACCACCGGCGGCGGCGCTTCCTGGCTCATGCCCGCCGTCACCTCCACGCCGTCAGGATCACGACGGGCCGATGATACACGCTCCGGCGTCGGCGCGCACCGGCGGACGTGGAACGCCGCTCAGGCGGACGGCACCTCCCGCACCTCCACCATGCCGTCCACCACCCGCGTCTCGTACCGCGGCTGGTCGAAGGGGCTGGGGCCGTGGACCACGCCGCCGTCCTCCAGGCGGTACGTGGAGCCGTGCCACGGGCAGACCACCTTGCCGTCCTCCAGCGTACCCTCCGCCAGCGGGCCGCCCTGGTGGGCGCAGGTGTTCTCCAGCGCGTAGATCCGGCCGCCCCGCCGCACCAGCATCACGTCGACGCCGTTCACCTGCGCCACCACCGGGCGGCCCTCCGTCAGCTCCGACTCTCGGACGGCGGGCATGAAGCCTCCGGGCCCCGCCGTCCAGGCGTTGCGGTTCACCTGCGTGCCCAGCCGGTAGACCAGCTCGCCGCCCAGGTAGGCGCTGGCCAGCACCACGGCGTAGCCCGCCAGGGAGAACGCCACGCCGCTGCCCCGGCGGCCCTGGAGCCGCCGCACCAGGGAGAGGGAGTACAGCCCCAGCGCCACGGTGTTCAGGAGCGCGTGCGCCACCCCAAGGCGGCGGGTCCCGCCCCGCGTGTAGCTCCAGTCCGCCACGCCGGCCGGCGCCGCGGCCGCCGCCCCCACAATCCCCGCGCCCACCGCCACGTCCGCGCCGCGCCGAGCGCCGGCCGCGTCCAGCAGCAGCGCCGCCGTCCACGCCCCCACCGGCACGTCCGTCAGCACCGGGTGGAGTGGGTGGCCCAGCCACGTGCCGTGGAGGACATCCCGCACCGGCCGTTCCCGGGGGCCCAGCCGGCGCAGGTTGGCGTTGAACACCCGCTGCACCGCATCGCCCACCCGGTCCAGCCAGACCTGCTGCTCCACCCGCCGCTCCAGCGCCGGACCCTGTCGCACCCGTTCCATCACCCGCTGCATAGCATCCCACCTCCGGCTCCCGCGGGGTCGTTCGCCCCGCAGCATGGTCCGGGACGTTTCCCACGGCAATACGGAGAACGGGGGATAGGCGGTCCGCAGCGCCGCGCCGATGCCGTATACTGGAACGTGTGGGGCGCGCCCCGGCCGGCGCGCCCTCTCCGTGACGAAGGTGGTGAGACGGCACCATGACGCAACCAGCAACCCGGCCTGGGCTCACGAACAATCCGCAGGTGGCGGGGCACCCCGCCCGCTGGCGGGTCATTGTCCGGTTCGGCGAGATCGCCCTGAAGAAGGGGAACCGGGACTGGTTCATGGGACGGCTCCGCCGCAACGTGGAGCGCGCCCTAGGGGGCCTGCCCGTTTCCAACGTGACCATCCGCCCCAACCGGTGCTTCGTGGACGTGCACGACGTGGCCGCCTGGGAGGAGATCCGCGCCCGCCTCTCCCGCGTCTTCGGCGTCACCGGCTTCTCGCTGGCGCTGGAGGTGCCGCGGGACCTGGAGGCCATGAAGGCCGCGTACGACCTGCTGGCGCCGGAGCCGCCGTCCACTTTCCGCGTCCGCGCCCGCCGGGGCGACAAGTCGTTCCCCCTCACCTCCCAGGAGATCGAGCGGGAGCTGGGCGCCTGGATCCGGGCCAAGACCGGCGCGCGGGTGGACCTGGAGCACGGCGAGCTCACCTACGGCGTGGAGGTCCAGCGGGAGGCCGTCTTCTGCTTCGTGGAGCGGGACCGCGGCCCCGGCGGGCTGCCCGTGGGCACCGCCGGGCGCGTGGCCGTCCTGCTGTCCGGCGGCATCGACTCGCCGGTGGCGGCCTACCGGATGCTGAAGCGCGGCTGTGAGGTGGTCTTCATCCACTTCACCTCCTTCCCGTTCACGGACGCCTCCTCCTGGGACAAGTGCCGGACGCTGGTGCGAACCCTGACGCCGTACCAGGGGCGGAGCACGCTCTACGCCGTGCCCCTGGGCGAGGTGCAGCAGCGCATTGTGGTGGCGGTGCCGGCCCAGTACCGCATTCTCATGTACCGCCGCATGATGCTGCGCATCGCCGAGGAGATCGCCCGGCGGGAGGGCTGCCAGGCGCTGGTCACCGGCGAGAGCATCGGCCAGGTGGGGTCCCAGACGCTGCCCAACCTGACCAGCCTGGAGAAGGCGGTGGAGGCCACCGTGCTGCGACCGCTCATCGGCATGGACAAGCAGGAGATCATCGAGGAGGCGCGGCGCATCGGCACCTACGAGACGTCCATCGAGCCGGACATGGACTGCTGCCAGTTCCTGGTGCCGCCGCGGGTGGCTACCCACTCCACGCCGGAGCGGCTGGCGGAGCTGGAGGCGGCGTTCGACGTGGAGGAGCTGCGGCGCATGGGCGTGGAGGGCGCCCAAGTGGAGGAGTTCCGGTGGCCGGAGGGCTAGCCGTGGCCGTGGCGGTGTTCGAGGAGCCGGCGCGAAGGCGGGTGCTGGCCGTGCGCCGGCCGGAGGAGCCCGGCGAGGAGCTGCCGGGCGTCTGGGGCCTGCCCGCCGCCACTGTGGGCCCCGGCGAGACACCGGACGACGCGGTGCGCCGCCTGGGCCGGCAGAAGCTGGGCCTGACGCTGGAGCCGGAGCGCGTGCTGCGGGAGGGGACACAGGTCCGGGACGGCGGCCTCCTCTCCATGGTCCTCTTCGCCGCCCGGGCCGTGGACTGGCCGCCCCGGCTCCAGCACCCCGACGAGCCCGACGGCGTCACGTACTACACGGACTGGGCCTGGGCGGAGCCGGAGGCGCTGGTCCCGGCCGCGGAGCAGGGCTCCCTCTGCTCGCAGCTCTTCCTCCAGACGGTAGGACGCCGGTAGCCCGGCCGCCGGGGCTCGCCGCCTCGGCAGAGTCACGGCACCCACTGCGCTCACGTCCACGCTCGCCGCACCGGAGTGACGCATGACCACCAGAACGTCCGCCCAATCCGCCGAGGACCTCCACCGCCGCCTGGCCGCCATCGACGGGCGCGGCTACAAGGCGTACCAGGGCATCGCCGGCGCCTACGGCGTCGGCCCCTTTACCCTCTTCATCGACCACGTCCAGTCGGACCCCTTCGCCCCGCCGTCCCGCCTGCGCCTCCGCATCGACCGCCGCGCGGCGGGCATCCCGGACCGTTACCTGGCGCCCGGCCCGGCCCGCGTGGCCACGGCGGACTTCCTCAGCCGCCTCTTCGCCGCGGCCGCCCGCCGCGCGGCGCACCGCGCCGGCACCGGCAAGTCCGGCCTCATCTACGTGGACGCCGGCGGGCAGGAGATCCTGCCCCGCACCAGCTGCCTCATCACGGAGGAATTCATCGAAGCCCGCGTCTCCGTGGGCCTGCCCGCCGCCGGCCGCCGCTGCCTGGGCCGGGAGGCGGCCGCCATCCTCCTCCAGACGCTCCCCGCCGTGGGCGAGGCCGCCCTCCGCTACGACCGCCTGGACCAGGCGGCGCTGACCCGCCACGTGGAGGTGGCGGAGGACCAAGAGGCCCTGCGCCGGGCGCTCCGGGAGCGCGGCCTGGTGGCCTTCGTGGCGGACGGCTCCGTGCTGCCCCGCGAGTCCGGCGTCAGCGACCGACCCCTCCGCGGCCCCCGTGTGGTGCCGTTCCGCTCGCCTGCCGGCCTGCGGGTCGAGATCCCGACGCCGCACCGCGGCCGGGTGGCGGGCGCCGGCATCCCGGAGGGGGTGACGCTGCTGGTGGGCGGCGGCTACCACGGCAAGTCCACGCTGCTCAACGCCCTGGCCCGCTGCGTCTACGACCACATCCCCGGCGATGGGCGCGAGTACGTGGTGACCCGGGAGGACGCCATGAAGGTGCGCGCGGAGGACGGGCGGCGCGTGACGGCGGTGGACATCAGCCCGTTCATCAGCAACCTGCCCTTCGGCCAGGACACGGTCCGCTTCACCACGGACGCCGCCAGCGGCAGCACCTCCCAGGCCGCCAACATCATCGAGGCGCTGGAGCTGGGCTCCCGCCTCCTGCTCCTGGATGAAGACACCAGCGCCACCAACTTCATGGTCCGGGACGCCCGCATGCAGCGCCTGGTGCCCAAGGACCAGGAGCCCATTACGCCCTTCGTGGACCGCGTGCGGGAGCTCTACCAAGCCCACGGCGTCTCCGTGATCCTGGTGACCGGCGGCAACAGCGACTACTTCGAGGTGGCGGACACGGTGCTCCGCATGCACGAGTACGAGCCGGAGCTGGTGACGGACCAGGTGCGGGAGCTGATCCGGGAGATGCCCAGCGACCGCATCCGGGAGGCGCCCGCGCCCATGGCCCCGGTGGCCGGGCGGGTGCCGGTGAGCCGCAGCCTGGAGGCGGAGCGGCGCGGCCGGGAGCGGGTCTCCGCCCGCGGGCTCCAGGAGATCGAGTGGGGGGAGCAGACCATCGATCTCTGGGGCGTGGAGCAGCTGGTGGACACCAGCCAGACCCGCGCCGTGGCGGACCTGCTGCGGTACGCCCGCCGCCGCGGCTACTTCGACGACCGCCGCACCCTGCGGGAGGCGCTGGAGGCCGCCTTCCGGGACGTGGAGCGTCAGGGGCTGGACGTCATCTCGCCGTTCCGCGGCCACCCGGGTGACCTGGCGCTGCCCCGCCTGCTGGAGGCCGGCGCCGCCGTGAACCGCCTGCGCAGCCTCCAGGTCCGCTAGCCGCCCGCCGCCTCCTGCGCCAGCGCCAGTCGGACGAAGGCGTCCGCCCGCGGGTCGTCCGGCGCGCCGCGGCGCCGGGCCGCCACCAGCGGCCGCTCCGTCAGCAGCTCGCCCTGCCGTAGCCCGGCGGAGGCAGTGCCGCCCTGCTCCACCACCGCGGGCGGCAGCACGCTCCAGCCCAGGCCCATGACCACCATCTGCCGCAGCACCGCCGGGTTGCCGCTCTCCAGCGTCACCCGCGGCGACACCCCCCGCTGCGCGAACGCCGCCTCGATGATCCGGCGGGTGCGGGAGGTCTCCGGGTACAGCACCCACTCCGCCTCCGCCATGGACCGCGCGTCGCCCGCCGGCGCGTAGACGTAGAGCGGCTCCCGCGCCAGCTCGATGGCCTCCACGTCCTCCTCCGCCGGGCCCACCAGCACCGCCAGATCCAGCTCGTGCGCCCGCAGGCGGCGCAGCAGCTCGTCGCTGGCGTCCACCGCCAGTTCCAGCTGCACGCCGGGGAACGCCGCGCGGTAGCGGCGCACCACCTGGGGCAGCAGGTAGAGGCTGGCCGCGTCGATCATCCCCACCCGCAGGACGCCGCCCTCCCCGCGGCGCTGGCGCTCCAGCCGCCCCTGCAACTCCTCCGCCTCCGCCAGCACCCGCTGGGCGAAGGCCAGCACCTCCTCCCCCGCCTGGGTGAGCCGCCGGCCCCGGCCCGCGCGCTCGAACAGGCGCACGTCCAGCCGCCGCTCCAGCTCCGCCAGCGCCTGGGAGAGGGCCGGCTGGCTCAGGTGCAGCGCCTCCGCCGCACGGGTGACGCTGCCCAGCCGGGCCACCTCCCGCAGGTACGTCAGTTGCTGGAGGTGGACGTTCAGGGGCGCCGCCTCGGAGTCCGGTCGCGTCCGCATGAGTATAAGGATAGCTTATGATTCACCAAATGAACATCATGTAGATGCGATGAATTGCCCCTTCTATCATGGTGCGAATGCCACCGCGCGGCGCCCCCGCGCCGCGGAAAGGAGCGCACCGTGACCCTTGAGATCCGACCGCCGGCCGGCCGGCTGGGCGTCCTCACCCCCGGCATGGGGGCCGTGGCCACCACCTTCTACGCGGGGGTCTTCGCCGCCCGCCGGGGCCTGGCGCAGCCCTTCGGCTCCCTCACCCAGATGGGGCACATCCGCCTGGGCAAGCGCACCGAGGGCCGGAACCCCCTCATCAAGGAGTTCGTCCCCCTGGCGGGCCTGGACGACCTGGTCTTCGGCGGCTGGGACCCCTTCCCGGACGACGCCTACGAGGCCGCCCGCAAGGCCGGGGTGCTCCAGGAGGAGCACCTCCGTCCCCTCCGGGATGAGCTGGCCGCCATCCGGCCGATGCCCGCCGTCTTCGACCGCACCTACGTCCGCAACCTGGACGGGGACAACGTGAGGGTGGGCGAGA
Organism: Dehalococcoidia bacterium; assembly: GCA_036564075.1. Taxonomy (GTDB): domain Bacteria; phylum Chloroflexota; class Dehalococcoidia; order DATCLE01; family DATCLE01; genus DATCLE01. The sequence continues at coordinate 6,674 of DATCLE010000191.1, forward strand.
CCAAGCTGGACCTGGCCCGCCAGCTCATGGAGGACATTCAGCGGTTCCAGGCGGAGCACCGCTGCGACCGCCTCGTGATGGTCTGGTGCGGCAGCACGGAGGCGCACCAGGAGCCGGCGCCCGTCCACCAGAGCCTGGAGGCCTTCGAGCGGGGGCTCCGCAACAGCGACCCCGCCATTGCCCCCAGCCAGATCTACGCCTACGCCGCCCTCTCCCTAGGCGTCCCCTTCGCCAACGGGGCGCCCAACCTCACGGTGGACACGCCCGCGCTGGTGGAGCTGGCCCTGGAGAAGGGCGTGCCCGTGGCGGGGAAGGACTTCAAGACGGGCCAGACCCTCATGAAGACGGTCATTGCGCCCGGCCTCAAGGCCCGGCTCCTGGGCATCCACGGCTGGTTCAGCACCAACATCCTGGGCAATCGCGACGGCGAGGTGCTGGACGCGCCGGAGAACTTCAAGACCAAGGAGGTCAGCAAGCTGGGGGTGCTGGAGACCATCCTCCAGCCGGAGCTCTACCCGGAGCTGTACGGCTCCCTCTACCACAAGGTCCGCATCAACTACTACCCGCCCCGCGGCGATGCCAAGGAGAGCTGGGACAACATCGACATCTTCGGCTGGCTGGGCTACCCCATGCAGATCAAGGTGAACTTCCTCTGCCGTGATAGCATCCTGGCGGCGCCCATTGTCCTGGACCTGGCGCTGTTCCTGGACCTGGCTGCCCGAGCCGGCCAGCGCGGCATCCAGGAGTGGCTCAGCTTCTACTTCAAGAGCCCCCAGGTGGCGGAGGGCCTCTATCCGGAGAACGACCTGTTCATCCAGCAGACCAAGCTGAAGAACACCCTCCGGCACTGGATGGGCGAGGACCTCATCACCCACCTGGGCACGGAGTACTACGAGGACTACGCGGAGTAACGGACCGTCCCGCGCGGACAGGGGCGGCCCGGCCGGGCCGCCCCTGTCCGCCGGCGCCCCATGCCCGGGCTCAGGGCACCACCACCACGGTCCCCACCATGCCCAGCTCATCATGCAGGGCGCAGATGTAGCGGTAGGTCCCCGGCGCGGCGAAGGTGACGCGGAACTGCGTGCCGAAGGGCAGCCCCACGCCGATGAAGCCGGAGTTGACCGCTTGCCCCGGCGCCGTGATGGTGGCGTGGCCGGGCGCGTCCGTGCCGGCCGGCGCGAAGGCGTCCAGCGGATCCTCCGAGGGCTCCGGCCCGAAGGTCACCGTGTGCGGCGCCTCCGCATCGCGGTTGGTCCACGTCACCGTCTGGCCCTGCCGCACCACCAGCGTCTGCGGCAGGAACCGCATCCCCATGGTCTCTCCATCGCCCACACCGGCCACCACCTGGTCAAACGGGAAGCGGGAGAGCGCCGCCGCCAGCGCCTGGCCCGTCTGGCCCGCGCCGCGGCCCAGGATGGCCGCGCCCTGGGCCCGGCCCTGCGCGTCGTAGAACGCTTGGTCGTGGGGGTACGGCGTCCCCGCCGGCCGGACGTGCACCGTGGCCGTCATCAGCCCGTGGATGAGGCAGACGTAGGTGAAGTCCCCCGGCGCCGTGAACGTCAAGGAGAAGGTCTGTCCCTGGAACAGCAGCCCGGAGTTCACGAAGCCGGTTCCGTTGTACATGGGGCCGCCGGCGGGGCTCACCGCCACCGGGTTGAACTGCACGCCGCCGTCCGGCGCCGGGATCACCAGGGGCGGGCGTGGCCCCCCGGAGAGGAACGTCACGGTGTGGAACTCGCCGCTGCCCACCGTCCAGGTTACCGTATCCCCAACATTGATGAAGATCTCCCGGGGCAGGAAGGCGTTGGCCTGGATGGCCTGATCCGCCGTGGCCGTGCCCGCGGTCACGCGCCACGTCACCGGCCCCACTTGCACAGGCTGCCCCGCGGCCGGGTTGGCCAGCCCCACCGCCCCAACGGCCACCAGCACCGCCAGGAGCGCCGCCCGCAGGGCCCGTCTCTTCATCGCCACTACCAGAGACATACCGGGCCTCCTTCAATGGACCGTGGTCTCCGGGGCGGCGGAACGGCCGCCCCGGGGTAAACGGGATGGTGCACCGTTGGCTGGCCCGGGCGCCGTAGGAACACCGTAAGAATCCCGTAACGAATGGGCGGGCTCCGTCCCTACGCCGCCCCCGCGCGGGCCCCGGATTTTTTCGCCGGAAGCCCGGTCCCCACCTTCCCTTTAACGTGCAGGTAAGACATACTATGGGGCGCACGCCATCGCCGCCCGGGCGGCACCAGCGGCAGACAACGGCCCGGCGGCGCAGACGAAAGGAGGGCAAGGCGCGTGAGCGAGTATCGCAAGCCCCTACCCAGGCCCACGCCGGAGACGGCGCCGTTCTGGGAGGGGACCCTGGCGGGGGAGCTCCGTCTCCAGCGTTGCCTGGACTGCCGGCACGTCTACTTCTACCCCCGGCCGTTCTGCCCCAAGTGCCACTCCCGGAGCGTGGAGTGGTTCAAGGCCAGCGGCCGCGGGCGGCTCCACACCTACCAGATCGTCCACCGGGCGGCCATGGGGTTTGAGCAGGACGCCCCGTACGTGCTGGCCGTGGTGGAGCTGGAGGAAGGCCCGCGCATGATGACCAACATCGTCGGCGTGGAGCCCAAGCCGGAGAACCTGCCGCTGGACATGCCCGTGGAGGTCACCTTTGATCGGGTGACGGAGAACGTGGCGCTGCCCAAGTTCCGGCCGGCCCAGGGAGGGGTGAAGTAGATGAGCGTCAAGGGCAAGATCGCCATCATCGGCGCGGCGGAGACGGACACCGTCGGCGTCATCCCGGACAAGTCCGCCATCCAGCTCCACGCGGAGGCGGCACTGAACGCCATTGCCGACGCCGGCATCACCAAGGACCAGATCGACGGCGTGGCCTGCGCGGGCCAGTCGCCCGTGGCCGTGGCCCACTACCTGGGCATCACCCCCACCTACGTGGACGGCACCTCCGTGGGCGGCTGCTCCTTCATGCTGCACGTGCGGCACGCGGCGGCCGCCATCGACGCCGGCATGTGCAGCATGGTCCTCATCACCCACGGCGAATCCGGCCGCTCCCGTGTGGGCGCCGGCGGCCGCTGGGGCGACGGCGTCTCCATGCAGGGCCAGTTCGAGGCGCCCTACGGCATCGCCGGCCCGCCCACCATGTTCCCCCAGGGCGTCCTCCGCTACATGAAGGAGTTCGGCCTCACCCATGAGCAGCTGGCCTCCGTGGCGGTGGCGCAGCGCAAGTGGGCCGCCATGAACCCCCGGGCCATGATGCGGGACCCCATCACCGTGGACGACGTGCTGAACTCCCGCATCATCGCCTGGCCCATCCACCTGCTGGAGTGCTGCCTGGTCACCGACGGCGGCGGCGCCCTCATTGTCACCTCCGCCGAGCGGGCCGCGGCCATGGACCTGAAGAAGAAGCCCGTCTACATCCTGGGCACCGGCGAGTCCTGCGAGACCCCCATGGTGTCCCAGATGGACGACTTCACCACCTCCAAGGCGTTCCGCGTCTCCGGGGCCAAGGCCTTCGCGGAGGCGGGGATCACGCCCAAGGACGTGGACCACGTGATGATCTACGACGCCTTCGCCCACCTGCCCATCTACGGGCTGGAGGACCTGGGCTTCGTGAAGCGCGGCGAGGCGGGCGCCTTCATCGCCGAGGGCCGCACCTCCCCGGGCGGCGAGCTGCCGGTGAACACCAACGGCGGCGGGCTCTCCTACACCCATACGGGCATGTACGGCATGTTCGCCATCCAGGAGTCCGTGCGGCAGCTCCGGGGCGAAGCCGCTGCCCAGGTGCCGGACGTGAAGATCAGCCTGGCCCAGGGCGTGGGCGGCATGTTCGCCGCGGCGGGCACCCTCATCCTCACCAACGAGAAGCCGTAGCCGCCCCCGGCGCGGAAGCCATGCGAAGAGGGGGACCGCCCGGTCGGTCCCCCTCTCGCCGTCCGCGGGATGCCCCCGCTACTTGACGCCCACCACCATGGACTCCGGCCCCACCAGGGGCTCCACGTAGGCCTCCCGGAAGCCCGCCTCCCGCATCCAGGCGCAGCAGTCCGCCCCCGTGTAGTCGAAGCCGCCCGGCGTCTCGATGAGCATGTTCAGGCTCATGAGCAGGCCGAAGGCGTTGCGCCGCCGCTCGTCGTCGATGACGGCGTCGTACACCATGAGCGCCCCGCCGGGGGGCAGCGCCTCGTACGCCTTGGCCAGGAGCAGGCGCTTCTCCTCCAGGCTCCAGTCGTGCAGGATGTGGCCCATCACCAGCACGTCCGCCGACGGCAGCGGATCGGCGAAGAAGTCGCCGGGGAGGAAGCGGAGCCGGTCCTGGAGCCCGAAGGACGCCACGTACTCCGTGAAGATGGGCCCCACGGGCGGCAGGTCGAACCCGATGCCGGAGAGGTGCGGGTGCGCCAGCGCCACCTGCACCGGCAGCCCGCCCTGGGCCGTGCCGATGTCCGCGAAGGTGCGGTAGCTCCGCCAGGGGAACCGCGCGGCGATGGCCCGCGCCGACCCCATGCTGAGCCCCGTCATGGCCTGGAGGAACCCCCGGAGCTGCGCCGGGTCCTGGTACAACGTCCCGAAGAAGTCCCCGCCGGACTTGATCTCGTTCTGGGGCCGGCCCGTGCGCAGGCCCTCCGTCAGCGAGCCCCAGAACGGGTAGAGCCGCGCGCCGGCCATCTCCAGGATCCCGCCCAGGTAGGAGGGCTTCCCCCGGTCCAGGAAGAGGTCCGTCTCCGGCGTGTTGGCGTAGCGGTCCCCGACACGCTCCAGCATGCCCAGGGCCACCAGCGCGTCCAGGAAGTCCCGCGCGGAGCGGGGATGGAGGCCCAGGCGGCCCCGCAGCGCCTCCGCATCCAGCGGCCCGCCGGCCAGCTCCGTGAACACCCCCAGCTCCACCGCGCTCAGCAGCGTCTTGGCGCCCCAGAACCCCAGCCCCAGTTCCAGGATACGGTCCGGGGTTGGCGGCTCGCCGGCCGGCCCGCCGTCCGCCGGGGCTCCGGCGCCGGGCTTCGCAGTCATGCCGTTGTGCCTCCTCTCGGTCAGGCTGTCGGGGTCGGTCCGGAGAGAAAGTGTCCGGCGGGCGGCCCGCGCGGCAATGCCAGAAAAGTGGGGGTGCCCCGCCCGCCCCTCATGGGCGATAATCCAGCCGCGCTCGGCCGCGCCCAGCCGCGCAAGGAGACGCCATGAACGCCTGGTCATGGGAGCAACGGCGGCAGGAGATCCTCCGCCTCTGCCACGCGGGGTACGACCTCCCCACCCTCTTCAGCGAGACGGCCCGCCTGCTGCGCAAGGCCATCCCGTTTGACGCGGCCTGCCTCCACACCCTGGACCCCGCCACGCTGCTGGAGACCAGCCACGTGGTGGAGAACCTGCCGGTGGACATCCCCCAGGCCTCAGAGATCGAGTACCTGCATGAGGACTTCAACC
>DATCLE010000192.1:0-6633 GCA_036564075.1 Dehalococcoidia bacterium
GCGCCCAACGTGGTGGACTACATGCCCGTGGGGCCGGACTACGGCATCAGCAAGCTGGAGCCGCCGGAGCACTTCCTGGGCAAGCGGGTGGGGGACCTGGACCTGCGGGCGCGCTACGGCCTGACGTTGCTGCTCATTGAGCGGAAGGAGAAGGTGCTCCTCCACCCGCGCCTGGACGAGACGGTGCAGCCGGGCGACCTGCTGGTGGTGGTGGGGCTGGACGAGGCGATGGAGGGCCTGCGCGCCTCCTAGCGGGCCGCCGGGGCACGGTCAGGAGAAGCCGTCGAACTCCGGCGGGGTCTCCCAGCCGGGGATGAACTTCCGCCAGGAATCCTGGTGCACCAGGTACTGGTAGAAGATGTTGTAGCTGGTGGCCCGGGGCTGGAACGGCTCCCGCAGCAGCTTCATCCGCGCCTCTTCCGGTGTGCGCCCGGCCTTCCGGTGGTTGCACGCCTTGCAGGCGGAGACCAGGTTGTCCCACGTGTGGGTGCCGCCCCGGTGGCGCGGGATGACGTGGTCCAGGGTCAGGTCCTTGGAGCGGCGCCCGCAGTACTGGCAGGTGTAGTTATCCCGCTGGAAGACCTCGCGGCGGGTGAGCCGCATCTGCGGGCGCGGGCGTTTGATGAGGTAGATGAGGCGGATGACGGAGGGCAGCCGGTACGTGCGGGTGGCGGTACGCAGGACGCCGTGGTTGTGCTCCAGCACCTCCGCCTTGCCGCGATCGACCAGGACGAAGGCCCGCCGGGCGTTGCAGACGTTGAGGGGTTCGTAGTTCTGGTTCAGGACCAGGACGGCCGCGTCGGTCATGGGCACTGTGCAGGGCGTTACTGGCTGCCCGGATGCGCTCTCATCATAACAGAGCGTCCGTAGCCCTGACAACGCGGCCCTCCTAGCGGGGGAAGCCCTCCACCGCCCCCCGGAACTCCCCCGGCAGGAGGCTCAGGAGGACGGGGATCCCTTCCAGGAAGAGCGGCGCCAGCACCGAGTCCTGGATGGCGCCGGTGACCCAGCGCACGTGGTAGGTGGTGAAGAAGATGAGCAGCAGCTCCACCACCAGCATCCCCTTGGCGAACCCGAAGACCAGCCCTCCCAAGTGGTCCGCCCACCCCAGCAGCAGGAGCGAGGCAGTGCGCTTCAGGAGCGTGGCGGCAAGCTGCCCGGCGAAGAAGGTGGCGGCGAAGATGGAGAGGAAGGCGATGATGCGGGCGGTGTTCTCGTTCTCCACGAACAGCAGCACGTCCCGGGAGAGCTCCTGGTAGAACGCCCCCGCCAGCACCACGCCCAGCACCGTGGCCGCCAGGGTCACGCCTTCACGCAGGATGCCGGTGCTGAAGGCCGTGAAGGTGAACCAGGCGATGATCGCCAGGATGACGATGTCCAACCAGTTCATGGCGTCCTTCCCCCACGGCGCCGCCGGCCGCCGGGACCGGCGCGTCCTACCTCAGATCACGTTCGGAGCGGCCTGCTGTGTCGAACCGGCCGGCACATCGGGGGAGCGAGCGGAGGACCGGCGGACCGTGCTCCGGCGTCGGGTGCCGCGTCGCCGCCCCGGCGGACGGGCGCCGCGCCCGCCGGCACGGCTGAGGGGGTGCGCCGGGCGGGCGGCGTCTAACGCGGCTAAGTGTAGCACATGGCCGCCCGGCGTACCAAACGCCCGCCGCCGTCACGGCCCCCCGTGACGGCGGCGCAGGGCGGCCGGGGCGGCCCGGTAGGCCGCCACCAGCAGCCAGAGGACGGCCGCGCCCCAGAGGTAACCGCCCAGCACGTCCGAGGGCCAGTGGGCCCCGGTGTAGATCCGGGCCAGGCCCGCCAGGGCTACCGCCGCGGCGGCGCCGGCCCGGACGGCCGCGCGCGCCCGTCCCGGCGGCACCAGGCGTCCGGCCAGGTAGAAGACGGCCCCGTAGAGCAGCACGGCGCCCATGGCGTGGCCGCTGGGGAATCCCAGGCCGTCCACGTGCTCCGTCACCCGCACTAGGTCCTCCGTGGGACGCGGGCTGCCGGCGGCGGCTTTGAGGAGGGCGTTGAGCGCCCGTGCGGGGAGGGTGGCCAGGACCAGCAGGGCCTCCGGGTACCGGCGCAGGATGGCCAGCCCCGCGGCCAGGGCCACGGTGATCACCGCGGCGGCGGGCGCCGCCCCCAGCCAGTTCACCAGGCGGGCCAGCTCTGCCGCGCCGGGGAAGGAGACGGCCTGGACGGCGCGCGCCAGCGCCTGGTCGCCGGGCAGCGTGCCGTCGCCGGCGGCGGCCAGGCTGAGGGGCAGCGCCGCCAGCAGCAGGAGGGCCGGCCCCGCTGCGGCGCGGAGCCGCGCCCGCACGGGCGCTCCCGGCGGCGTCCGGCCGCGTGTCCCGGCAGGTACATGGTCCATGGCTGACAACCCGTCCAGTATGGCACAGCCCGGCGGCACGGGGAACCCGCCGGTTGAGCCGCCGTGCCCCCGGTGCTATGGTATCTTACGTCCAGTGAACGGTGGAGGTGGCGCCATCGACGAGGAGCGGCTGCGGCGGCTGCTGGAGGACGTGCGCCGGGGCGACCTGCCGGTCTCCGAGGCCCTGGAGGCGCTCCGTACGCTGCCGTACGAGGACCTGGGCTTCGCCAAGATCGACCACCACCGGGCGCTGCGGGACGGCTTCCCGGAGGTGGTCTTCGGGCAGGGGAAGCGGCCGGACCACGTGGCGGCCATCGCCGAGCGGCTGGCTGAGCGTTCGGGGCGCTTCCTGATCACGCGGGTGGGGCCGGAGTACGTGGCGCCCGTACGGGAGCGCGTGCCGGACGCGCGGTACCACCCGGAGGCGCGCGTCATCACCCTGGACCGCGCGCCGCGGCCGCCGGTGCCGGGCGTGGCGGTGCTCTGCGCGGGCACGGCGGACCTGCCGGTGGCGGAGGAGGCGGCCGTGACGGCGGAGCTCATGGGCCAGGGGGTGGAGCGCCTGTACGACGTGGGCGTGGCGGGCCTCCACCGGCTGCTGGACCGGCTGCCGCTGCTGCGCGCCTGTAACGTGGCCGTTGTGGTGGCCGGGATGGAGGGCGCGCTGCCCAGCGTGGTGGCGGGGCTGGTGCCGTACCCGGTGGTGGCCGTGCCCACCTCTGTGGGGTACGGGGCCAGCTTCCAGGGCCTGGCGCCCCTCCTGACTATGCTGAACAGCTGTGCCGCCGGCGTGGCCGTGGTCAACATCGATAACGGGTTCGGCGGCGGCTACCTGGCCGCCGTCATCAACCGCCTGGCCGCGGGCCCCCGGCCGGACTGAGGATGGGGCGTGCCCATGCCGTCGCCCCGGATGCTGGCGCTGGTGCTGGACCGGCAGCTCTACGGCGAATCGCTGGCGGCGCAGGTGGACTACCTGCGCCGCGCCTTCGACCCGGACTCCGTCCGCCGGGCGCCCGCCCACATTGCCCTGGTGCGGCCCTTCCGGACATCGGTGACGGAGGCGGCCCTCCGCCATCACGTGGCGTCCGTTTGTGACACCTGGGACCCCTTCACCGTGCAGCTCGTGGGCATCGGCGCCAGCTACGAGGATCGGGAGATGTTCGTGCAGGTGGGCCGCGGCGCCGGGGAGCTGGTGGACCTGCACCTGGCGCTCACCACGGGCATCCTGGCGGAGGCGCGGGCGCCCTACTTCCCCCACGTCACCGTCTACCGGGCCGGGGACCAGGAGTCCTTCGCCCGGGCGTTCCGGCCGCTGCGGGCGCGGCCGCTGGAGGGCCGGTTCCTGGCCGGCCGCGTGACCCTGCTGGAGCAGGCGGAGGAGGTCTGGCGGCCCGTGCAGGACTTCGAGTTCCGTCCGGAGCCCGCGCTGTGACCGGGAGGGGCCGGTGAGCGACCGCGTGGCCTACTTCGACTGCTTCTCCGGCGCCAGCGGCGACATGATCCTGGGCGCCCTGGTGGACGCGGGCCTGCCGCTGGCGGACCTGGAGGCGGACCTGCGGCGGCTGCCCCTGGCGGGCTACCGTCTCTCCTTCTCCCGTGTCCGGCGGGCGGGCATCGCCGCGGGGCGGCTGGCGGTGGAGGTGGACGCGGAGGCTCCCCACCCGGCCCGGGGCCTGGCGGAGGTGCGCCGCATCATCCAGGCGGCGGACCTGCCGCCGGAAGACCGGGAGCGCGGGGAGGCCGTCTTCGCCCGGCTGGCGGAGGCGGAGGCCCGCGTCCACGGCACCACGCCCGAGGCCGTCCGGTTCCATGACGTGGGCGCCGTGGACGCCCTAGTGGACGTCATGGGCGCCGTCATCGGCCTGCGGCGGCTGGGGGTGGTGGAGGTCTACGCCTCGCCCCTGCCCGCGGGCGGCGGCGTGGCCCGCGGCCCCCACGGTGAACTCCCGGTCCCCGCGCCCGCTACGCTGGAGCTGCTGCGGCTGGCCGGGGCGCCCCTCCGCCCGGACGGCGGCGAAGCCTTCGAGCTCCTCACGCCCACCGGCGCCGCCATCCTCACCACGCTGGCCCGCTTCGGCCGCCCGGCGCTGCGGCTGGAGGCCGTGGGCTACGGCGCGGGGGGCCGGGACCTGCCGGACCGGCCCAACGTCCTCCGGCTCTGGCTGGGCCGCCGCACGCCGGAGGGCCCGCGCGCCATGGTCCTGGTGGAGACCAACATCGACGACCTGAACCCGGAGGTCCTGGGCTACGTCCAGGAGCGCCTGCTGGCCCTGGGCGCCGCCGATGCCTGGCACACGCCGGTGCAGATGAAGAAGGGCCGCCCCGCCACGCTGGTCTCCGTGCTCTGCGCCGCGGAGCTGGAGGAGGCGGTGGTGCGGCTGCTGCTGCGGGAGACCTCCACCCTGGGCGTCCGCGTCACGGAGGTCCGCCGGCACGAGGCGGATCGGGAGGTGGTGCGCTTCCAGTCCAGCCTAGGGCCCGCCGCCGTGAAGGTGCGCCGCCTGCCGGGGGAGCGGCCCCGCGTGGCGCCGGAGTACGAGGACTGCCGGCGGCTGGCCCTGGAGACGGGACGGCCGCTGGAGGAGGTGTACCGTGTGGTGGCGGCGGAGGCGGAGGCGCGCCTCACGGGCGAGGCGTAGGGCCGGGGACGCCGCTCACGCCCCCAGGACGTACCGCCGGATGGCCCAGGCCACGCCGTCCTCGTCGTTGGTGGGGGCCACGTCGCGGGCGCGGGCCTTCACGCCGTCGGGCGCGTTGCCCATGGCCACGCCGAGTCCCACGGCCTCGAACATCTCCGCGTCGGCGGGGGCGTCGCCCAGGGCCATGGCGTCCGCCGGATCGACGCCCAGGTGGCGGCAGACCGCCAGCAGCGCCCGGCCCTTGTCCGCCTCCGGGTGGGTGAGGGTCAGGTAGGCGGGGAAGCCGGGCGTCTCGTTCCGGCCGAAGCGGGCCAGCTCCCGGCACGCGTCCTCGAACCGCTCACAGACCTCCGCCAGCGCCTCCTGTCCGAAGATGAGGATGCTGGTGGGCGGTGCCACCAGCGCCTCGGCGTGCCGCTCGCAGGGGCGGAGCTCCGGCGGCAGGCGGCCGGGGTCCACGCCGGGGAAGGGGCGGGCGTGGGTGACCTCGCCCACCGTGGTGTACATCACCCAGCGGCGCTCGTCGCCCAGCGCCGCCACCCGGCGGGCGAGCTCCAGGTCCAGCGTCAGGTGCAGCAGGTCGCGCCCGCTGCCGCCGTCGCGCACCAGGGCGCCGGAGTGGCAGATCACCGGCCCGGCCACGCCCAGGCGGCCGGCCCAGCGCGCCGCCGTGGCGTACCAGCGGGCCGTGGCCAGGACCACCACCGCCCCGGCCGCCGCGGCCGCGCGCACGGCGGCGGCGTTCGCCTCGCTCACCCTGCCGCGGCTGTTGAGGAGCGTCCCGTCCAGGTCCAGGGCCACCAGGCGGATGCGCGGCGTCATGGCTCCGCGGGCCGGCGGCCGCGGAGGCCGGCCAGGAAGCGGGCCGCGCTGGCCCGGTTGGGGATGAGGAAGGGCGTGGTGCGCTGGTACTCCCGGTACGCCTCCCCGAAGTACGGCTCCAGCACGAAGCGCTCCTGGAACGCCACGTGGACTACGTCCCCCAGGATCAGCGTGGGGGCGGCGGTCAGGAGCCGGCGGGAGCGCGTGGCCAGCGCCGCGGCCAGGATCCAGACGGTGTAGAAGAGCACGCCCGGGTGGCGGGAGAGGGCGTAGGTCCCGTCGGTGACCAGCTCGTCCATGTGCCCCTCTTCGATCCAGGCCTTCCGCAGCGGGATCTCCACGAAGATGGAGTAGAACATGGCCAGGAGAGCCAGGGGCGAGAGCACCGCGCACACCGCCCGGACCGCCCTCGGCACCGGCAGGCGCGGGGAGCGGGCCGCCAGGCGGTAGATGGCCCAGAGCTGGCTGGCGGCCATGGCCGCCAGCATGAACGGCTTGACGCGGGGGACGTTCCGCACGGCCGCTATGTCAAACAGCATGCCGAAGAGGTAGGACAGCAGGCCCAGTCTGGTGGCGGTCACGGCCCCCTCCGTTCGGCGCTCCGCTCCGCCGCGCCGCGGAACTGCGCCAGGATGCTGGCCAGCGCCTCCCCGGCCACGCGCTCCACGTCGGCGTCGGAGGAGAGCGGCCCTTCGCCGCAGGTCACGCGGACCACGTCCTCCTGCACGGTGGCGGCGCCGCCCTCGTCCGTGAGGGTGAGGTTGCGCACGCCCTCCAGCAGCACGAAGGGCAGCACCTCCCCCTGGT
>DATCLE010000193.1:0-2551 GCA_036564075.1 Dehalococcoidia bacterium
CCCCCAGGCCCACCGCCACCCCGTTCACGGCGGCCACCGTGGGCTTGCCGATGCGCGTGAGGTCCCAGGGCCCGGCGGCGTCGCCCGCCTCCGGCTCCGGTCGGCGGCCGGCCGCCTGGTTGTCCTCCGCCAGCTCCTTCACGTCCGTCCCCGCGCAGAAGCCGCGGCCTGCCCCCGTCAAGACCACGGCGCGCACATCGCCATCGGCGTCCACCTCACGCACCACTCGGCGGAAGCGGTCCAGCATCCGCCAGCCAATGGCGTTCAGCTTCTCCGGCCGGTTCAAGGTGATGAGGGCCACAGGCCCCCGCATCTCCACCAGCACCTCGTCCACGTCTGTCCCTCCTCACTCCGTTGCGGGGCCGTTACGCGCGCTCCATGACCCGGTGGGCCCGGCGGATCAGCCGCGGCACCCGCTCCTCGAAGGCGGCGGCGCCGGGGTTGGCCGCCGTCCCCTCCTTGTAGCCCACGTAGAGGCCCTCCAGGATGACGGCCGACTTCCAGAGCGCCAGCACGTGGTAGAACGGGAATCGCCGCATCTCCCGGCCCGTGCGCTCCGCGTACCGGGCGGCCAGCTCATCCCGCGTGGGGAAGCCCGGCAGCGCCGTCAGCGGCGGCTCCTCGCCCTCGTCCGGCGGGTCCGGCGCGCCCCACGTGTGGAGGAGCCAGCCCAGGTCCGCCAGCGGGTCGCCGATGGTGGCCATCTCCCAGTCGAAGATGGCGATGAGCCGCGCCGGCGCCCGGCTCTCGAACATGACGTTGTCCAGCTTGTAGTCCCCGTGCACCACGGTGGCGTCGCCCGACTCCGGCTTGTGCCGGACCAGCCAGTCCGTGATCTCCCGGAGGCCCGGCAGGTCCCGGACCCGTCCCACCGTGAGCTCCGCCTGGCTCTGCCAGCGCTTGAGCTGGCGGTCCAGGTACCCCTCCGCCTTCCCCTGGAGCCCCAGGGCCCGCCAGTCCACCGCGTGGAGCTCCGCCAGGGCGTCCACCATCTCCTGGCCCATGCGGCGGCGCTCCGCCTCCGGCTGGAGGTGCGGCGGCAGTTCCTGCCGGACCACCACCCCGTGCTTGCGCTCCATGAGGTAGAACGGCGCACCGATGACGGACGGGTCGTCGCAGAAGAGCACGGGCCGCGGCACCCGGACGGGGGTATCCGCCAGCGCCGCCAGGAAGCGGTACTCCCGTGAGACGTCGTGGGCGGTGGGCAGGAGCGGGCCGCGGGGCGGCCGTCGCAGCACGTACGCCTGGCCGGCGCGGTAGACGTAGAACGTCTCGTTGGAGTAGCCGGCCACGTGCTTCTCCACCCGCGTCTCAGCGGTCCCGCCCAGCACGCCGTCCAGGTAGCGGGCCAGCCGCTCCACGTCCACCAGCTCCGGCGGAGGGGCGGTGCCTTCCATGGATGGACCTCCCTTCCCAGCTACGATGCGGGGGTGGTGCCCCCGGGCGCCGGGGCCATAGCCCCGAACACCTTGATCATGGAACGAACCTCCTCCTCATAGTCGCGATCCGGTCGGGGCACGGGCAGGACGATGGCGGTATCCACGCCCGCCGCGGCGTACGCCTGGAGCCGCGCGTGGCACGCCTCAGGCGTCCCGACCAACGCCCGCTCCCGAACCAGCTCCTCCGGCACGACCCGCAGCGCCTCGGCCCTCCGTCCCTGGCTCCACGCCTCCGCCACAGCCGCACAGACCCCGTCCAGACCCTCCGCGGCGAACATGCGCCGGTACACCGGCGCCAGCAGGTACGGCAGGAGCTCCCGGGCGTAGCGCTCGCGCACCGGCTGGATGTCCGGCGTCAGGGTAGCCCGGAAGAACACCGCCACCTCCACGTCACCCCGGGACCGGCCGCCGCGGACCGCTCCGGCCTCAATCCGCTCCAGCGCACGCCCCACGGAGCGCAGGCTGGCGAAGTTCAGGATGACGCCGTCCGCCACCTCCCCAGCCAGCTCCAGCATGCGGTCGTTCAGGGCACCCAGGAAGATGGGCGGCGCCGCCGCCGCCCGCACACCCAGCGCCGCCCGCCGGTGCCGGAACGGCCCCTCGGACGTGGAGAGCCGTTCCCCCGCGAGGAACCGGCGCAAGAGGGTCACGTACGCCCGCATGGTCGCCAGCGGCCGTTCCCACGGGGTGCCGTGCCACTCCTCCATGATCACCCGGGTGCTGGTCCCCAACCCCAGGACGAACCGTCCCCCCAGCAGCTCGTGCAAGCTGGCGGCCGTCATGGCCATGAGCAGGGGGTTGCGGGTGTAGATGGGGACAATGGCGGTCCCCACGCGGAGGCGGCGGGTTCGGCCGCCCACTGCAGCCGCCTGGGTCACCGCGTCGTACCCGGCCACCTCCGAAACCCAGACGCTCTCAAAGCCGGCCTCCTCGGCGGCCGCCGCGAACTCCCCCTGCTCCCGCATGCTTCGTCCCGGCGGAGCCAGCCCCAAGCGCCAGCGGGTTGTCACCACAGCCCTACCGCCTCTTCAGCCGCGGGTCCAGCACGTCACGGAGGGCGTCGCCCAGCAGGTTGAAGCCAAACACGGCCAGGGTGATGGCCAGCGCGGGCG
>DATCLE010000194.1:0-3755 GCA_036564075.1 Dehalococcoidia bacterium
GGTGGACGTGTACCAGGCCGGCGCCGGCACCTCCCACAACATGAACGCCAACGAGGTCATCGCCAACCGCGCCATCGAGATCCTGGGCGGGCGCAAGGGCGACTACTCCCTGGTCCACCCCAACGACCACGTGAACATGGCTCAGTCCACCAACGACACGTTCCCCACGGCCATGCGGGTGGCCTGCCTCTGGCTGCTCCGCCCCCTGCAGGACGCGCTGCGGGAGCTCATCGACGCGCTGGCCGCCAAGGGCCGGGAGTTCGACGACGTGGTGAAGGCGGGGCGAACGCACCTGCAGGACGCGGTGCCGGTGCGGCTGGGCCAGGAGTTCGACGCGTACGCGGCGGCCCTGCGCAAGGACCACTGGCGGCTGGAGCGGGCGGCGGAGGCGCTGGCGGAGCTGAACCTGGGGGGCACGGCCGCCGGTACCGGGGTGAACGCCCACCCGGACTACCGGATGCTGGCGGTGGAGCGGCTGGCCCAGCTCTCCGGCCTGGGGCTGCGGCCGTCCTCCAACCTCATGGCACTCATGCAGTCCATGACGGACTTCGCCCACCTCTCCAGCGCGCTCCGCCTGCTGGCGCTGGACCTCATCCGCATTGCCAACGACCTGCGGCTGCTGAGCTCTGGGCCCAAGACGGGCCTGGCGGAGATCACGCTGCCGGCGGTGCAGCCGGGCTCCTCCATCATGCCGGGGAAGGTGAACCCCGTCATTGCAGAGATGGTGGACATGGTGGGCTTCCAGGTGCTGGGGAACGACACAACGGTGGCGGCGGCCACCCAGGCGGGGCAACTGGAGCTCAACGTGATGATGCCCGTCATTGCCCACAACCTCTTCCACTCCTTAGAGATCCTGGCCAACGCCATGCGCGTCTTCACGGAGCGGTGCGTGCGGGGCATCACCGCCAACCGGCTACGCTGCCGGGCGTACCTGGAGGAGAGCACCGGGCTGGCCACGGTGCTGACGCCGGCCATCGGCTACGAGCGGGCGGCGGAGGTGGCCAAGGAGTCCGCCCGCACGGGCAAGACGGTGCGGCAGGTGTTGGTGGAGCAGGGGGTGTTCTCCGAGGACGAGCTGGAGGTGATCTTCGACGACTACCGGCCGCTCACGGAGCCGGGCCGGCTGATGCTCCAGCAGGATCGGGGGTGAGGTCCCGGCAGATGAGGACGGCGTGGCGCCCCCGGACGTGGGTGAGGACCAGGGTGCGGCGCTCCGGGCCGTCCAGGCGGAGCCGCCGGCGCAGATCCTCCGGGTCCAGCGGGGAGCCCCGCTTCTTCACCACCACCTGCCCCACGCCCAGCGCCCGCAGCCGCGCGTTCAGCCGCTTCAGGCCGAAGGGCAGCCACTCCTCCACGGCGTAGGCCCGGACGAAGGGCGAGGCCACCGGGCGCCCGCCGGTGAGGTACGCGATCTGCGGATCCAGCTTGGCCGCGCCCAGCTCCTCCGCCAGCGCCTCCACCAGCCCCGCCCGGATGACGGCGGGGTTCGGTTCGAATAGGTATGCCTGGGGCTCCGCCACGGGCACCGGGCCGGCGGGACGGTCCGTCATGGTGTGGCCCCCCGGCAGTAGGGTGGCACGGCGACCGGCGGTGCGCAGCGGCCCGAACCAGAGGGCCGCTTCCCGCAGCTCCCAGCCCACGGCGATGAACTCCACCTCGCAGCCGGGCGGCACCTCGGCCGGGTCGATGCCGGGGGCGGCCTTGACGCCGGCGGCGGGGACCGCCGGCAGCCAGCCCAGCACCGTCTCCAGGGGCGGCTCGTAGGCGGCGGCGCGGAAGACGCGGCGGCCCTGGCGCCGGCGGGCCGGGTCGAAGAAGAGGGCATCGAGCCCGCCGGGCGGCGACCACGCCCGCAGGTCCGCCAGGGCGAACTCTACGCGGTCGCGCACGCCGTAGGCCTCGGCGTTGGCCTCCGCCATGGCCAGCCGGAGGGGGTCGGCGTCCACGGCCAGGACACGGGCGGCGGCTGCCAGCGCCACCGTATCGCCGCCGATGCCGCACCCCAGGTCCGCCACGCGCCCGAAGCCACCGTAGCGGCGCGCCCGGTGTTGCGCCACAACCTCCGACGACGCCTGCTCCAGCGCCTCGGCGGTGACGTACATGGCGGCGGCGCGGGAGAACTTGGCGGCGGCCCGGCGCCGCAGCAGGGCCAGCTCCAAGGCTGCGGCGGCCAGCTCCGGCGGGTGGCGCCGTCGCAGGGCGGTGAGGTGGGAGAGGAACGTAGCCTCCGTGGGGGCCAGGGCGCAGGCCTCCGTCAGGAGGGCCGCCCCCTCCGGGGAGCGAAGGCGCCGGAAGGTGGTCAGGTCCATGGGGAGGGGCGTCGCGCGGCTAGCAGCAGTCGTCCTTGTAGCCGCAGCGGGTGCAGACGGCGGCCTTGGAGCCCTTAATGGCGCTCATGGGCGCGCCGCAGCGGACGCAGGGCTGGATGGGGTGCGCGGGTGCGGGCCGGTCCGTCATGGGGCCAGTGTAGCAGAGGGCGCGTGGGGTGGGAAGCGCGCGGTCAGGAAGCGCGCACTTGCTCCACAAACCAGTCAAGGACGTCCAGGAAGTGCTGCAGCGCCGCATCGTCTGCCAGTGCGGTGTACTGGATGGTGGGATACTTCTCACCCACGATGACATCCTCGGGTAGGGTGACGCCGGGAATCTGATTCAGGCGGTACCAGCGTCTTCAGCCCCTGCCCGGCATACTGCCGGATCTCCACGGCCAGCACCTCTGCCGGGTCCATCTGTGCGTTGAGGAACTCGACGATACGCTGGAGCTCCAGCGGTACCTCATCAGCCACGAAGACCAACCGCACCCGGCCGGCCTGGAGGTTGGTCTTGACCTGCTGCCAGAACGTCTCTCCATCGGTGCCGGCGTTCAGGAACTGGGCCAGCACCTCGTCAGGGTCCTGCCCCTCCGCCCGACAGCGCGCCTCGAACTGGGTCCGCAGGGACTCCGGCGGCCAGTAGGTCACGGCATTGGCGGCGTAGTCCAGCATTTGCGCCACGACCTCACGCCGGGCACGCGTGTCGCCGGCCCGCTTCACCTCCACCAGCGTGGGAACGGCGTCCTGGTCCAGGAACAGGTGATCGACGGCAAACCAGGCGCCGCCCCCTTCTTCCAGCGGGACCCCGACCTCGCGACGGACCAGCAGCCAGCGCCGCGGCGACTCCGGACTCACCTGGTCGCCGGCCAAGAGGCTCGGATACTGCGCCAGCAGCGCTTGCAGGGCGTCCTCAGACTCGTAGGGCTCGCGGCGCAGGGGCACCAGGCGCCCACCGTCCTGGACTACGTAGATATCGCCGTCCATACGGCTCACCCCCGGCACGGTCCGTGGCGACGCCCATGATAGGAGCAGGGGGCTGCGACGGCAAGGAGAAAAGCGGGGACAGGCCGTCACATTCCGGGGTGGTGGTACGTCTCAGTCCATGGAGGGATGCCGGCGGCCGGGGTCGGCCCCGCTCGGAGCCACGGCGCGGCCCCTCCAGGGAGGTCCGGCATGGCACAGCCAGGTCTCCTGGCTTCCGGTTGGGTGTGGGAGCGGGAGCCGGAGATCGCCTGGGCGGCCAGCCTCATGATGGTCGCCCTCCTGGTGGCCAGCTACTTCATCCGCCAGCGGATCGGCAGGTAGCCGGCGCCCGATCCCCGTCCCGGGCTCCTCCGCCCCCGCAGGGTGCGCCGCCCTCGAGGGGGGGCCGGCCACGCCCTAGCTGTACTTCCCAAGGACGTTGTTTACAGGCGGGACGCCGGCGGAGCGCCACCGATGCCGCCG
>DATCLE010000195.1:0-3892 GCA_036564075.1 Dehalococcoidia bacterium
CCCGGTACACCAGGCCCAGCTCCTCCGCGGGGATCTCCCGCACGCGGTCCTCCTCGTCCGCGACGGTGATGGCCACCAGCACGTCCGCCAGGCAGCCGCCGTAGGCGCCCGCGTTGTAGACCACCGCGCCGCCCAGGGTGCCGGGGATGCCCACGGCCCACTCCAGGCCGGTGAACCCCTCCCGGCAGAGCCGCCGGGCCAGGGAGGGGAAGTTGCAGCCGGACTCCGCCTCCAGGAGCACCGTCCCGTCCGGCCCCTCCCACGGCCCGCGGACGCCCTTGGCGTTGTTCTCAATGACCACGCCGCGGATGCCGCCATCGCCCACCAGGATGTTGGAGCCGGAGCCCAGGATGAACACGGGCGCGCCGTGCCGCCGGGCCACCGCCGCCGCGCGGCGCAGCTCCTCTACCGTGTTCGCCTTCACGTAGACGTCCGCCGGCCCGCCGATCCCGAACGTGGTGTGCCGGGACAGCGGTTCGTCCCGCCGGACCTCCGCCACGGCGCTCAGCTCCGACACCAGCTCCTCCAGGTTCATCCGCTCCGGAGTCCCTCCAGGATGGCGGGGCCCGCCTGGTTCACGTCGCCCGCGCCCAGGGTGAAGATCACGTCGCCGGGGCGGGCGATCTCCAGCGCCATGCGGGCCGCCTCCTCCAGCGTGGCGGCGTACCGCGCCCGGGGGCGCTCCACGCGCTCCGCCAGCTCCCGGGCGCCGATGCCGGCCTCCGGGCCCTCCCGGGCGGCGTAAGTCTCCGCCACAATGAGCTCGTCCAGGTCCGCGAAGCAGCCGCGGAAGCCGTCCAGCAGGTACCGGGTCCGGCTGTAGGTGTGGGGCTGGAAGATCCCCACCAGCCGCCGGCCGGGGAACCGCCGCCGCGCCGCCTGGAGCGTGGCCCGGACCTCCGTGGGGTGGTGGGCGTAGTCGTCCACCACCGTCACGCCGCCCGCCTCGCCCAGCAGCTCGAAGCGGCGGCGGGCGCCGCGGAAGCCGGCCAGCGCCTCCTGGATGGCGGCGGGCTCCACCCCCAGCGTCAGCCCCACCACCACGGCGGCCAGGGCGTTGCTCACGTTGTGGAGGCCGGGGACCCGCAGCTGGAACCGTCCCGCCGGGCGGCCGTGGTGCCGGACGGTGAAGCGGTGGCCGCCCAGGTCGTTCGGCTCCACGTCGTCGGCGGTCCACTCCGCCGGCTGCGACAGGCCGTAGCGGTGGACCTCCCGCGCCGCCAGGGGCGGGTCTGCGTCCGGTTCCGCCAGCAGGGCGGCGGCGCCGGGGCTATCGGCGCAGACCACCAGGCGGCCCTCCGGCGGCACGTTGGCCAGGAAGCGGCGGAAGGCGGCGGAGACCTGCTCCGGCGTGCCGTAGTAGTCCAGGTGGTCCGGCTCCACGTTCAGCACCACGGCCACCTCCGGCCGGTAGGAGAGGAAGGCGCCCTTGTACTCGTCCGCCTCCACCACCACGTAGGGCCCGTCCCCGGGGGCGGCGTTGCCGCCCAGGTCCACGCTCTCCCCGCCCAGCAGGTACGTGGGGTCCAGGCCGGCGTGCTTCAGCAGCACCGCCACCATGGACGTGGTGGTGGTCTTGCCGTGGGTGCCCGCCACCGCCACGGCGCGCCGGCCCTCCAGGAGCCGCGCCACCATCTGGTCCCGCACCAGCACCGGGATGCCGCGTCGGCGGGCTTCCTGGATCTCCGGGTTGTCCTCCCGCGCGGCGGCGGTGGCCACCAGCAGGCCCGCGTCGTCCACGTGGTGGGCGTGGTGGCCCTCGTACACCGTGGCGCCCAGCGCCGCCAGGCGGCGCGTCAGGTCGCTGGGGCGAAGGTCGCTGCCGCTCACCTGGTGGCCCCGGTGCAGCAGGATCTGGGCGATGGCGGACATGTGCATGCCGCCGATGCCCACCAGGTGGACCCGCTGCGGGATGGCCGACGACTCCGCGCGACGGGAGGCCGTGGTCACGCCGCCACCTCCTGGATGATGCGGGCAATGGCCTGCGCGGCGTCCGGCCGGGCCAGGGCCCGCATGGCCGCGGCCATGGCCTCCAGCCGCGCCCCGTCCGCCAGGAGCTCCCGGACCAGCGGCAGGAGTCGCTCCAGGTCCGCGTCGTCCAGGACCACGGCGCCGCCGCGGCCCGCCAGGTAGGCGGCGTTGGCCCGCTGGTGGGCGCCGGCGTGAGGGTACGGTACCAGCACGGCGGGCAGGCCCGCCATGGGCAGCTCCCCCAGGACGGAGGCGCCGGAGCGCAGCACCGCCAGGTCCGCGGCCGCCATGGCCAGCGGCATCTCCGTCAGGTAGCCGAAGACCAGGTACCGGGCGCGGACCTCCTCCGGCAGGCGCTCCCGCAGCTCCCGCAGCCACGGCTCGTCCCGGCGGCCGCAGAGGTGGATCACCTGGCCCAGCTCCAGCAGCCCCGGCAGGGCGTTCGCCACGGCGCGGTTGATGCTGTGGGCCCCGTGGGTGGCGCCGCTCACCAGCACCGTCCGGAGCTCCGGGTCCAGACCCAGCCGCCGGCGCGCCTCCGCCCGCTCCACGGCGCCGAAGCCCTCCCGCACCGGGTAGCCGGTGACGGCCGTCTTGTGCCGGGGCAGGCGCCGGGCCGCCTCCTCCGCCGTCACCGCCACGCGGGCGGCCAGCCGCGCCAGGAAGCGGACGGCCCAGCCCGGCTCCAGGTCCGGCAGGTAGACCACCAGGGGCGTCCGGCGCAGCCACGCAGCCACGGCCACGGGCACGCTGGCGTAGCCGCCGGTGGCGAAGACCACGTCCGGCCGCTTGCGGGCCAGGAGGCGCCACGCCTGCACCGTGCCGGCCGCCAGGGTCAGCACGCCGCGGGCCACGCCCACGGGACTCCGGCCCCGGACCCCCGCCGCGTGGACGGCGTGGAACGGCACGTGGGCCCGCACGGCCAGCTCCGCCTCCGCGCCGCCGGACGTGCCGATCCAGACGAGGGCCACCTCGCCGCCCGTGGCGTCGCGCAGCGCGCCGGCCACGGCCAGGCCGGGGTAGACGTGTCCGCCCGTGCCGCCACCTGTGAGGACCACCTGCACCCTAGTCCTTTCTGCGGCCGCCCGCCGCCTTGGGGCGGTCCCGACGGCCGGCTTCGCCGGTTCGTACCGCATAGCGTGAGATGCTGAGCAGCAGCCCCACGCCGGCCATGAGCGCCCAGAGGGCGGAGCCGCCGTAGCTCATGAACGGCAGCGGGATGCCGGTGAGGGGGATGCTGCGCGTGACGCCGCCCACGTTGAGCAGCGCCTGGCAGGCGATCCAGGAGACGATGCCCACCGCCAGCAGGGCGCCGAACTCGTCCTGGGCGTTGAACACCACCTTGAACCCCCGGTAGACCAGGACGGCGAAGAGGACGATGACGGCCAGCCCGCCGATGAAGCCCGCCTCCTCCGCCAGGATGGCGAAGATGCCGTCCGTGTGGGCACCGGGCACGTAGAAGAACTTCTGCCGGCTCTCGCCCAGGCCCAGGCCGGTGAGCCCGCCGCTGCCCAGGGCGATGAGCAACTGGAGGATATGGTACCCGGCGCCGCCCGGGTCCTCCTCCGCGTGGAAGAAGGCCCAGAGCCGCTCAGACCGGTAGCTGGCCACGGAGATGAGCATGAGGCTGGAGACCACGCCCCCCGCCAGCAGGGTGGAGACGGCGCCCCAGGACGCGCCGCCCACGAAGAACATGATGCACGTGGTGAGGACGATGACCAGGGTGGTGCCCATGTCCGGCTGGATCATCACCAGGCCGCCCACCACGCCCACCATGATGATGAACGGCAGGAACCCCAGGGACCAGCGGCGGACGTGCTCCCCCTTGGCGGCCAGCCACGCCGCAATGTAGATGATCATGGCCAGCTTCACTGCCTCGCTCGGCTGGATGGGGGGCAGCGGCCCCAGCTGGATCCAACGC
>DATCLE010000196.1:0-20588 GCA_036564075.1 Dehalococcoidia bacterium
GTCCGGCGCATCATGGTCTGGTTGGTCACCCGCATGGGCCATCACCTCCGCGCGGCGCTACCGTCCAACGGCGCCGGTCCCGTTGATGAGCTTGTCCAGCATCTCGTCTACCACGGTCACCAGGCGGGCGGCGGCCTCGTACGCGCGCTGGTGCTTGACCAGGTTGGTCATCTCCTCGTCCAGGGAGACGGCGGCCGTGGACTCCCGCAACCCCGTCAGGTGCTCCGCCAGGGTCTTCTGGTTGTCCCGCAGCCCCTGCGCCTCCCGGACGTTCACGCCCAGCTCCGCAATCATGGCCTGGTAGAAGCCGTCAATGGTCACGGTCCCGCTGTTCATGAGCAGCGCCTGCTGCAACTGGGCAATCTGGAGTGCCCGGCTGCCGTCGCCGGGGCTCCCCGCCGCCGACGCCGCGGCGATGCTGGCCGGGCTGCTGGCGATGGCCGGGTCCACGGCGATGTCCGAGGCGTCCGCACCGGCGAAGAAGTTCAGCCCCGTGGCGCCGTTCAACCCGAAGCCGCTCACGTGCAGGTTGTTGACCTCCGTGATGAGGGTGGAGGCCAGGCTGTTGAGCTGGCCCAGCTTGGCCGGGATCATCGTGTCCCGCATGTCCAGCAGGCCGTACAGCTCACCGGAGCGGATCTGGGCCACCTGCCCGTCGGAGACGAAGGTCACGTCAAAGAAGTTGCTGTTGCCGGGGTTGGGCGTGGCCGCCAGCGCCATGGCCGTGTCCCGGACCACCAGCTCCCGGTTGCCCAGGTAGACGGTGACGCTCCCCGTGGCGTCCTCCAGGTAGCTGATGTCCGCCAGCGTGGAGAGGCGGTCCAGCAGCAGGTCCCGCCGGTCCCGCAGGTCCGCGGCGGCGTTGCCCGTCACCTGGAGCTGCGCGATCTGCTGGTTCAGCGTGGCGATCTCCGAGGTGATCTGGTTCACCTCGTTCACGGCAATGCCGACCTTGGTGTTCAGGTCCCGGCGGATGGTCTGGAGCTGGTCCTCCGCCCGGTTCAAGGTGCTGGCCAGCGTCCCCGCCGTCTCAATGAGGGAGGCACGGGCCGCGGTGGACTCCGGCTCGTTGGAGACGCCGCGCCAGGCGTTCCAGAAGTTGGCCAGGAGCCGGTTCAGGGTGCTGTCCGAGGGTTCGTTGAAGACGATCTCCACCTGTTCCAGGGTGTCCGCGTTCACCGTGTACCGCCCCACGTCCGCGTTGATCTGGCGGATCTGGAAGTCGATGAACACGTCCCGCAGACGCCGGATCCCGGCGGCGTCCACCCCCATGCCCACGTTGGCCAGGGTCTGGTCGCCGTTGCGGAAGCCGATGGCGTGGTTGCCCAGGGCCTGGAGCAGCACCTCCTGCCGGGAGTACCCCGGCGTGGCCGCGTTGGCGATGTTGTGGGACGTGACGTCCACGGCCATCTGGTGCGCCCGCAGCGCCCGGGTGGCGATGTCGAGTCCGGTGGAGAGGCCCACGGTCCGGCTCCTTTCCCCGGCTACGCCTGCCGGTCCAGGATGGTGCGGCCGGCCTTGGGGGTGGCGCTCCCGTCCTGGGCGTAGGTCACGGCGGCGGCTGCGTAGCCGGCCAGGAAGTTGATCCACCGGCCGATGAGCTGGAGCCCGCCCCGCAGGACGGCGCCGTTCCGGTCGTTGGCGGCGGTGAGGCGGGAGATGTTCTCCCGCAGGCTGTCCCGCACCGCCAGCAGCCGCTCCCGCTCCGCGCCCTCCAGGCGGGAGGCCAGGTCCTCCAGCCGCGCGGACGCCGCCGCGGCGTCGCCCACCACGGCGCGCACCTCCGCCTGCCGCGCCTCCTCCAGGGCCTGGGCGCGGGCCAGCAGACGCTCCTTGTTGATGAGCAGCTCTGTCAGCTCGTCGATGCGGGCGGCCAGGATGGCCTGATACTCGGCCTCGCTGAGGGCCACCAGCTCACCGTAGACGGCGTTCTCCTCCTCCAGCACCTGGACCAGCCGGGTGTGGGGGAGGGCCGTCCGCTGCGCCTTCGTCTTCCCCATGGCTAGATGCCTCCGGCCTGGATCAGCCGCTCCACCAGCTCAGCGGTGGACGGCTGGTACGTGCCCTGCTGGACGGCTTCCCGGAGCTGGCGCACCTTCTCTTCTCGAATATCGGGCGCGCCCTGGACGGCCTTGAGGAGGCGCCGCAGCTCCTCGCCCTGCTCGGAGAGGGTCACGCGGTCGCTTCGCGCCGTCTCGGTGCGGGTGGCCGTCCCGGTCCCGCCCCGGCCGACGCCCGCCGGCCCCTGCTGGTACGCCCCGGCGATCTCCGTGGGTAGCTTGCTCTGAATGATCACTGTTGCCCCCTCACAGCGGCGGCGGCCTTACCGGTTCATGTCGTTGGCCTGCCGCAGCATCTCCTCCGTGGTCTGGTAGGCCCGTAGGTTGAACTGGAAGCCCCGCTGGGCCAGGATCATGTTGGTGAGCTCCTCCCCCACGTCCACGTTGGACAGCTCCACCGCACCGCCCACCGTCCGGCCGAAGCCGTTGGCCCCCGGCTGCCCCAGCACCGGCGGGCCGGAGTTCTCGCTGGCCAGGAGCAGGTTCTGGCCGGCGCTCAGCAGGCCCTCCGGGTTGATGAAGCGGGCCAGCTGGATGGTGGCCAGGGTGAAGGGCGGTGAGCCGTCGTCCAGCTCCACCACCACCGCGCCGTCCTGTCCCACGGACACCCGCGCGGCGTTGGCCGGCAGCGTGATGGGCCCGGCCTGGCCCAGCAACAGGTGCCCGTTGGCGGTGACCACCCGGCCGTCCGCGTCGCGGGTGAACGTCCCGTCCCGCGTATAGGCCACGGTCCCGTCCGGCAGCAGCACCTGGAAGAACCCCTCCCCGGCAATGGCCACGTCCAGGGGGTTGCCCGTCAGCGCCAGCGCCCCTGGGCTGAAGATCCGCTCGATGCCGGACAGCTCCACGCCGGCGGTGGTGGCCAGGACCGCGTCGGCGTCGGTGGCCGCCACCAGGCGCAGGAAGTCCTCCGTGGTGAGCACGTCCTGGAAGTAGGCCTTCTGCCGCTTGTAGCCGGTGGTGTTGACGTTGGCCAGGTTGTTGGCCACCGTATCGATGAACGCCTGGTGCCGGAGCATCCCGGACCGGGAGGCGTCAAGCGCGCTGGACATGGCTCATCCCTCCTAGCTCAGCCGGCCGACCTCTTCCACGGCCTTCCGCAGCGTCTCGTTCTGCATCTGGAGCAGCCGCTGGCTGGACTCGTAGACGCGGGCCAGGGTGACCAGGTGCGTCATGAGCTCCGCGGTGTTGACGTTGGCCTGCTCCAGGTACCCCTGGAAGACCGCGGCGTTGCTGGCCGCCGGCAGCGTCCCCACCGGCACGAAGGTGTTGTCCCCGGCCCGGATCAGGCCGCCGTCCGGGAAGCTCACTACCTGGAGCTGCGCCACCGCCGCGTTGTTCTGGAGCAGCAGGCCGTTCTGCTGGACCTGCACCGGCCCCAGCCCCAGCACCACCGGGTTGCCGTTCACGTCCAGCACGGGCAGGCCGTCCGCGTTCACCAGCAGCCCGTTGGCGTCACGCAGGAAGTGGCCGTCCCGGGTGTACACCGGCCCGTTGGGGCCCTGGAGGACGAAGAAGCCGTCCCCCTGGAGGGCCAGGTCCAGGTCACGGCCGGTCTGCACCAGCGGCCCTTGGGAGAAGTCGATGCCCCGCTCCTCGAAGAGGACGCCGGTGCCCAGCACCCCCAGGAGCTGCGCCGTTGGGAGCCGGACGGGCAGCGGCCCGCCGTCCACCTCCGTCACCAGCACCGCCGGGAAGCTGCGCAGGGCGTTGACGTCCGCCTTGTAGCCGGTGGTGTTGACGTTGGCCAGGTTGTTGGCCAGGCTCTCCTGCCGCCGCAGGCCGGTGATGAGGCCCGCCGCGGCCGTGTACAGGCCCCGGATCATGCCGTCCTCCTTCTGCGCGCCAGCCCCACGGCGGCGACCAGCCCCACGAAGGCCGCGCCGCCCACCAGCCCCAGCCGCGCCACCGCGGCCAGGACGTCCCCGCCGCCGGTGTACGGCAGCGTGTCCGGCCGGTTCTGGACGGCGGGCGCCGAGCGGTTCACCACCGTGAAGTACCCGGCGATGGACCGCTGCTGGGAGGGCACCCCGTCCGCTGTGTTCGGCTCCAGTGTGATGACGAAGAGATCGAACCCGTAGTCCTGGATGGGCGGCAGGGCCGTCTCATAGTGGACGGTGCCCGCGGCGTCCGGCGTGAAGGTGCCGATGCTCACGCTCTCGTTGGTGGCCGTCTTCACCAGCCACCCCTCGTAGACGTGGCCCGCCGGGGGCGCCGCCAGCTTCTGGGCGTCCAGCTTGGCGTACGCCTCCGCGAAGCTGAACTCCAGCACGCCCTCCGCGTCCTGCGGCCCGTAGTTGGAGAGGCCGTCCAGGTACGTGAGCTTCACCAGTTGCGGGACGCCGTTGGCCAGGACGGCCAGCGGGCCCAGCGCGGCGGCCAGCAGCGCGGCCAGGAGGGTGGGTAGCAGCAACCTGCGTCTCACGGTCACCCCTCCCCTACGCCGTGGGCGGGAGGATCTGCTCCTCCGCCCGGGCGCGGCTCAGCACCAGCCGCACCTCTTCCACGCCGGCCTTCAGCTGCCGGGCGATGGCCGGCACGCTCAGGCCCTCCCGCGCCAGGTGCAGGGCTTCCTCCTGCCAGCGCGGCCCGGCGGGGGCCGGCCGCTGGGCTGCCTTCCGCCGTCCCGCCCGGCCGGCGGGCGCCGGGGCGGGCTGCTCCTGCTCCTCCGGCAGGAGCTGGATCCGCTTGTCCGCCTCCCGCAGCAGCCGCTGGAGCGCCGTCTTCTGGCGCGCCAGATCCTGGATGGACTGCTCCGCGGAGGCCTGGAGGTCCTGGAGGAGCTCCTCCAGGCCCGCGGTCATGAACCGCTCCGTCTCCGCCGCCGACTGCCGCTCCAGCGTGCGCCGCAGCAGCACGAAGCAGTACGCCAGGCCGGCGATGGTCAACAGTTGCACCACGAACAGGGTCAACAGCACGGCGTCCCTCCTCGGCGCTAGGGTCGGTAGTCCGCCAGCGTCCGCTGCATGGCCAGGCGCAGCCGGCTCAGGGCCTTGGCGTGGAGCTGGCAGACCCGGGACTCAGAGATGTCCATGATCCGGCTGATCTCCTTCATGGTCATCTCGTCCTTGTAGTAGAGGCTCACCACCAGCCGCTCCCGCTCCGGGAGCTGCTGCACCGCCTGCGCCAGCGCCTGCACCAGCTCCTTACGCTCCAGCTCCCGCGTGATGTCCGGCTCGTCGCCCGGGCGCGGGGCCTCCACGGCGGGGTAGCCCTCCGAGTTCTCGTTGCTGTCCAGCAGGTTGTCCAGGGAGACGGTCACCCAGCTCGCGTCCACCAGGATCTCGTGGTAGCGCTCCAGGGTGATGCCCAGGTGCCGGGCCACCTCCTCGTCCGTGGGCGGGCGGCCCAGGTCCGCCTCCAGTTGGGCCGCCGCCTGCTCCACCTGGCGCGCCTTCTGGCGCACGGAGCGCGGCAGCCGGTCCAGCGCCCGCAGCGCGTCGATGATGGAGCCGCGGATGCGGGCGATGGCGTACGTCTCGAACTTGACGCCCTTGGTGGGGTCGAACCGCTCCACGGCCTCGATGAGGCCCAGGGCGCCGTAGCTCAGCACGTCTTCGAAGTCCAGGATGTTGGGCAGGTTGATGGCCAGCCGGCCCACCACGTACTTCACCAGCGGCGCGTACTGCAGGATCAGCCGCTCCCGCAGCTCCGGCGCCCTGGTGGCCACGTACTGCGCCCAGATGTCAGCCGTCGCAGACACCATCCTCTACTCTCCCCCGTCAGGCTGCCGCCGACTCACTGCCGTCTGCCCCGCCGTCCGTTGCCTCCGCCGGCGGAAGCTGCGCTTCGGCCGGTGCCGGCGGCTCCTCTTCCTGCCCTGGGGCTGCCGGCTCCGCGCCCTCCACCGGCGCTGGCGGCACCGTCCCGGCGATGTACGCCGCCAGCCACCCCAGGAACGCGAAGGCGCCGAAGGCCAGCAGGCCCCGCACCACCGCCCACTCCGGCGCCGTCCCGGCGTTCCAGGACAGGGCCATCACCAGGAGGAAGGCGCCGCCTCCTACGTAGAGCCCCAGCGTCAGGAACGCGCTCGGCACCGGCATGCTCCTACAGCAGCCCCTTCTTCCGCAGCTCCACCTGCTGCTGGAAGAGGAACCGGAAGATCTGGTCCCGCTGCTGCTCGCTCAGGCGGGAGAACCGGGCGTCCAGGCGGTACTGACCCCGCGGCGTGGGCCCCTTCCGGGCGCCCGTCACCTCCACCACCGTGTCGATGACGCCCACCTCCTTGAGGGGCAGGACCACCCGCACGCGGTCGCCCTGGGCCAGCTCCGCCGGCGAGACGAACTGGATGCCGCCGCCGCTGATGTCCAGCACCGTGGCGGCCAGCTCCCGCAGCTCCTGGCCCGCCGCGTCCAGCAGCGCCGCCCGGGAGGGCTCAATGATGGCGCTCACGCGGAAGTAGCGCGGGTCGTCCAGGGGCTGGACCTCCTCCGGCAGGTCCACCGTCAGGAAGGGGTCACGGTCGCCGTCGCGGGCCAGCACGTGCGTGTCGAAGAAGTAGGTCCGCTCGTCCCGGTCCAGGAGCACCCGGACGGGCCGGCCGCGCCGGAGCTGTGGCAGGTGGGCGGCCGCCGGCACCCAGATCTCCAGCGTGCCCACCTGGACCTCCTCAATGCGGCCGGGGTAGCAGAGCACATCGTCCTCCCGGTCCGGCTGGAGGTGGATGCGGTCGCCCGCCCGTAGCTCGATGCAGGGCTCCCCGGCGCCCACCCGCCGGACCCACCGGCCGACGGTCTCCTTGATGCTGGTCCACGCCGCCATGTCCGTCCCCCTCACAGGAGTCCCCGCTTCCGCAGCTCGATCTGCTGCTGGAAGACGTACCGGACAATGCGCTCCCGCTCCCGGGCGGTGAGGTCTTCAAACCGGGCGTTGAACCGGTAGAGTTCCCGCCCGTCCTCCGGTTCCCGGACGTTCAGCACCCTGGCCAGCGCCGTGAGGGGTGGCTCCGCCTCGTCCAGGGGCAGCTCGAAGCGGACCTGCGCCCCCGGCGGCAGCGGGTCCGGCGAAGCGAACTGGAGGCCGCCGCCGCTGATGTCCAGCACCACGGCGGGCACCGGGCGGACCCCTCCGCCCTGGGCGTCCAGGTAGAGGGCGGAGTGGGGCGTCAGCCGGGTCACCAAGCGGTAGTACTCCCGGCGCTCGTACGGGTAGACCGCCGTGGGCGCCGCCAGCTCCACCACCGGCTGCGGGTTCTGGTACGTCCGCAGCACCGCCGCATCGAAGAGGTACCCCTTGCCCTCCTCCCGGAAGTGGATGGCCACCGGCTGGCCCTCGGCCAGGGGGCGGTACTGCCGTCCCTCCATGGGTGCCAGCACCGTGACCGTCTCCGGGCTCAGGTCCTCAATGAGGGTGTGGTACTCCCGCACGGAGGCGCCGCGCAGCGTCTGCAACGTGGCCGCCATGCCGAGCCGGAGCTCCACCAGCGTCCCCCGAGGCTTATGCGCTACGGGCAAGCGTATGACCTCCATGCTCCTCCGCCTCGTTGGGGCCCAGAACGGCCAGCCGGACCAACCGCCGGATGGAGGCCGGTTCCAGGTTGCCCAGAACGTCCTGACCGTCGGCGAAGAAGGCGGCGGGGCGTTGCGTGCCGTACAGCGTGTTGATGACCCCGCCAAAGCCGGCGGCCTCGTCCAGCTTCGTGAAGATCAGGCCGGTGAGCGGCGCCACCTCGAAGCGCTCCACCAGCGCGGCCATCTCCCGGGCGTCCATGTGGGCGGGCAGCGTCAGGTACACCTGCTTCCGCCGCACGGCGCCCAGCAGCGCCCGCAGCTCCTCCATCTGCCCGCCGTCGTTGGGGTTGCGGCCGGGCGTGTCCACCAGGAGCACATCGTGCCCCTCGTCCTCCTGGACCGCGGCCCGCAGGTCCGCGGCGTTGTAGGCGGTGCGCAGGTCCAGCCCCAGCAGGTCCGCGTACGCCTGGATCTGGGCCACGGCGCCCACCCGCACCGTGTCCGCGCAGACCAGCAGCACGCGCAGGTTGCTGCGCATCAGGTGGGACGCCAGCTTCACCAGGGTGGTGGTCTTCCCGGAGCCCGTGGGGCCGATGGCGAAGAGGATCTGCGTGCGGCCCGTCGCCAGGTGCAGCCGCTTGGGCTGCGGCAGCTCCAGGGCCAGCCGCCGGGCGATGGCCTCCGCCATGACGTCCTCGTCCTCGAACTCGCGCGGGCTGACCTCCTGGCGCACGCCCGTGAGGACGGTCTCCAGCAGGCGCTCCTCCACGCCCTGCTCCCGCAGGCGCTGGTAGTACACCGCCAGGGGTTCCGGCAGGCCCAGCCGCTCCGGCACCGTGGAGCGGGCCGTCAGCCGCTCCAGCGCCTGCCGCATCTCCTCAATGCTGCGCTCCAGCTCCCGCAGGAGCGGGCCCTCCCCCTCCGCGGCCGGCTCCGCCGGGGCGGCGGGGGCCGGCGCCGCGGCCGCCGCGGCCTGCTGGAGCAGCGCCGCGAAGGTGGCCCCGTCCTGGGGCGCGGGCGACGGCCGGGCAGCCTCCTTGGCCAGCGCGGCGCGGCCCTTGGGGGAGATCTCCGCCGTGATCCCGTCCACGTCGGCGGCGGCCGCGGCCGTCACCTCCACCATGGGGCGCTTCATGAGCCCCAGCACGCCGGCGGGCCGGACCGTGCGGGCGGAGAGGATGATGGCGTCCGGGCCCAGGTCCGCCCGGATCTGGGCGTAGGCCTTGGCCATGTCTTCGGCTTGGTAGCGCTTAACCTTCATCGATGTCCACCACCGCTACTGACTGGACCTCAACGTCCTGCGAGATCTCACTGAAGGACAGCACCGTGAGGTTGGGCAGCGCCCGCTCCACCAGCTTCTTGAACGCCCGGCGGATCCGCGCCGAGCAGAGGAGCACCGGCATGTGGCCCGCCGCCGCCATGGCCTCCATCTGGCGGGCCGTGGCCTGGAGGATGCGCTGGCTCAGCCCCGGCTCCAGCACGATGTTCATCCCCTGCTCCGACTGCTGGAGGGCGTTGGCCAGCAACTGCTCCAGCGCCGGGTTCAGCGTCATCACGCGGATGACGTTCTGCGCGTCCTTGTGCTGGGCGGAGATGGACCGGCTCAGGGCCTGCCGCACGTACTCCGTCAGCATCTCCGGGTCCTTGGTGTACCGGGCGTAGCTGGCCAGCGTCTCGCAGATGGTCACCAGGTCCCGCACGGAGATGCGCTCCGCCAGGAGGTTCTGGAGCACCTTCTGCACGTCGCCCAGGGTGAGCAGGTTGGGCACCAGCTCCTCCACCACGGCGGGGTAGTCCGCCTTCAGCGTGTTCAGGAGGCTCTGGACGTCCTGCCGGCTCAGGATGTTGGGCGCGTGCCGCTTGATGAGCTCGCTCAGGTGCGTGGCCACCACGGACGGCGGGTCCACCACCGTGTAACCCTGCATCTCCGCCCGCTCCTTCTGGGCGGCGGTGATCCAGGTGGCCGGCAGCCCGAAGGCCGGCTCCGTGGTGGGGATGCCGTCCAGCTCGCCCTCCGCCAGGCCGGCGTTCATGGCCAGCCAGTGGTTGGCCAGCAGCTCGCCCCGGCCGATCTCGATGCCGCGCAACTTCACCACGTACGTGTTGGGCGAGAGCTGGAGGTTGTCCCGGATGCGGATGGTGGGCACCACAATGCCCAGCTCCAGCGCCACCTGCCGCCGGATCATGGTGATGCGGTTCAGCAGGTTGCCGGGCTGGTCCTCGTCCACCAGCGGGATGAGGCCGTAGCCGATCTCGATCTCCATGGGGTCCAGCGGCAGCAGCTGCACCACGCTGTCCACGCTGGACGCCTCTTCCTTGGCCCGCTCCGAGGCCTCCACCACGGCCAGGGCCGCCTGCTCCTTCAGGCTCTGGCGCAGGAAGAACGCCACGCCCGCCGTGCCGGCGGCGATGATGAAGAACGGGACGTGCGGCAGCCCGGGGACCACGCCCAGCGCCGCCACCATGCCCGACACCACGAACAGCGCCTTGGGGTTGGAGACCAGTTGCCGGAACATGTCGTGCCCCAGCGTCTGCTCCGAGGCCGTCCGGGTGATGATGATGCCCGTGGCGGTGCTGATGAGGAGCGCCGGGATCTGGGAGACCAGCCCGTCGCCCACGGTGAGGAGGGTGAAGGTGCGGAGGGACTCCTGGAGCGTCAGCCCCTGCTGGAGCATGCCCACGGCGAAGCCGCCGAAGATGTTCACCAGCACGATGACGATGCCCGCGATGGCGTCGCCCTTCACGAACTTGCTGGCGCCGTCCATGGCCCCGTAGAAGTCCGCCTCCTCCTCGATGGCCCGCCGGCGGCGCCGCGCCTCGTCCTCGGTGATGAGCCCGGCGTTCAAGTCCGCGTCGATGCTCATCTGCTTGCCGGGCATGGCGTCCAGCGTGAACCGGGCCGCCACCTCCGCCACGCGGCCGGCACCGTTGGTGATGACCACGAACTGGATGACGGTGAGGATGAGGAACACTACCACGCCGATGACGTAGTTCCCGCCCACCACGAACTGGCCGAAGGCGCGGATGACCTCGCCGGCATCGGCGTGGAGCAGGATGAGCCGCGTGCTGGAGACGTTCAGGGCCAGGCGGAAGAGGGTAACCACCAGCAGGAGCGAGGGGAAGACGGAGAACTCCAGCGGCTCCTTGGCGTACATGCTCATCAGCAGGATGGTCACCGCCATGGCAATGTTCAGGCTGATGAGCACGTCCAGCACGGCGGGCGGCAGCGGGATGACCATCATGGCCAGGATGACCATGAGGCCCACCGCCAGCGCCACGTCGCTGTGCTGGAGGATGCGGGAGAGGACCGCCTGGAACGCTCCGCCGCGTCCGCTCACCGCCGGCCGGGCCGCGTTGACTGCCACCGTTCGCCTAACCCCTCTGTCAGCCTAGTCCGCCCGGGCGCATGGCACGCCGGGGTGGACGCTCTGACAGGGTAGATGCCGGTGCCTGGGGGGACCTAGTAGGGATTTCCCTGATACCGGCGGCGGGAAGCGAGGATTTTCCGGCGGGGCGGGCGCGCGGCCGCTACGCCGCCTGGGCAATGCCCACGGCGCCCCGCAGCCGGTAGACGAAGGCCAGCACCTCCGCCACGGCGTGGTACAGCGTTGCCGGGATCTCCCGGCCCACCGGCACCTCTTTGTAGAGGGCGCGGGCCAGGGGCGGGTTCTCCACCACGGGGATCCCGTGCTCCGCCGCCGCCTCCTTCATCCGCTGGGCCACCAGGCGTTCGCCCTTGGCCAGCACCCGCGGCGCGGACATGGTGAGGGGGTCGTACTTGAGGGCCACGGCGTAGTGGATGGGGTTGGTCACCACCACGTCCGCCTGGGCCGTGGCCTGGATGGTGCGGTTGAGCAGGGCCACCCGCTGCCGCCGGATGCGGGACTTGATCTCCGGGCTCCCCTCGGACTGCTTCATCTCGTCCTTCAGCTCGTCCTTGGTCATGCGGATGGACCGGGAGTACTGCCAGCGCTGGAAGGCGTAGTCCGCCAGCGCCAGCACCAGGACGGCGGCACCGGCCTTCCACGCCACCTCGAAGGCGATGGCCGTGGTGGCGGCGAGGGCCTCCGGCACGCTCAGGAAGGAGAGGGCCAGGACGTCGTCCACGCGGCCGTGGAGGGTGATGACCACCACGGCGCCCACCACCACCATCTTCGCCAGGGACTTGCCCAGGTTCACCAGCCCTTGCAGGGAGAAGAGCCGCTGCATGCCGGTGACGGGGTTCAGGTGGTCCAGCCGGGGTTGGAGCGGCCGGACGGTGAAGAGGAAGCCCGTCTGGAGCAGGTTGGCGGCCAGCCCCGCCACCAGGATGGTGCCCAGGATGGGCCCCAGCAGCCCGGCGGTGAACCACATCACGTGGGTGCCGCCGCCGGTGACGGCCTCCGGCGTGAGCTGGGGCGTCGCCAGTTGCTGGAAGCTGCCCCGCATGCCCTCCTCCAGCCGGTTCCACACGAAGCCGCCGAATACGCGGAAGAAGACCACGGCGCCCAGCAGGACCACCGCCGCGTCCAGGTCCGCGCTGTGGCTGACGCGGCCTTCGCTGCGGACGCGCTCCCGCTTGCGTGGCGTGGGTGCTTCCGTGCGCTCGCTGGACATGGGTCGCTCCTACCGCGGCGTCAGCAAGAAGCTGATGTCGTTTACCACACGCCCCAGGATGTTCCCCATGACCAGGACGGTGGCCGGCAGGGTGACCATGAGGAAGATCAGGCCCAGCGCCACCTTGGCGGGCATGCCCACCAGGAAGACGGGGATCTGGGGCACCGTCCGCGCAATGACGGCCATGCCCAGGTCCGCCAGCAGCAGGGCCGCCGTGAGGGGCATGGCGATGCGCAGCGCGATGACGAAGGTGTTGGCGGAGAGCCGGACCACACTCTCAGAGCTGAGGAAGGAGGCGTCCAGGCTCCCCAGCGGCGCCACCTCGTAGGTCTGCTGGAGCCCCACCAGCAGCTCGTAGTGGCCGTTGATGGTGAGGAAGAGCAGCATGACCAGCACGGAGTAGAACTGGTCCAGCGGGCTGCTCTCGAAGCCGGTGACGGGGTCCAGCACGCCGCTGATGTTGTAGCCGATCTGGAGGCTGATGATCTGGGCCGCCATGTGGAAGCCGGAGAAGACCAGCGTGACGGCGAAGCCCACCGCCAGCCCGATCAGCAGCTCCCGCGCTACGGCGATGACGAAGGGCAGGAGCCCCGGCGGCAGCGGCACCAGTTCCGCGCTCTCCAGCGGCAGGAAGATGAGGGTGATGAAGACGGCCAGGCCGATCTTGCTGTGCGGCGGCATCCCCCGCACGCCGAACAGGGGCGAGGCCATGAGCACGGCGCCCACCCGCGTCAGGATCAGCACGAAGTTCTGGAGGTACAGCGGAGACTGTTCGATGAGCACGCCGTCACCGCTCCCGCCGCCGGCCGGTCTACCGGCCGTACTGGGCCAGGTTGGCCAGCAGGTGCGCCGTGTAGGACGTCATGGTGTTCAGCATCCACGGGCCGAACAGCGCCAGCACCGCGAAGACGCCGATGATCTTGGGCACGAAGGTCAGCGTCACCTCATGGATCTGGGTCATGGCCTGGAACATGCTGATGACGATGCCCAGCACCAGGCTGACGATGAGCACCGGCGCCGAGATGAGGGCCGCCGTCCACAGCGCGTCCCGGCCCAGCGCCACCACGAACTCCTGTCCCATGGGACCGTCCTCCTAGGTTGAGAAGCTGGTGACCAGGGACCCCGCAATGAGGTACCACCCGTCCACCAGCACGAACAGCAGGATCTTGAAGGGCAGCGAGACCACCACCGGCGGCAGCATCATCATGCCCATGGCCAGCAGCGCGCTGGAGACGACCAGGTCGATGATGAGGAACGGCACGAAGATGATGAACCCCATCTGGAACGCCGTCTTCAGCTCGCTGATGATGAACGCCGGGATGACCACATAGGTGGGCACGTCGTCCGGCGACTCCGGCTGCTCCATGTCCGCCATGCGCACGAAGAGCGCCAGGTCCTGCTCCCGCGTCTGCTGGAGCATGAAGGTGCGCACGGGCGCCTCCGCCCGCCGCAGCGCCTCCTCTTGGGTGATCTGGCCGTCCAGGTACGGCTGGAGCGCCTCCTCGTTCACCGTCTTCCAGACGGGCGCCATGATGAAGATGGTCAGGAAGAGCGCTAGGCCCACCAGCACCTGGTTGGGCGGGAGCTGCGGCACGCCGATGGCGTTCCGCGTCAGCGACAGCACCACCACGATGCGGGTGAAGGAGGTGAGCATGATCAGCATGGCCGGTGCCAGCGCCAGGGCCGTGAGCAGGACAATGAGGGTGACGCCGGTGGAGACGCTCTGCTGCTCCGTCCCGCCGATCTGGATGCTGATGCCGGGGTCCGTCTGGCCGGTCTGCTCCACGCCCGCGGCGGTGCACCCCGCCGTCAGGAGGAGCAGCAGGGTCAGGAGCACCGGGAGCAGGAGACGCCGGGCCGGGTGCCGCCTCACGGTTCTTCCCTCCCCGCCGGCCCCGGCCGGGCCTGGAGCTCCGCAAGCCGCGCCCGCAGCTCCCGGTGGCT
Organism: Dehalococcoidia bacterium; assembly: GCA_036564075.1. Lineage (GTDB taxonomy): Bacteria > Chloroflexota > Dehalococcoidia > DATCLE01 > DATCLE01 > DATCLE01. The sequence goes on from DATCLE010000196.1 coordinate 14,051, forward strand.
GGCCATCAGCCGTTGCAGCGCCGCCGGGTCCGCGGGCCGGGCCGGCTGCGGCCGCAGTTGCACGCCGCCCGCCGGCAGCGCGAAGCGGTTGCCCAAGCCCCGCAGCGCGTCCCAGAGGCCGGCCCCGCCGGTGGAGCCCAGGTCCGCCGCCGTGCGCAGCGCGCTGATGGTATCCCGGGCGGTGATCTCCCCCAGGTAAGAGACCTGGGTCTGCGTGGCGCCCACCAGCACCACCTTCTCTCCGGCGTCCACCACGTAGATGGCCCGGCCGGGCGCCAGGCCCAGCGTGTCCAGCACGCGGACCACCCCCGTGCCGCCGGCGGCCGTCCGCATCTTCTGGGTGTAGAGCTTCAGCGCCAGCAGGCTGCCCGCAATGACGGCCCCCACCACCAGCAGCCGCAGGGCCAGGCCCAGCAGGTCGCCGGCGGAGAAGGCCGGCACCGCGCTCCCCACCTGGGGCGTGGCGGGGCGCTGGTCCCCCGCCGCCGGCGTGGAGGAGACGGCGCTGCCGCCGTCCCGCGCCGCGGTCTGGAGGCCGTCCAGGGCGCTCTCCCGCTGCGCACCTCCCATGGACGGCACGAAGAGGACCAGCGCCAGGCTGGCCACGCCCAGGAGGATCAGAACCAGAGCCTTGCGGCTGGGGCCGCGCTGGAGCACCGTTGCCCTCCTACCGGAGCGCCGCGGCCCGCGTCCGCGGGCTGACGATTTCCGTGACCCGCACGCCGAAGTTCTCGTCTACTACCACCACCTCGCCCTTGGCGATGAGCCGCCCGTTCACCAGGATGTCCACGGCCTCCCCGGCCACGCGGTCCAGCTCCACCACGGAGCCGGGGCCCAGTTGCAGGACGTCCTGCACCGTCATGGTGGTCCGGCCCAGCTCCACGGTGACCCTGAGGGTCACGTCCAGGATCAGGTCCAGGCCCAGGCCGTCCTCCCGCTGTTCGCCGGCGGAAGGCGCGAAGGCCGTGAACTGGGCCGGGTGGACGGACACCGGCTCGCCCGCGTCCCGGGCCGCCTGCGCCGTGAAGGGCGCGGGGCCGGCGGCGGAGCCCGCCGCGCCGGCGTCCTCCGGGGCGGCCTCCTCCCCGGCCGTCAGCAGGCCCGCCAGCGCGTGGAGCAGGGAGCGCGGCAGCACGTGCGTGAGGCGGGCCACCGCCCCGTCCACCTCCAGGGTGTAGTCCAGCCGGAACGGCTCCTCCCCGCCGGAGACGTCCTGGAGGATGCCCACCGTCTCCTCCGGGCTGTTGAACCGGGCCTCCGCCACGGCGATCTCCGCCTTCTGGGGGGTGTCCGTGAACAGCATGAGGCTGACCAGGTCCGCGATCTCCGAGACGGTCTTGGAGACGGCCGCCAGGTGCTGCGCCGCCGCGGCGTCGTCGGCCAGGGCCTCCGGGCTGAGCTCCGTGCCCAGCACCTGGCCGGCCTGCTCCAACGGGCAGAGGAGGGCGGAGAGGTACGCCTCCGCCTCCGAAACGGCCGTCCGGACCTCCAGCGCCAGGTGCGGCGTCTCCGAGAACTCCGCCAGGATGCCCTCGTAGGTGGCGGGGGCCAGGGCGGCGTCCTTCACGGTGGCGGAGCGGCTCAGCACGTTGTCCAGCACCACCCCGCAGATCTCGGCGAGGCGGCCGGCGAACTCCGTGAGTGCGGTGAGCTCCGCCTCGGAGAGGGCGGGGCCCGCCTCCTCCGGGTTGGGGGCGTTGTGCCCCCCCTTGCTGGTGGAACGGTTCTTATCCGGCAAGCTCATCAACCTCGCTTTCCTCTAGCGGCAGGACCTCGCTGACGCGGACGGCTAGGCGGCTGCCCAGCAGCCCCGGGTACCCCCGGAACTTGGTCTGGCCAATGACCGTCACGTCCAGCGGGCGGCTGACCGGTGCCTCCAGCCGCAGCACGTCGCCCACCTGGAGCTCCAGCAGCTCCCGGGTGGTGACCTCCGCGGAGCCCAGGCAGACGCTCAGGGTCACCTCGGCCCGCTTCAGGTTCCACTGGAGGGCCTCCTTATCGGCCCGGGTGGGGGCCTTGCGCTGGCCGCTCACCAGGATGGCCTGGTTGGTGAGCTTGGGCAGCAGGCCCTCCAGCACCACGTAGGGGAGGCAGATGCTCATGCCGCCCATGACCTCTCCCACGTGGACCTCGAAGAGCACCACAATGCAGACGTCGTTGGCGCTGGCCACCTGCACCATCTGGGAGCCGAAGGCGATGTCCTGGAGCTTCGGCTTGATGGTGGCCACGTTCTCCCACGCCTCCGTCAGGCTGCCCAGGAAGCTGCGGGAAAGGGTGCGCAGCAGCGTGATCTCGATGTCCGTGATCTCGTGCGGCTGGTCCAGCAGCCGGCCCGCGCCGCCCAGGAGCCTATCGATGCTCACCATGGCCAGGTCCATGCTGAACTCCACCAGGATGGTGCCCGGCATGGGCTCCATGCTGACCACGTAGATGACCGTGGGCGTGGGGAGCTGCTGCACGTACTCCTCGTAGAGGCTCTGGTCAATGGACGAGAGCTTCACCGTGGCCACGGACCGGAGCTGCGAGGAGAGCGCGGTGCTCACCAGCCGCGCGAAGCCCTGGTGCAGCGCCAGGAGCGTCCGGATCTGGTCCTTGGAGAACTTGTCCGGCCGGCGGAAGTCGTACGGCTTGATGCTCCTATCGGCGCTGACGGCGGGGCGGGACGGGGACAGGCGCCCGCTCTCACCCTCCTCCTCCGGCAGGCTCTTCAGGAGGGCGTCGATCTCCCACTGGCTGAGGATTTTGGTGTCGTTGCTCATGGCCTACTGGGCGACGAACTGCGTGAAGTAGACGTTCACCACCTCGGGATGGCCGATGCGCCGGGTCACGGCTTCGGCGATCTCCTCCTTCAGCCGCTCCTTGCCCGTGGGGGTCAGGATCTGGTCCGCGGACTTGCTGCTGACCACCGTCAGCACCGCGTCCTCAATCACCGGCGCCATGGGTGCCATCTCCGCCAGGAACTCCTCCTGGGCCTTGTGGTGCGCCTCCCCGGTGAGGGTGTAGAACTTGGCGTCCTCCGGCTGGAACTCCAGGACCACCTGCAACCGCAGGTAGCGGCCGCCGGCGGAGATCCCCTGGAGGTTCACCACCCGCTCCTCCATGGTGTAGGTGGGGCCCACGTGCTGGCCCTGGGCGGTGGCGGACGCGGCCGCCGGCTGCGTGGCGTGGGCCGCGGGCTCCGCCTCGCTGCCGCCGGCCATCTGCGGCCGGATCAGGAAGAAGTAGGCCAGCGGCAGGCCCAGGACCACCAGGGCCGCCAGGGCCAGGAACGGCTTGTTCTTGGTGATGCTTGCCATGGTGCCTCGCTTGCTCCCCCCTGCGGTTCAGGACTTCCGGGGGCGGCCGCCCTAGGACGGCTGCTCCTCCTGGTAGATGATCACAATGTCCGCCCGCCGGTTCTGCGCCCGTCCCTCGGGCGTGTCGTTATCGGCAATGGGCCGGAACTCGCCGTACCCCGCGCCGTAGAGGCGGGTGGGGCTGATGCCCTCCACGTCCACCAGGTACCGGAGCACGGCGGTGGCGCGGGCCATGGACAGCTCCCAGTTCGAGGCGTACTCGCCGGTGTTGAGCGGCACGTTGTCCGTGTGGCCCTCCACCCGCACCTGGTTGGGCAGGCCGCGGACGATGCCGGCCACCTCTCGGAGCACCAGCTCAGAGCCCGGGCTGAGGTCCGCGCTGGCCGGGGCGAAGAGCAGGTTATCCGTGAGGCTGATGGTGATGCTCCCGGGCTCCGCCCGGACGGCGATCTTGTCCTCCAGCCCGTGCTGCGCCGCGAAGCCGGCCAGCTCCGTGCTGATGGCCGCCAGGTCCTGCGCCTGGGGGAAGCCCAGGTCGTTGAGGCCCACGCCGCCGTCCAGGACGCTGTCGCTGCCGGTGGGGACCACCACGCCGCTGTTGAACGCCTGCCGCAGGGACTGGGCCAGCGCCTCAAACTTCTTCAGGTCCTGGGTGCTGGCGGAGTACAGGACCACGAAGAACGCCAGCAGGAGCGTGATCAGGTCCGCGTAGGTGAGGAGCCAGCGCTCCGCGTTGTCCTTGACCACCTTGGGGCCCTGCTTCCGGCTCATGCCGCCGCCTGCTCCGTCTCACCCACGGGGGCGTCCTCCCGCCCACGGCGCCGGTCACGGCCCCGCATGGACGGCGGCAGGAAGCCCTCCAGCTTCTCCTGGACAATGCGCGGGTTGTCGCCGGCCTGGATGGACATGATGCCCTCCAGCATGACCTCCCGCATGCGGCGCTCCTCCTCGCTCTTCTTCTTCAGCTTGTTGGCCAGGGGCAGCCAGATGATGTTGGCGGAGAAGACGCCGTAGAAGGTGGCGATGAACGCCACGGCAATGGAGTGGCCCAGGTTGCTGGGGTCCTCCAGGTGGCTCAGCACGTTGATGAGCCCCATCACGGTGCCGATGATGCCCATGGTGGGGGCGTAGCCGCCCGCCGCCTCCAGGATCCCGAAGCTCTCTTCGTGCCGCTTCTCCAGCGCGTCGATGTCGATCTCCAGGATGGAGCGCAGCAGCTCCGGGTCCGTGCCGTCGATCATCAGCAGGATGCCCTTGCGCAGGAACGGGTCGTCGATGCGCTGCCCCTCTTCCTCCAGGGAGAGGAGGCCTTCGCGCCGGGCCCGGTCCGCCATGGTGACGAAGTGGGAGACCACCTCGTCCGCGTCGTGGCCGCGCTCCGTGAAGGCGTTGACCACGGCCTTGGGCACCGCCATGATCCGCTTCAGCGGGAAGGAGATGAGCGCGGCGCCGATGGTGCCGCCGAACACGATGAGCGCGGCCGGAGCGTTGATGAGCGCCGCCGGCGTCCCGCCCTCCAGGATGGTGGAGCCGATGATGGCGCCCAGGCCGACGACGAACCCGATGAGGGTGGCGATGTCCATGCGTCCCCCCGCTGCTTAGGGAGTGCGGGCGCCCCGACCCGACGGGGACGCCGCCGACCGCCCGACGCGGTCCTGCCGCTGGATGGCGCGGCGGAACGCCAGGACGCGCCGCACCACCTCCTGGCTGCTCTCGCGGACCAGGTACCGGTGCCCGTTCAGCAGCGCAATGTGCGTGTCGGGCGTGGATTCAATGACCTCAATGAGGTCGCTGTTGAGGTAGAATTCGCTGCCGTCAAGGCGCGTTAGCTGGATCACGGCCGGCCTCCTTGGCTCTGCCGGGCCATTCTAGGTGGAGCCGGCCTGCCGCAGTATTGGGGAAACCCCTATGGCGTCCACCGCGCCGCCCCGATTCCCGCGGCCCGGACCCCGGTTTCCCCCGCGGGCAGGGGGCCGGGCATACGGAAGGGCCGGCCCCGCGGGGCCGGCCCTGCGCTGTCTGCCGTGACGGTGGGTCAGGCCGCCTCCCGGCCCTCCCAGGCGGAGGCGGCGTCCTGCCGGAGCTCCTCCAGCAGTGCCAGCGCCTCCCGGGCCACGCCGGCGTCCCGGCACTCGCAGAAGGCGGCGAAGATGGCCCGGTCCAGGAGCAGGATGCCCTGCTCGTTCAGGCCGCTGGCCTGGCGGAACCGGATCCGCGCCAGGCGGGCCAGGCAGGAGAGGTACGCGATCTGGAGTTCCCCGGCTGCATCCGCGGTGCCCCGGCGGCCCAGCGGCCGGAGGTGCGCGTTGGTGCGTTCCATCTGGCTCTATCCTCAGGCGGGGCCGCGCCGCTAGACGGCGGCGGAGTCCGCCGTCTCCAGGGTGATGATGCCCTTCTTGATGGCGTACCGGATGAGGTCCGTGCGGTTCTGCGCCCGCAGCTTGGTCATGATGTGGGCCTTGTGGGCCTCCACCGTCTTGACGCTGATGAACAGCTCGTCCGCAATGGCCTGGTTCGAGTAGCCCTCCGCAATGAGCTGGAGCACCTCCCGCTCCCGGGCCGTCAGGACATCGTAGCTGTCCTTCACCTCACCGGCCTTGGCCTGCCAGAGGAAGTCGTTGACGGGCATCTCCTCGGAGATGGAGGAGCTGAAGTACGGGTTGCCGCGGTGGACCGCCTGGATGGCCAAGAGCAGCTCTGAGACGTCCGAGCGCTTCACCACGTAGCCGGAGGCGCCGGCGCGGAGGGCGGCCAGGATCCGTTCGTCCTCCACGTAGCCGGTGAGGACCAGGACCTTGGTCTTGGGGAGGCGCTTCCGGATCTGGCGCGTGGCGTCCAGGCCGTTGAGGCCGGGCATGACCATGTCCATGAGGATGACGTCCGGCGTGAGCTGCTCCGCCAGGTCCACTGCCTCGCGGCCGTTGCTCACGTCGCCCACCACCTCCACCTCGTCCTGCGTCTCCAGCAGCATCCGGAGCGCCTGGCGGAGCACGGCGTGGTCGTCCACAATGAGGACCCTGATGCGTCCCATGGAGGGCCGCTCCCACGCCGGGCGTTCGCCCGGCCGCCGTGCCGTGGTGCCGTTGGTGCTCTCAGCCGTTCCGTCCATCGGTGTCATCGACTCCTGTCCCTCGCCGCCCGGTGTGGAGGGCGGGTATCCCGTGCCGGCCGTGTCCCGGAGCAACCGCCAGGGTGGCTGGCGGCCCTCCGCCGGCGCAAAGTGGGGCCCAACTGTACCATAC
>DATCLE010000197.1:0-3698 GCA_036564075.1 Dehalococcoidia bacterium
CCTCCTCGGTGTCGATGGTGTGGAGGATCTCTTCCAGGTCCAGGCCGTAGTCGTTGTCCATGCGGTGCTGTGGGGACGTGTGAGATTCCGGTGAAGGGCTGCCCTGCTCCCCGCCGTCCGGTTTCGGGCCCGGCCGCCCCATTCTAGCATCGCGCTTCTGACGCGGGCAAGGCGAACCCCGGGTCGGGCCGCCTACGGCCGGCCGCCATCCGCGCCGATGATCCAGAGGGAGGAGCATCCTCCGGGCGGTGCTCCGGCTCACCCGCGCGGTGCTGCGCACCCCAGGCGCCCGCGCGCACCAACGAGGTTTCCGGCGTGCTACGTTCCCTGCGGCGCCTCTGGCGGACGCGCGCCCTGAAGCGCCAGATTGAGCGAAACATCCAGGCGGGGGTGGGCCTGCACCGGCAGGAGTGGGTGCTGGCGGAGCGTCCCGTCACGGGTGACGCCCTGGCCGCCATGGCCGCGCGCATCTGCACCTGGTGCGCGGAGACCATGGCGCGCACCCGCCGCCCCTACGGCCTGGACCAGATGGCCGTGGCCGTGGCCTGCGCCCGGGAGGGCGGGGAACCGGTGGCCAGCGCCAGCTTCGGGGTGTTCCGGCCCGTGGAGTTCTACCAGGAGGGCGGGACGCGGGACCGTATTGCGGAGTTCCTGGTGGGGCTGGACCCCCGCGACCTGAACGAAGGGGCGGAGCCGCTCCGGTTTGCGGCGGCCCTCTTCAGTTGGGGCGACGTGGCGCGGGCGGTGCTCTTTGAGGAGACGCCCTAGGCCGCCCGCCGGCCGCGCGCCGTCTCCTCCGCCACGCGGCGGAGCGGCTCTCCCTCCAGCATCAACCGCGGCCGCAGCCGCTCCAGGATCCGTGCCGTCTCCGCCTCCAGGCGGCCGGCCTTCCGGCCCGCGGCGGGCGCGGCGTCCGTCTTGCGCAGTGTGGCCTTCACTGTCCCGGTCCCCCTCCTGCGTGCTGGGCCTCTTACGGTAGGCTACGGCCGCGTGGGGCGGCGCGGCCATGCGGGATCCCCCTGATCCCCCGGCCGGGCCCTCCCTGATCTTGGCCCTCACGGCAGGAGGTAGGCCTCCAGCATCCGCCGTACCATGGGCCCTGCCTCCAGGGAGCCGGACTCCCCCTTGTCCAGCACCACAATGCCGGCCGCCTGTGCGGCATCCCGGGGCGCGTACGCCACGAAGAGGGCGTGGCTCTGGAGCCCCGCGTCCTCCGCCGTGCCGGACTTCCCGGCGGCCGGCACCGGCGAGCCGGCGAAGGAGCGGTACGCGGTGCCGCGCGGGTCCGCCACCACCATGGCCGTCCCCTGGCGGATCACCGCCAGCGCCGCCTCGGAGATGGGCAGGCGGCGGATCTCCCGGGCCTGGAAGGCCGTCTCCTGCGGCGGCGGCGCCCCGTCCACGGGGGGCGCACCCGCGGGGGGCGTCAGCCGGGTCACCAGCACGGGCGTGCGGAGCAGGGCGGGACCGGCCAGCGCCGCGTAGTAGTTGACAATCTGCAACGGCGTGGCGTTCAGGTACCCCTGGCCGATGCCCATGTTCACGCTATCGCCGCTGTACCAGGGCTCTCCCAGTTCGCGCTCCTTCCAGTCCGGGCCGGGCGCCGTCCCGGCCTCCTCCGGCAGCCCCAGCAGCCCCGTGGGCCGCCCGAAGCCGAAGTCCCGCACCAACTGGGGCAGGATGGTGGGGTCCCGGTGGTCCAGGTCCAGCGCAATCTGGTAGAAGACCGGGTTGCAGGAGGTCATCAGCCCCTCCGCAATGGTGATGGCCCCCAGGTCCTGGCTCTGCCAGTTCCGCTTGGGCTCGTTGGGGCCCAGCCCGAACCAGACCGGCGGGCACGGCAACCGGGAGTCCGCCGTGTAGCCCGCGTGGTCAATGCCGGCGGCGGCGGTGATCACCTTGAAGGTGGAGCCGGGCGGGTAGAGCGCCTGGGTGGCGCGGTTCAGCAGCGGGTGCTCCGGCCCGTTGAACAGGCGGTCCACCTCCTCCTGGCTGAGCCCCCGGATGAAGGCATTAGGGTCGAAGGTGGGGTGGGAGGCCATGGCCACCACGCTGTTGTCCCGCACGTCCAGCAGCACGGCGGCGCCGGGGCTATCGCCCAGGGCGGCCTCCGCCGCCGCCTGCGCCCGCACATCCAGGGAGGTGTGCACGTCCCAGCCGTCCACCGCAGGCTGCTCCGCCAGCGTGGCCACCACGTGGCCGTCGCCGCTGATGACGGTGAGCCGCGCGCCCCGGCGGCCGGCCAGCAGCCGTTCGAAGGTCCCTTCCAGGCCGGCCCGGCCCACCAGGTCGCCGGCCCGGTAGCCGTAGGCCTGCCACTCCTCCAGTTCCTCCGCCGTGATCTCCGTCAGGTACCCCAGCACGTGGGCGGCCAGGGTCCCGTGGGGGTAGATGCGCGCCGGCTGCTCCCGGAGGATGAGGCCGGGCACGTTGATGGAGAGCAGGAAGAGCCGGTCCCGTAGCTCCTGCGGCGCGTTCCACGGCAGCGTGGCAATGGGGATGAAGTAGTACTCCGGCACGTCCTGGTCGATGCGCTGCTCAATCTGCCGCGGGTCCATCTGGAGCGTCTCCGCCAGGGTGCGCACCAGCAGCGCCCGGTCCGTAATGGCCTGCTTGGAGGTGCCCACCACCGTCAGGGTGCCCTCGTAGGCCAGCGGGGTGCCGTGCCGGTCGTAGATGGTGCCGCGGGTGGGGAGCAGCGGGATCAGGCGCACCAGCGTCCCGGTGGTGAGCTCCGGGAAGATCACCGTGGGGTCCCAGTCCACGCGCCAGCCGTCTTGGTCCCGCACCACCGGCATCCGGTTCTCCACCGGCAGCGGGCCGAAGGCCGTGGTCTGGTAGACCACGGAGAAGGGCACCTCCACGGCGTTCCCCGCCGCCGCCGCGCCCTGGGCGGCGGCCGCGCCGCCGGGCCCCTCCCCGCCCAGGCGGTACGAGAGGCCTGTGGCGGTCATCTCCGCGGCGATGTCCCCATGCCGGGTCACGAACCGCTCCCGCGTGATCCGCTCCTGCGCGCCGGGCGAGAGGAGATCGTACATGCCGTCGTAGTCGCCGGCGCGCCAGCGGGCCAGGAAGGTCCGGGCCGTGCCGGCGGGCGTGCTGAGGTCCGGTCCGATCGCGCGGGGGGACTCGCCGTCGCAGGCGGTCAGGGCCGCGGCGGCCAGCGCCAGGAGGGCCGCGCACGGCACCGCCAGCGCCAGCGGCGCTGGGCGCCGGCGCCCGGCGGCTGCACGGGAGGGGGTTCTAGGCATGGGGCCCGTCTCCGGCCGCCCGATGGGCGGACCTGGCTTCACCGTTCCGGCGCACCGCCGGGCGCCGGCGGCGGTCCCGGCGGGCGGAGCCCCGGCGCCGGTTTGACACCAGGGAGGGTTTAGGTTACACAGATGAACGAGGCGGGGCAAGTGCCGGACATTCATGACTGAATCCACCACGGGGCAACCGTCAGGCGGCGTGGACGGCGGAATCGCACGCCGTCCGTCCTCCCGGCTGCCGCGCCTCCTCCTCTGGACCCTCCTGGCTGCGCTCCTCCTGGCCGCCGCGTGCGATGTGGGCACGTCCGCGGAGCTGACACCGGACGGCACGCCGCTCCAGGAGCCCTCCCCGGTACCGGACGCGCCGCCGCGGCCCTACCTCCTGGGCTTCAGCTCCGTGCCCGCCGAACGGACGGAGGCGGGCTACCGCGCCGCGTTCTCCCTGGC
>DATCLE010000198.1:0-2050 GCA_036564075.1 Dehalococcoidia bacterium
TGTTCTGGCCCAGGTTGGCGCGGAGGAAGAGGTCCGTCACGTCCTTGAGGCGGACCCGCTGGTTGTTGATGAGGTACTCGGACTCGCCGGAGCGGTACACGCGGCGGGTGACCACCACCTCGCTGAACTCCACGGGCAGCCAGCGTTCCGTGTTGTCCAGCGTGAGGTTCACCTCCGCCAGCCCGCTGGGGTTCCGCCGCGTGCTGCCCACGAAGATGACGTCTTCCAGCTTCCGGGCGCGCATGGTGCGGCCGCTCTGCTCGCCCAGGACCCAGCGGAGCGCATCGGCGATGTTGCTCTTGCCGCTGCCGTTCGGGCCGATGATCGCGGTGATGCCCTGCCCGAACTCCAGCGTTGTGCGGTTGGCGAAGCTCTTGAAGCCGTGGATCTCCAGTCGTTTGAGGTGCACGTAGGCGTTCCCCGAGCGCGGCGGGCCGCCGGTCCCGCCTTAATCCGATGGTCCCTCCCGGTGCGCCAGTTCCTCTAGGGCCAGCCGGGCCGCTTCCTTCTCCGCCGCCTGCTTGCTGCGGCCCCGGCCCACACCCAGCACCTGGTCCCCCACGGAGACCTCCACGGTGAACTGCTTGGCGTGGTCCGGCCCCTCCGTGGCCACCGTCCGGTAGGACGGCGTCTGCTGGTACATGGCCTGCGCCAGGTGTTGCAGGCGCGACTTGGCGTCCGTCAGCACCACGCCGGGGCCCAGCGCCTGGAGCTCCGGCCGCAGGCACCGCAGCACGAACGCCTTGGCCCCCTCGAAGCCGCCGTCCAGGAAGACGGCACCCACCACCGCCTCCAGGGCACGGGCCAGGTTCAGCGTCCGCTCCCGGCCGCCGCTGGCTTCCTCGCCCCGGCCCAGGAGCAGGAAGTCCCCCAGCCGGTACCGGGCAGCCACCCGGGCCAGCGTCTCGCCGCGGACCAGGGCGGCCCGCAGCTCCGTGAGCTGCCCCTCCGGCAGATCCTGGTACTCCTGGTACAGGCGCTCCGCCACCACGCAGCCCAGCACCGCGTCACCCAGGAACTCCAGCCGCTCATTGGACTGGGGCGCGGCGCCGGGGTTCTCATTGAGGAACGAGCGGTGAACCAAGGCCTGCCCCAGGAGAGACGGGTCCCGGAGCTGGACGTCCAGGAGCGTTTGCAGCTCCTCCAGGTCTACCGATGGGGCCTTCTTCCTGCGCGACACGCGCTCTCCACGGCTCCGCGCCGCGTGCCGCCGGAGAGCACGCGCGGCGGCCGCCCCGCGGGGTACGGACCGGCGTCACGCCGGCCCCACAGACACGCGAGGACGCTCCACAGCAGCCGGTTGCGCGATTCCGGGAACACGCGGAGATGGTCCCACGGCCGGAAGGGCCGCTCCCGGCACCAGGGCAGCGCCATGATAGGTGCGGCACCGGGGACTGTCAAGGCGCCGCGCCGCCGTCGTCGGCGCTTCCCGCTGGCCGAAGCCCCGCCGCACGTGGCATGATGGGTACCATGCGCGACCTGTACCGGGAACTCCGCCGCCGCCTGACCCCCGCCCAGTCCGCGGCCCTGGACGCCCTGCTGGAGGCCGCCGCGACTGCCGGCCTGCCCCTCTACCTGGTGGGCGGCAGCGTCCGCGACCTGATCCTGGACCGGCCCGGCCTGGACGTGGACCTGGTGCTGGAGGGCCCGGCCATCCAGCTGGCGGAGGCGTTCGCCGCCCGGACCGGCGCCACCGTCCGCCGCCACGCCGCCTTCGGCACCGCCACCGTCTGGGGCCCCGGCTTCCGCTTCGACCTGGCCACCGCCCGGCGGGAGACGTACCGCCGGCCCGGCGCGCTCCCCACCGTCCAGCCCGCCGCCCTGGCCGACGACCTGGCCCGACGCGACTTCACCATCAACGCCATGGCGCTGGGCCTCACCCCCGCCGAGCGCGGCCGCTTGGTGGACCCCTTCCACGGGCTGGCGGACCTGGAGGCCCGCCTGGTGCGGGTGCTCCACCCGGACAGCTTCCGGGATGACGCCACCCGCATGCTGCGCGCCGTCCGTTACGCCGGACGGCTTGGCTTCCGCCTGGAGCCGGAGACGCTGG
>DATCLE010000199.1:0-3903 GCA_036564075.1 Dehalococcoidia bacterium
TCTCTGAAACCAGCCGGGACGCTTCGGTGAAGAGGGCCTGGAGGTCGGACTCCGCCAGGGCCCGCTGGCCCAGCACCGCCACGGCCGCCTGCTGGCGGGCCCGCGTGGCCAGCAGGTCCTCCGCCTGGCGGTGCTGGTGCAGGTGCCGGAACCGTTCGGTGGCGTCCTGCACCAGCACCAGCGTCCCCGGCCCGCCCTCCTCCGCTGTCAGGGGCACGGCCGTGAGCTCCAGGAGCTGCGGCGTGCCGCCGGGGGAGCGCCGCTCCAAGAGCCGGGGCGCCGGGGCCTGGTCCGCGCCGCCCGCCAAGAGGGACCGGACCTGACGGCGCGCCGGCCCGGGGAAGAGCGACGCCAGCGGCCGGTCCAGGGCGGCGGCCTCCTCGCAGCCGAAGATCTCCGCGGCGTGGCGGCTCCACGTCACCACCAGCCCCTCGGCGTCCGTCACCACAATGCCCACGGGGGCGTGGTCCAGGATCCGGCGCAGGTGGGCGGCGGAGTCAGGGCGGGCCGTCATGCAGGCGTCCTCAGGAGGATTGGCGGCGGGGGGTTGCGGACTCGTGACCGCAGTATACCGCCGGAGCCCGGCGGTGCCTAGCCCGGCCGGGATTAGGATGGCGCGGACGCGCCGCCGGGCTCCGCCGTGACGCGCCGCACCGTCTCCAGCAGGTCGTCCAGGTCGAAGGGCTTCTCCAGGACGGCGCAGCGCAGCGCCTGGAGCACGCCGGCGTTGCGGCGGAGGGCGTCGGCGTCGCCGGAGCACACGATCACGGGCAGCTCCAGCGTCTCCGGGTCGCGGCGCAGCTTCTCCAACAGCACCCAGCCGCTCTCAGGCTCCACCAGGCGCAGGTCCATGATCAGGAGGTCCGGCCGCTCGCGGCGGATCAGGGTCAGGGCGTCCTGGTTCTCCCGCCAGGCGAGGGTCTGGTAGCCCTCCTGGGTCAGCAGGACGTTCATGAGGTTCAGGAAGGCCGGATCGTCATCCAGCACGGCGATCAGTGGCGCCACCCCGTCCCCTCCTCCAGGATGACGTGCCGGTGCATGTGGGGGTGGTGAGGCAACCGGCCCCTGCCGGGAGTAGCATACCACACCGGGCCAAGCGCGGACCCGCCTGCCGGGGCGCGGACGGGCCTTGATCGTACCGCCGCGGGGTGCGATAACGGGGGTGGAGGCGGCGCGGATGGCCCGCACGCCGCCCCAGGCCGGGAGGAGAGGTGCCATGCCGTTCGGACTGTTTGGCCTCTTGCGGAAGGATGCCAGGGAGGAGCCCCGGCAGGCGGTGCCGGCCGCGGCCCCGCGGGACGAACGGCTGGAGCAGATCGCCGTGGGCACGGAGGTGGCCGGGTCCGACGGCGAGCCCTTGGGGAAGATCCGCGAGATCGGCGATAGCTACCTGCTGGTCATCGAGGAGCGCTCCAGCATGCGGCGGAAGAAGTACATCCCCGCCGCCTGGATCACCACCATCGGCCACAGCAAGATCACGCTGAGCAAGAACACGCGCTGGCTCATGGACGCGGACCTGACCCAGCCCCCGCCGCCCGCTCCGGCGCGGACCGGCGCCCACGAGCCGCTGCTGGGCGCGGAGAGTGCCCAGCCCAACTTCAACCGGGAGACGCCCAGCCGCGGCCGTACCCGGGGTTCCAAGGGCCCCCTCAAGCCGTTGCCGCCGGTCATCGTGAAGGAGGAAGGCGCGGCCGCCGCGGAGCCGGAGCCCGCCGACGTGGAGTAGCCCCGACCGGAGCGTCGCTACGCCCCTTCCCGCCACGCCCGCGCGGCCCGGCGGCGCTGGTCCGCCGGGGTACGCATCCCACGTCGCCCCCAAGCGGCCGTCGATGAGCGCCTTCCCCCACTCCGCTCCACACCCTCCCGGAGGACGCCGCACGTCCCGTCGCCGGCGGCGGGCCCTTCTCACCACGCCCGCTCCCGCACTACACTCCAGGTGACACCCTGGCTGAGGAGGCGCCCCGTGGAGGCCGTCATCCGGACCCGACGTTCCATCCGCCGCTTCTCGCCGGAGCCCGTGCGCCCGGAGGAGGTGCGGGAGTTGCTGCTGGACGCCTGCGCCGCGCCCGCGCCGCACCACACGCGGCCGTGGCGGTTCGCCGTGCTGTTCGACCACGCCGCCAAGGACCGCCTGGCCCGCGCCATGGGCGAAGCGTGGCGGGCGGACCTGACGGCCGACGGCGTGGACACCGCCACCCAGGAGCGGCTCATTGCCCGGTCCCACGCCCGCATCACGGCGGCGCCCGTGGTGGTCCTGGCCTGCCTGGTGGACGAGGGGCTGCGCCGCTGGCCGGACGGCCGCCGGCAGGCGGCGGAGTGGGCCATGGCGCAGCACTCCTTGGGGTGCGCCCTGGAGAACCTGATGCTGGGCGCCCACCTGCGGGGCCTGGCCTCCTACTGGATCTCCGCCCCGCTGTTCTGCCAGGAGGCGGTGCGCGCGGCCCTGGACCTGCCGGCGGCCTGGCAGCCCCAGGCCCTAGCGGCCGTGGGCCGGCCGGACCCCGCGGCCGTCCCGCCGCCGCGCCCGCCCGTGGACCTAGAGCGGCTGGCCGTCTACCGCTGACCCCGCCGCCCCCGCGCTGCCCCCTGCCGGCCCCGGCGGGCCCGAAGGGCAGCGCGGCGCGGCTGGAAGCGCGGCGGAGGGCCGGGCTGCCCCGGCCCCCGTGCCGCTGGACGTTCCCGCTGCGCCGGCCGACTACGGCCGCATTTGCAGCATCCGCTCGATGGGTGTGGTGCCGCCCAGCGCGCCGCCGACGATGGCCGCGACCAGCCCGCCGCCCAGGGCGGCGATGGTCCACCAGGCGCCGTCGTTGCTGACGGTCACGCCCTCAGCACCGGCGGTGGCCCCGAAGACCAGGGAGATGTCGCTGAACACCTTGCCCACCAGCCCGAAGAGCGGTCCGGCGTCCACGCCGGCCAGCAGCGCGATGGCCAGCACGCCCAGCGCCCAGATCACCAGGCCGAAGATCCCACCGGCCAGCGGTCCGCCCATGGACGAGGTGACCGCGCCCAGGTAGGCACCCACCAGCATGGCCGCCGGGAAGGTGATGACGCCCCAGACGCCGGCCGACGTGGTCACCTGGCCGAAGGCGTCCACCCCCTCCGTCTCCACGGACTCAATGCCGAAGCCCGTGCCCAGGATGCTCAGCGCCGCCAGGAGCCCCAGCGCCGCCACCGTCCCCAGCAGCACGCCGCTCCAGTCGGCGATGCCGGCCGGCATCGCCCCCACGGCCATGGCCTCGGCCTCCCGCCGTGCGCCGGCCCGCTGCTCCGGCGCGCCCGCCGCCGGCTCCGTCGCCGGTGGCCGCTCCCCGTTCCCCATCCGTGGCTGCGTGCCTCTCCGGAACATCTCCGCCTCCTTTCCGCAGGACCCAGCACGCGCTGCACCGCGTCCGGTGCGTGGCCACCGTACTAGGGCAGCGCAGGGCCGTGTCTCCCACGAATGGAGGATGCGCGGGCGCCCCGGGCAATTTGTTATGTCATTTCACCGGCGGGCGGCGCCGCCCGGCTGGGGAGCGTCAGGGCTGGGGTGCGGGCGTCCCGGCGGCCTGGCGGCGTCGGCGTTCGTCCTCGTAGCGGAAGCGGTCCAGGTGGATGAGCTGGAAGTAGGAGCCGAACCGCGCCGGGTCCTCGATGGTGTCCAGGACGTCCGGCGTCTCCGGCTCCGTCTCGAAGACGCGGAGCCGCCGGTACAGCGTGTCCCGCTCCGCGGGGATGCGGCCGGCGGCGCGGATGTGCGCCCGCAGCTCCCGGGGCCGCACGAGCTGGCCGTGCTGGGCGCCGGCGGCGGTGGAGATGGACTCGTTGATGAGGGTGCCCATGAAGTCGTTGGCGCCGGCGTTGAGGCAGAAGCCCGCCAGCTTCAGCCCCTCCTTCACCCAGCTCACCTGGAGGTTGGGGATC
>DATCLE010000200.1:0-1704 GCA_036564075.1 Dehalococcoidia bacterium
GCCGGCCAGGTACGCCTTCCGGCCGGCCTCCACGCCCTGCCGGATGGCCTCCGCCATGAGCGGCGGGTCCCCCGCCAGGGCGATGGCGGTGTTCACCAGGCAGGCGTCCGCGCCCAGCTCCATGGCCAGCGCCGCGTCCGATGCGGAGCCGATACCCGCGTCCACCACCACCGGCACCCGCGCCTCTTCCACGATGATCCGGATCTCCTCCGCGGTCAGCAGCCCCTGCCCGGAGCCGATGGCGGAGCCCAGCGGCATCACCGTGGCACAGCCCACCTCCTCCAGCCGCTTGGCCAGCACCGGGTCCGCGTGGATGTACGGCAGCACCACGAAACCGTCCTTCACCAGCGTCTCCGCCGCCTGGAGCGTCCCCACGGGGTCCGGCAACAGGTACTTGGGGTCCGGCTGGACCTCCAGCTTCACCCAGTTGGACCCCGTGAGCTCCCGGGCCAAGCGCGCGGTGAACACCGCCTCCTCCGCCGTCCGGGCGCCCGCTGTGTTGGGCAGCAGCCAGTACCGGCTCCAGTCGATGTAGTCCAAGAGCGTCTTCTTGTTGGGGTTGTCCAGGTCCAGGCGCCGGATGGCCACCGTGATGATCTCCGCACCGGACGCTTCGATGGCGGCGTTCTGCTCCTCCATGCTCCGGTACTTGCCGGTGCCCACCAGCAGCCGCGACCGGAACGTCTTCCCCGCGATCACCAGCTCATCGGCCATGCTTCCCGCTCCTTCGCCCCTCCGGTGCGAGGGGCCGTCCCTGCGCCCGGCCTGCCGCCGGCGGCGTCACGGCGCGGGCACCTCCGCCCACAGCCGGTGGAAGTGGTGCACCGGCCCGTGCCCGCGCCCCAGCCCCGGCGCGTGTCGCAGCGCCTCCGTCACGTAGACCTTGGCCTGGCCCACCGCCTCCGGGATGGTCAGGCCCCGGGCCAGCCCGGCCGCCACCGCCGAGGCGAAGGTGCAGCCGGTGCCGTGGGTGCTGCCGGTCTCGATGCGGGGGCCGCGGAACTCGATGAAGGCCCCCTGGTAGTAGAGGAGGTCCACCACCTCCGGCCCCGGCCGGTGGCCGCCCTTCATCACCACCGCCGCCGGTCCCAGGGCGGCGATCTCCGCCGCCGCCCGGCGGAGGTCCTCCGTCTCCTGGAGCGGGCGGCCCACCAGCGCCTCCGCCTCCGGCACGTTGGGCGTCACCACCGTCGCCAGGGGCAGCAGGCGGGTTCGCAGCGCCTCCACGGCCTCCGGCTCCAGCAGGCGGGCGCCGCTCTTGGCCACCATCACCGGGTCCACCACCAGGTTCGTCACGCCGTACGCCCGCAGCCGGTCCGCGGCCGCCTCAATGACGCCGGCATTGGCCAGCATCCCCGTCTTCACGGCGTCGGCGCCGATGTCGCTCAGCACCGCGTCGATCTGCGCCGCCACCAGGTCCGGCGGCAGCGCCAGCACCTGCGTCACCGCCACGGTGTTCTGGGCCGTGATGGCGGTGATGGCGGACGTGCCGTACACCCCCAGGGCGGAGAACGTCTTGAGATCCGCCTGGATCCCGGCGCCGCCGCCGGAATCCGACCCGGCGATGGTCAGGGCCGTGCGCACCGGCGCCCTCCCAAAAGAAAACGGGGCACCACCGGCTTGCGCCTCGTGCTGCCCCGTCTGTCTGCTCTCATCTGCCTTCCCTCCGCTGGCATTACCCAGGTCAGGTTCAACGGTCGGCGG
>DATCLE010000201.1:0-3944 GCA_036564075.1 Dehalococcoidia bacterium
CCGCTCCTCCGGCACGCCGGCCGCGCGCGCCGCCGCGAAGCTGGCCCGCAGGCCCGCCGTGATGTCGCCGATGACGTCGTGGAAGGGGCGGCCGCGCTGGTTGTGCATCACCACCGCCGGCACGCCGAACTCCGCCACCACGGCCGCCAGCGCCGGGTCGCGCCGGAAGCCCCACACGTCGTTGATCATGTCGGCGCCGGCCCGCAGGACCTCCCGCGCCACCGCGGCCTTGGAGGTGTCCACGCTGATGGGCACGTCCAGCGCCGCCCGCAGCCGGCGGAGCACCGGCAGCACCCGGCACAGCTCCTCCTCCGCGGGCACCTCCGCCGCGCCGGGGCGGGTGGACTCGCCCCCCACGTCCAGGATGTCCGCGCCCTCCGCCACCAGGCGGCGCGCGCGCTCCAGGGCTGCCTCCACGTCCGTCACCCCGTCGCCGGAGAAGGAGTCCGGGGAGACGTTGAGGATGCCCATCACGTACGTCCGCTGGCCCCAGACGAAGGTCCGGGGGCCGATGCGGATGGGCGCCGGGGTCCCGCTGTTCGCTGTCATGTGCGCGTTCCGCTGGCGGCGGGGCTCCGCTACTCCTCCACGATCTCCAGGGGCACCTCCGTCACCTGCCCGTCCCGGATGTGGTAGCCGTGGAAGTCCGGCCGCTCCGGGTCCTTCAGGGAGACCAGGAAGTAGACAGCGTCCGGCCAGGCCGCCAGCCGCACGTCCGTGGGCGAGGGGTACGCTTCCGTGTGGGTGTGGGAGTGGTAGATGCCCGTCAGCTCCCAGCCGTTGGCCTCAATCTCCCGGTAGATCTGGAGCAGCTCTTTGGGGTCCACGCTGTAGCGGTACGGGCTGTGCTCCGCGTTGGTGGTGCGCCAGAGCTTCACCACCGTCCCGTCCTTGCCCGCCAGGATGCCGCAGCACTCGTTGGGCGCCTCCTCCCGGGCATGAGCGATGATGTCCTCCACGTACCGCCGTTGCAGCCTGAACACCCCGTACCCTCCCCGTCTCCTGGTCCGCCTTCAGAGGATACCCCGCGCCCCCGGCACGAACAAGGAGCCGGGGGACGCCCCGGCTCCCTGGCGAATCGCCCCGCGGGCCGCCGTCACTCCCAGCGGCGGAACTCCCCGTCGTCGATGCAACTCCCCGGCGCCAGCCGCGTCTTCAGGAAGTTCTCGCTGGCGGGGAGCCCCACGGCGTGCTCCGCCCAGTGCTCCCACTCACCCTCCGGCAGCCGGGCCAGCAGGTCCGCCACCGCCACGTGGATGAGCCGGTCCCCGTCCGCGATGCCGAAGTCCAGGCTGAAGCCGCCCTGCCGCTGCAACCGGCCGATGGTGTCCGTCCGGCCGATGCTGTAGCCCCCTTGCCGGTACCGGTCCAGCACCGACGCCGCAAACCAGACCTGGGCCAGGCCCGGGTCCCGCCCGGCCAGGGCCCGCCGGTAGAGCCGTCGCAGGAGCAGCAGGTCCGGAGCCGTCACGCCGCCACCCCTACTTCTCGATGGGCATCCCCACCATGCTGCCCCACTCGGTCCAGGAGCCGTCGTAGTTCTTCACGTCCTGGTAGCCCAAGAGGTGCTTCAGCACGAACCACGTGTGGGAGGAGCGCTCACCGATGCGGCAGTAGGCGATGACCGGCTTGTCCGGCGTGATGCCCTTGGACTGGTAGAGCTGGCGCAGCTCCTCCGGGCTCTTGAAGGTGCCGTCCTCGTTCACCGCCTGCGCCCACGGCACGTTCTGGGCGGTGGGGATGTGGCCGCCCCGCTGCGCCGTCTCCGAGAGGCCGGGCGGCGCCAGGATCTCGCCGGTGAACTCCGCCGGGGAGCGCACGTCCACCAGCGCCACCTTGCCGATGCCGGCCAGCACCTCGTCCCGCTTGGCGCGGATGGAGGGATCCGGCTCCGCGGCCTTGTACTGGGTCCGCGGGTAGCTGGGCACCTCCTTGGCGAGCGGGCGGTTCTCCTCCAGCCACTTCTTCCGGCCGCCGTTCATGAGCTTCACGTTCCGGTGGCCGTAGAGCTGCATCTGCCACAGGGCGTACGCGGCGAACCAGTTGTTGTTGTCGCCGTAGAGCACCACGGTGGTGTCGTTGCTGATGCCGGAGGAGGCCATGAGCTCCTCAAACTGCTCCCGGGTCAGGATGTCCCGCCGTACCTGGTCCTGGAGCTGGGACGTCCAGTTCCACCCCACGGCGCCGGGGACGTGGCCCTCCTCATAGGCGTTGGTGTCCACGTCCACCTCCACCAGGCGGATGGACGGGTCGTTCAGGTGGTCCTGCACCCACTGGGTGCTGACCAGCACGTCCGGGTTGGCGTAGTCGCTCACGGGAGCCTCCTTATCACGTACGGGGACGCGTGGATGTGTGGGGCAAGGGCGGCCGGACGCCGCTCCCACGCGCGATAGTAGAAAAAGGGATTGAGTATGTCAATTATGGCCGGCCGCGGCCCCGCAGCGCCGGCCTTCGCCCCGGCGCGCGGCGGCGCGGCCTACCACCACACCTTCGCGTCGATGTCCTCCGGCACGTCGCCGTAGTCCCGCTGCCACAGCTCCGTGGAGAGGTACTTCCAGCCGCCGTCCGCCAGCAGCACCACAATGGTCCCCCGCTCCATGCGCTGCGCCACCCGCTGGGCCGTGCGCAGGCACGCCCCGCTGGAGATGCCGGCGAAGATCCCCTCCCGCTCCAGCAGCTCCTTGGTGGCGGCGAAGGCCGTGCGGGAGTCCACCACAATCCGGCCGTCCAGGACGGACTCGTCCAGCACCGGCGGGATGAACCCCTCCTCCAGGCTGCGGAGCCCCTGCACCAGGTCGCCCGGGTGCGGCACGCAGGCCACCACCCGCACGCCCGGCTTCTGCTCCTTCAGGTAGCGGCCCGTCCCCGTCAGCGTCCCGCCGGTGCCCAACCCCGCCACGAAGACGTCCACCTCCGGCAGGTCCCGCAGGATCTCCGGCCCCGTGGTCTCGTAGTGGGCGCGGGGGTTCGCCTCGTTGCCGTACTGGTACGGCATGTAGTAGAGGTCCGGCGCCTCCGCCACCATCTGCTGGGCCAGCGCAATGGAGCCGTTGGTCCCCTTGATCCCCGGCGAGTAGACGATCTCCGCCCCGTAGGCCCGCAGGAGCTGGGTGCGCTCCTCGCTGACGCTCTCCGGCATCACCACCTTCAGGCGGTACCCCTTCACCCGGCAGATCATGGCCAGGCTGATGCCCGTGTTGCCGCTGGTGGGCTCCAGGATCACCTTATCCGGCGTCAGCGCGCCCTGCCGCTCTGCGTCCTCAATGAGGTACCGGGCAATGCGGTCCTTCACGCTGCCGGTGGGGTTCTGGCCCTCCAGCTTGGCGTAGATGCGCACGTTCGGGTTCGGGCTGGAGCGCCCGAGCTCGATGAGCGGGGTGTTGCCGATGGCCTCCAAGAGGCTGTGGTACAGCACGCCGTCCCCCGCGGTCACGCCCCGCCGGCCAGGGCGGGGAGGATGGAGACCACGTCCCCCTCCCGGAGAGGCGTGTCCAGTTGCTTCAGGTAACGGATATCCTCGTCGTTCAGGTAGATGTTCACGAAGCGGTGCAACTGGCCGTTCTCCCCGGTCACCTGCGCCTTGAACCCGGGGTACGCCCGCTCCAGATGGTCCAGCAGCTCGCCCACTGTGCGGCCCTCCGCCTGGAGGGTCTTGGCGCCGTTGGTCAAGCGCTGCAGCACCGCCGTCACGTGTACTTCAACCGCCATCCGGCCTTCCTCCCGTCTGCCTCACTCGGAATGCGGGAACGGCGACCCGCAGAACTCCTCGTAGTCGATGAGCTCGTGGATGGTGGGGTTGTCGCCGCAGAGCGGGCAGTTGGGATCCCGCCGGATCTTCATGACCCGGAACTCCAGGGTCAGGGCGTCATAGATGAGCAGCCGCCCTGACAGCGTCTCCCCGATGCCCAGGATCAGCTTCAGCGCCTCCGTGGCCTGCACGGAGC
>DATCLE010000202.1:0-22007 GCA_036564075.1 Dehalococcoidia bacterium
CCATCTACCAGAGAACAATTTTTACACACGAAAACGGACTTGACCTCCAGGAACCGGTTCCAAGCAGATTCTTAGGTACTTCCGACTGCCTGCTAACAGGACGCTTCACTATGATGAGGCCACTGGGAGGGCGTCGGGCCGGACACGCAGCGTCAGGAGGCCCACATCAGCATGGCCGTGGTCCGGGTACAGATCGCTGGGATCTCGACCCTTGAAGACGCCCTTGCAGCAGACCGGTTCGGTGCCGACGCCGTCGGCTTCACCCTCCGCCTCCCCGACGGGCCCCACGACGGCCTGACCGAAGCGGGCGCCCGCGAGATCATTGAGCGCCTGCCCCCGTTCATCACGCCCGTCCTCATCACCTACGTGGACAACGCCCGGGAGGCCATCGACCTCTGCCGCTACCTGCGGGTGACGGCGCTCCAGCTCCACGGCCCCATCGAGCCGGGCCAGATCCGGCGGATCAAGGAGGAGCTTCCGTACCTGAAGGTCATCAAAGGGATCAACGTGGTGGGCGAGTCCTCCCTGGTGGAGGCGCGGCGGTTCGAGGCGGCGGTGGACGCCCTCATCCTGGACACCTACGACAGGGAGTCCGGCCGCCGCGGCGCCACCGGCCGCCCGCACGACTGGCGCATCAGCGCCCGCGTGGTGCGGGAGGTGCGGGTGCCCGTCATGCTGGCGGGCGGCCTGACGCCGGAGAACGTGGGCGCTGCCATCGCCGAGGTCCGGCCCTGGGGCGTGGACGTCCACACCGGGATCGAGACGCCGGAGGGCGCCAAGGACCTCAACCGCATGCGCATCTTCATCGCCGCTGCCAAGGCCGTGGACCTGGACAACAACGACTAACCCCCGCACCAGCCCCGCCCGGCGGCCCATCCGGCCGCCTGCCCGCGATCTCCGGCGTGAGGGGGAGGCCTCCGCCTCCCAGCCGGCATCCGCCGCGCACCCGCCCGTTGACAGGGGACGGAAGGGGCGGCGTATACTGCGGCTTTCCCCCTGCCCCGCCCGGTGCCCCGCCCGTTCAGGCGGCCGCCCGCGCACGGCGCGGAGGGCGCCGGGAAGGGAGGATGTCATGTCCATCGATCTGGCTGCCGAGGCGATCCGGGCGCAGCTCTCCGGCCGCCTCCTGCTGCCGGCCGACTCCGAGTACGAGCAGGCGCGACGGGTCCACAACGGCGCCGTGGACAAGCGGCCCGCGGCCATCGTCCGGTGCGCCGGCACCGCGGACGTGCAGGACGCCCTGGCCCTGGCCCGCCAGCAGGGCCTGCCGGTGGCGGTGAAGGGCGGCGGCCACAGCGTGGCGGGCCGCGCCGTGTGCGACGACGGCCTCGTGATCGACCTCTCGCTCATGCGGGGGGTCATGGTGGACCCGCGGGCCCGCACCGCCCGGGCCCAGCCGGGGGCCACCTGGGGCGGGTTCAACCGGGAGACCCAGGTGTACGGACTGGCCACCACCGGCGGCGTCGTCTCCACCACCGGCGTGGCGGGGCTGACGCTGGGCGGCGGGCTGGGCTGGCTGATGGGCAAGTACGGCCTGGCGGTGGACAACCTCCGCTCGGCGGACGTGGTGACCGCCGACGGCAAGGTCCTCCACGCCAGCCAGGAGCAGAACCCGGACCTGTTCTGGGCGCTGCGGGGCGGCAGCGGCAACTTCGGCGTGGTGACGCAGTTCGAGTACGCCCTGCACCCCGTGGGCCCCCTGGTGACGGGCGGGATCATCGCTTTCCCGTTCGACCAGGCGCGGACGATCCTGCGCAGCTTCCGGGAGTTCACCGCCGGACTGCCGGACGAGCTCACGGCCTTCTGCGGCCTGATCCACGCGCCGGACGGCTCCGGGGCCAAGCTAGCCGGGGTGGTGGCGTGCCACTGCGGCCCGCTGGAGGCCGGTGAGGCCGCCCTGGCCCCCCTCAGGAGGTTCGGCACGCCGGTCATGGACGCGCTGGGGCCCATCCCCTACACCGTACAGAACACGCTGCTGGACGCGGGGTTCCCCGCGGGCGCCAGGAACTACTGGAAGTCGTCCTTCCTCAACGCCCTGACCGATGACGTCATCGACGTGGCGGTGGAGCGGTTCGCGGCCTGCCCGTCCCCCATGAGCGGGATGGTGCTGGAGCACTTCCACGGCGCGGCGACGCGGGTGCCCCCCACCGCGACGGCGTTCGGCCACCGGACGGAGGGCTACAACCTGCTGGTGGCCGCCGAGTGGCTGGACCGGGCGGAGGACGGCCCGAATACGGCCTGGGCGCGCGAGACCTTCGCGGCGCTGGCGCCGGCCATGGCGCGGGCCACCTACGTGAACTACATGAGCGATGACGAGTCCGCGGGCCGGATTTCAGAGGCTTACGGGGTCAACTACGCCCGCTTGCAGGAGCTGAAGCGGCGGTACGATCCGGAGAACGTCTTCCACCTGAACCAGAACATCCCGCCCGCGTGAGGGAGGGCCGCACGCCGGCCCGCACCCTCACGCCAGCCCCGCGAAGAGGTCGCCCACGCGGCCGGGGACGGGCGTGCCCGCCGCCAGCCGGAAGTGCTCCACGCTCAGGAGCCGCTCCGCGGCCTCCGGCGGCAGCTCCGCCAGGGGGTCCTCCCCCACCTGCGTGCGGTGCGCCCGCAGCGCCCGCAGCTTGGCCTCCGCCACCTCCCGCACGTCCACCGCAGCGTCGATCTGCGCCGCCGGCGTCCCCAGGTTCTCCCAGCCCAGGTCCGCCATCCAGCGGCGCATGTCCTCGCTGCCGTCCGCCATGGAGCGGAACATCTCGCCGGCCTCCTCCCGCGGGATGGCCACGTACCAGAGCCGGGCGGGGCGGAACGGCGCCCCGAACTCCGGCGGCGGGAACGCTTTCGGGTCGCCCGCCGCGTGGAACGCCGCCGTGGCCAGCCGGCTCACGGCCACGTGGTCCGGGTGGCCGTAGACACCGTCCGGCCCGAAGGTGAGCACCGCCTGGGGGCGGACGCGGCGGACGGTCCGCACCAGCAGCCCCACGACCTCGGTAGGGTCCGCCGCCGCCAGCGAGCCGTCCCGGTAGTCCAGGAACGTCACCTCCCGGATGCCCAGGATGCGCGCCGCCTCCCGCAGCTCCTCCTCCCGGACCCGGCCCAGCGTCTCCGGCGTGGCCAGCCCCGGCGCCAGGTTCTGCCCCGCCTCACCCCGGGTGGCGCAGACCAGGTAGGCCTCGCCCCCTTCGCGGGCCAGCCGGGCGGCCGTGCCCGCGCTGGAGAACGCCTCGTCGTCCGGGTGGGCGAAGATCATCAGCAGTCGCCGTCCGTCACCCGCCATCGCTGCCCGGTCCCTCCTGCTTCGCGAGGCCGCCCAGCGGCGCCCACACCACCTCCCGCGCCCGACCGCGGGAGAGGAACGCCGTCAGCGCCATGGCCGCCAGGGTCACCACGGCGGCGGTCAGGAACACCTCGTTGAACGTCTGGTGCATGATGGCCCGGTACTCCTCCGTAGTCTGCTGGAAGCCCCGCTCCTGGAACAGCTCCGCCGCACGCTGGTTGAACCGCCCCAGCCCCTGCGTGGCCAGCAGCGCCGTCCCCACGATCATCCCGGTCGTCTGCACCACCTGCGTCAGCGCCGAGGCCGTGGCCCGCTCCAGCGCCCGGACGGAGTTCAGCACGCTGCCGATGATGGGGGCGTCGTTCAGGCCGATGCCCAGCCCCAGGACGAAGAGGGTACCCCACATGACGGGCTGGCTGGGCGGCACGGGCCAGCGCCATATGGCCAGGAAGGCCAGGCCGTACATGAGGAAGGAGCACGCCGCCGTGGGCCGGTAGCCGACGCGCTGGGCCACCAAGCCGCCCACCACGCCGCCCACCGGCATCCAGAGCATCAGCTTCATGAGGTTCACGCCGCCGTCCAGCGGTGTCCCGCCCCACAGGACGTTGGTCATGAGGGGGATGGTCACCAGGGCGGTGATGGTGGCCGCCCCGTCCACGAAGTAGAGCGCCAGGGCGGAGGCCACGGCGGGCTTGCGGAGGATGCCCAGGTGCACCAGGGGCGATGGGATGCGGAGCTGCCGCCAGACGAAGGCGGCGGTGAACGCCGCGGCCAGCGCCCCCAGCAGGAGCGATTGCCAGAGCGGCCGCGCCCCGCCCACGTCCTCCGTGAGGGCCACGGTAAGGCAGGTGAGGCCCGCCGCCAGCAGCAGCCCGCCTTGCCAGTCCACCCGGGACCGGCCCTCAGCCCTCCCCGTCTCCCGCGCCAGCAGCAGCACAGCCAGGAGGAAGGGGATCTGCAGGGGGATGCCCAGCCAGAACAGGCCCCGCCAGCCCACGTAATCCACCAGCGCCGCCGCGTAGAACGGCCCCAGCAGGCTGCTGGCGTCGTCCAGGGCCGCCACCACGCCCACTGCCAGCGCGCGCCGGGCGGGGGGCAGCGTATCGGCGATGATGGCCATGGAGATGGGGACCACCGCGCCGCCGCCCACGGCCTGGACCGCCCGCGCTGCCGTCAGCAGCTCCAGGTTGGGGGCCAGGGCCACGCCCGCCGACCCCACCACGAAGATGACGATGGCCAGCGTGTAGATCCGCAGGTGGCCGAAGGCATCCGCCACGCGGCCCATGAGGGGCATGGCCACGGTGTAGCCCAGCAGGTAGCCGTTCACGATCCAGGCAGCCCGGCCGAAGCGGTCCACCGTGATGCCCAGGTCCCGGGTCATGTCCGGGAGGATGGTGACCACGAAGGTCTGGTCAAACCCGGCGAAGAAGACACCCAGGCCCAGGGCCACCACCAGCCAGACGGGGGAGCGGAGGCGGCTCTCCGTGCGGGCGGCCTCCGGCCCGGCGCCATCCGGGGACGGCGGCGCTTCCGGCCCGGCACGGCCGGAGGCCCGCCGGTGCTCGAAGAGACGGAGACGGCGTTGCACGGCGCCTCACAGCGGGGGCTGAACGGTCACCGGCGCATCGAAGCCGGAGAGGTCCAGCCGCCGCTCGATCCCTTCGTCCTCGTCCGGGTTCAACGGGCCGCGGACCACCAGCCGCCGCACCAGCGCGTCGTCCCGGCCCACCCACAGCTCCACCGTCACCGTCTGGCCCGGGCTGGCCGCCCGCGGCACCACCGCCGCCAGGGCGCCGGAGTCCACCCGGGCGCGGACGCGGTAGCACTCCGTGCCGTTCACCCGCTCCGTGCCGTTCGCCTCCACGTCCTGCACCGCCCGCATGACCTCCGGGACCGCCGCCAGGTCCAGGACGTCCCGCACGTCGGTGCCCTCCAGTGGCTGCCACTGGGACGGGTTGAAGGGGTTGGTGATCCAGGTCCGCTCGTCGATACCGATGACCGAGAGGCGCAGCTTCTGGCCCGCCGCATCCGCCTCCACGTCCGCCCGGAGGCGGGCCGGCCGGACCACGTCGCCCTCCGCGCGGGTCATGAGCAGGTCCTGGATGATCCGCGTCCCGCCCTCCTGGTGGGTCAGCAGGAAGTGGAAGCTCTGGACGCCCTCTAGCCGGTCCGCCGCGTCGCGGACCACCTGCTCCGCGTCGAACTCCTCGCCGCCGTTGCCGCCCCCGCCGCACGCCGCGGCGGCCAGCGCCGCCAGGGCGGCCAGCAGGAACAGCCACGCCGGCAGGACACGCCGTCCGTTCACGGTCGCACCTCGATGCCGCTCCCTACCGTCACCTCACCGATGCGCCACAGCGCCAGCCCCTCGGCGGCGAAGCGGCGCTCCAGGCCGTCCGCCCGCTCCGGCGGCAGGCTGACCAGCAGCCCGCCGGAGGTCTGCGGGTCGAACAGCACGTCCTCCAGGGCCGGGTCCAGCGGTCCCGCGTACGTCACGTCCGGGCCGAAGTGCTCCCGGTTCCGCCCGGCGCCGCCGGTGCGGACGCCGGCCGCCGCGTGCCGGAGGGCGCCGGGCAGCAGCGGCAGCGCCCCGGCCTCCAGCACCACGCGGACGCCGCTCAGCCGGGCCACCTCATGGGCGTGGCCCACCAACCCGAAGCCCGTCACGTCCGTCACGGCGCCCGCGCCGGCCTCCCGGACCAGCCGGGAGGGCCGCAGGTTCAGGGCCAGCATGGATTCCTGGGCCGCCGCCAGCTCCGCCGGGTCCGCGGCGTCGGCTCGGGCGGCGGAGAGCACGATGCCGGTGCCCAGCGGCTTGGTCAGGTACAGGGCGTGGCCGGGCCGGGCGCCGCCCTTGGTCAGGATCCGGTCCGGCCGGACCGTGCCGGTGACGCACATGCCGTACTTGGGCTCGTCGTCGTAGATGGTGTGGCCGCCGGCCACCACGCCGCCGGCCTCCGCCACCTTCTCGGCACCGCCGCGCAGGATCTCCGTGACCATCTCCAGCGGCAGTGACTCCGGGAACGCGGCGATGTTCAGCGCCAGGACCACCTCGCCGCCCATGGCGAAGACGTCGCTCATGGCGTTGGCGGCGGCCACGGCGCCGAAGACGTACGGGTCGTCCACCACGGGCGGGAAGAAGTCCAGCGTCTGGACCAGGGCGAGATCATCCGTCAGCCGGTAGACGGCCGCGTCGTCCGCCAGCTCCAGCCCGAGCAGCAGGTTCGGGAAGTCCGCCTGCGGGAACAGTCCGGTCAGGGGGCGCAGCACGTGCGCCAGGGCCGCAGGGCCCGCCTTACCGGCTCAACCCGCGCAAGAGGCCAGGTGCGTGAGCCGGATCTGCTCGCGCGTCACGGCGCATCCCCCCTTTCTCCGGAGGATCACGCCCCTATGGTACGCCGCGACGGGGGACGGCACAACACGGGCCGCCGGACGCGGGCGATTATGGTAGGATTGAGGCGAGGAGGGACGTCCATGGCCCGCATGGTACGGAAGCAGGTCTACCTGACGCCGGAGCAGGACCGGCGGCTG
Organism: Dehalococcoidia bacterium; assembly: GCA_036564075.1. GTDB lineage: Bacteria > Chloroflexota > Dehalococcoidia > DATCLE01 > DATCLE01 > DATCLE01. The sequence continues at coordinate 6,806 of DATCLE010000202.1, forward strand.
AAGCGGCGCGCCCGGGAACTGGGCATCAGCGAGTCCGACCTCATCCGCCGCAGCATCGAGGAGGCCGGAGGGGAGCCGGTTCCGTCCCACGATGAGCAGGCGTGGCGGGACGAGCTGGCATTCCTCCGGGAACGGGCCCGCCTCCAGGACTTGAAGCGCATCCGCGGCTGGACCAGGGAGGAACTGTACGAGGACCGGCTTGAGCGGTTTTCTCGTTGACACGAACGTCCTGGTCTACGCCTACGACCAAACCGACGGGACAAAGCGTGACCGCGCCAGGACCGTGCTGGAACGCCTGGGCGGCCACCAGGGAGGCGTCCTTACCACGCAGGTCCTGGGCGAGTTCTTCCGCGTGGTGACGCAGAAGATCCCAAGCCCGCTCACGCCCATGGAGGCAGGGCGGAGCGTGACGAACTACGTGCGCTCCTGGCCGGTCTACCCCGTCACGGTTGCCATGGTGCTAGAGGCCGTTCGGAACGTTCAACGCCACCAACTGGCTTACTGGGACGCGCTGATCCTGGCTGGAGCAAAGCTCCACAACGTCCCGTACGTCCTCACGGAGGACTTCTCCCACGGCGCGCTCCTGGAGGGCGTCCGGTTCCTCAACCCCTTTGCCGCCGGCTTCGACCTCGCGCTCCTGGAGCGGCGCCGGTAGCGCCATGACACGAGAGCAACGCCCCAACCCCGACTACGACGTGGCCGTGGTGGGCGCCGGGCCCGCCGGCGCCACCGCTGCCCGCGTCCTGGCCGCCCGCGGCCTCCGCACCGTCCTCCTGGAGAAGGAGCAGGTGCCGCGCTACAAGACCTGCGCCGGCGGCATCCCCGTCCGCACCGCCTCCCTCCTCCCCTTCTCCCTGGACCCCGTGGTGGAGGACACGGTAGAGGGCGTCCTGGCCTCCTACCGCGGCCGCCGCGCCTTCGTCCGGCGGGCCGGATCGCCCATCGCCTACATGGTGATGCGGGACCGCTTCGACGCCCTCCTGACGCGGCAGGCCGTGGCCGCCGGTGCCGAGCTGCGCCAAGGGGCGGCCGTCCGCTCCGTGCGCGACGGGGGCGATCACGCCGTCCTGGACCTGGGCGGCCGGACGCTGACCGCCCGCTATGTGGTCGGCGCGGACGGCGCCAACTCCGTCGTCCGGCGCTCGCTGGGCTTGGGGGCCGGCCTGGCGGAGTGCGCCGCGGTGGAGGCGGAGGTGGCGGCGCCGGTCGCCGCGCTGGCGGCCTGGCGGGGCCTGGTGAACGTGGACCTGGGCTACCACCCGTGGGGGTACGGCTGGGTCTTCCCCAAGCACGGCCTCCTCTCCGTGGGCGTGGTGCTGCCCCGGGACCGGGCGCCGGACCTCCGGGGCGAGCTCCGCGCCTACACGGCCTCCCTGGGCCTGGCGGATGCGCCCGTGGTCCTCGCCCGCGGCCACAAGATCTGCTTCCGGCGCGGCGGGGAGCCCATCGCCCGGGGACGGGCGCTCCTGCTGGGCGACGCGGCAGGCCTGGCCGACGAGTTCACGGAGGAGGGGATCTACTACGCCGTTCGCTCCGGCGTCCTGGCCGCCGAGGCGCTGGCCGCCGCTCTGGGCGGCGGGCCCCCGGCGGCGGAGACGTACCAGACGGCAGTGGACCGGGAGATCATGCCGGAGCTGCGGGCCGCGCGGTTCATCGCCCGGCTGTTCTACGGCGGCGTGCGGCGCTTCCCCCGGCTGGCCATGGCCGGCAGCGCCCGCGCCGGCTACCTCTGGCGGGCCTTCTTCCGCGTCCAGCAGGGCGCCTCCACCTATGACGAGGAGGTCCGCCGCATCCCGGGCCTGGGACGCCTGGCGGGCCTCTAGGGGCCGCGGCCCCGCCGGGGGCACCCCCTGGCCCGCAGCGGCCGTTCCGCTACAATGGCTTCGTGCTGACGCCCGAGGAGATCATCCGCCTGCTGGAAGCCGAGTACGGCGAGTTCGTCCACCGTCACCACCGGGACGGTGTCGCGGAGCTGGTGCTGACGGTGCTCTCCCAGAACACCTCCGATACCAACTCCGGCCGCGCCTTCCACCGGCTGCTGGACCGCTACGCCACCTGGGACCAAGTCCGCAACGCGCCCGTGCCGGACCTGGTGGAGGCCATCCGGCCCGGCGGGCTGGCGGAGCAGAAGGCACCGCGCATCAAGGCCATCCTGGAGGAGGTGCGGGCCCGCACCGGCGGCTACGACCTGGGCTTCCTGGCGGACCTGCCCCTGGCGGAGGCCAAGGCGTGGCTGCGGTCGCTGCCGGGCGTGGGGCCCAAGACCGCCGCCTGCGTCCTGCTGTTCGCCCTGGGCCGGCCCGCGCTGCCGGTGGATACCCACGTCCACCGCGTGGCGGGCCGCCTGGGCCTCATCCCCCCGAAGCTGAGCGCCGACGCCGCCCACGACCGCCTGGAGGCCATGCTGCGGCCGGAGCAGGTGTACCCCTTCCACGTGGGCCTCATCAAGCACGGACGCTGGACCTGCAAGGCGCAGCGCCCGGAGTGCGCCCGTTGCCCCCTCCGCCACGGCTGCCCCTCCGCCTTCGTGGCCGCGCCCGCCGCCGCGGGACCGGACCCAACCTGAACGCAGAAAGCCCCGCGACCGCGTCACGGGGCGAAAGGCTGGCTCGCTATACAGGGTGTGTCTAGCCGGCCACCTTCAACTGCGTCCGGAGGCAGCGGGTGCAGATGTACAGCCGGACGGGCTGTCCGTTGATCACCACCTTCTGCTTGTGGACGTTGGGCCGGAACTGCCGGTTGGTCTTGGGCGCGCGCCGCTCCCAGCGGCCGGAGTGCCGGTGCCGGATATTGCGGCCGAAGACGGTATGCTTGCCACAGATCTGACAGGCTGCCACAAAGGGCCCCCTTCTTTGACGGAACGTGCTCAGACGGCTAGAATGCCGGGGACTACTGTAGCACAGGCGGCCTGGACGGGCAAGGGTGACCACCGGCGGGGAAGGCCGTGCATGCCCACCCTCCTGCCCCGCGCTGCCCTCCCGGCCGCACTCCCTACCACCTCGGACGGCCGCAGCCACCGGCCGGCGGACGGAGAGACCCGGCCTGCCCTCCCGCGCGCGGGCGCGGCGGGGCCCCCAGGAGAGGCACCGTGACCACCGATACCGCACGCATGACGTCGCTGGGCGGCCACGAGCTCCGCGAGCTGTTCGCGGCGGCCACGGCCTGGCTGGAGCGCCACACCGAAGCCATCAACGCCATTAACGTCTTCCCGGTGCCGGACGGCGATACCGGCACCAACATGCTGGCCACCATGCGCGCCATGCTGGAGGAGGCCCGGACCGCGGACGGGGCGTCCGCCGGCGCGGTGGCCGCCGCCCTGGCCCGGGGCGCCCTCATGGGCGCGCGCGGCAACTCCGGGGTCATCCTCTCCCAGATCATCCACGGCTTCGCCCAGGCGCTGGCGGGCAAGGACCGGGCGGAGGCGCCGGACGTGGTCCTGGCGTTCCAGCAGGCCGCCCGCACGGCCTACCAGGCGGTGACGAAGCCGGTGGAGGGAACCATCCTCACCGTGGCGCGGGAGGTCTCCGAAGCGGGCTCCCACGACGGCGCCGGCGGCGACCTGGAGGCCCTCTTCGCCCGGTACGTGGACGCGGCCCAGGAGTCGGTGGCGCGGACGCCGTCGCTCCTCCCCATCCTGGCGGAGGCGGGCGTGGTGGACGCCGGCGGGCAGGGTCTGGCCGTCATCCTGGAGGGCGCACTCCGCTACCTTCGCGGCCAGACGGTGGACCTGCCGCCCGTCCCGGCCATGCAGGGACAGGCGCTCCCGGCCGCCGCCTTCCACCACGACGACGGCGAGCCGTACGGCTACTGCACGGAGTTCCTCATTGAGGGCGAGGGGCTGGACGCCGCCGCCATCCGCCGGGCCCTGGAGGAGCTGGGCACCTCCGTCCTGGCGGTGGGCGGTGGCCGGACCGTCCACGTGCACGTGCACACGCAGGACCCCGGCAGGGCTCTCTCCTACGGCACGTCCCTGGGCTCCCTCACCCGCATCAAGGTGGACAACATGCAGGCCCAGCACGAGGCGCTGGCCGCCCGCAGCCGGGAGGCGGCGGCGAGAGCGGCCGCCCCCACGGGCCGCGTCTCCACGGTGGCGGTGCTGCCTGGCGACGGCCTGGCGGAGGTGGCCCGCAGCATGGGTGCCACCGTGGTGGTCCACGGCGGCCAGACCATGAACCCCAGCACCCAGGAGATCCTCCGCGCCATCGACGCCTGCCCCACGGACGAGGTGCTGGTGCTGCCCAACAATAAGAACGTCATGCTGTCCGCGCAGCAGGCCGCGAAGCTGGCCTCCCGGCAGGTGGCCGTGGTCCCCACCCGCACCGTGCCGGAGGGCATGGCCGCCCTGGTGGCCCTGAACCCCGACGCCGATCTGGAGCAGAATGCCCGCGCCGCGGAGGAGGCCGTTGCCTCCGTGCAGACCGCGGAGATCACCCTGGCCGCCCGGGACGCGGGCATCGGCGGTTTGCGCATCCACGCCGGGCAGATCATCGGGATCGTCAACGGCGACCTGAGCGTCGCCGAGGAGACGGTGGACGCCGCCGTGGAGGCCTGCCTGGCGCAGATGGTCTCCCCGGAGACCGGCATCATCACCCTCTACTACGGGGCAGACGTGACTGAGGGCGAGGCCGGGGACCTGGCCGGCCGCCTGCGGGAGCGCTACCCGGAGCAAGAGGTGGAGGTGCTCCGCGGCGGCCAGCCCCACTATTTCTACATCGTCTCCGTAGAGTAGCCGGCAGCGGGCGTCTTCACCGCACGGGCCGGCTCGGCCGGTCCTGGGCCAGCTCCAGCAGGTAGCGAAGCCGACCATCCGGATCCTTGACGGCGAAGACCTTGCCAAAGGGCATCTGCCTGAGGGGGAGCCCGACTTCGGCCTTTCCGGAGAGGTCGCGGAAGGCGGCCTCTGCGTCATCCACCAACCAGTAGAGCTCCGGCTCGCCGCGGCCGCCCAACGACTCGTCAGTGGCGATGGCGAAGCTGTCGAACTGGACGAACGTGGGGTGCCACCGCTGGACCTCCAGGCCGAGGACGTCCGCGTAGAAGCGCGTGGCCGCCTCGATGTCCGCCACGTACTCCACCACAAACCCGAACCGCGGTGTGTCGCTCATGGCACGCTGCTCCTCCATGTGGTGCTCGTGGGGCCTGTGCGGGCCTCCACGAGCATCGTAGCGGGGCGTGGCGACAGCGTTATGTCGGGATTTCCGGTGCCCCGCCGGGGCGAACGTCCGGTCCCTTCGGCCGCCCGGGAGACGCGGGGAGCGGCGGCGAACGGGAAGAGCCGGCCCTACGTCAGGGCCGGCTCGGTCACCTCGTAGGGGAAGTTGGGGAGGACGGCGTCCAGGGATCGGGGGGTGACGGGCTGGTGCGTGAGGGTAGCGCTGGTAATGCGGTCCAGCCGGAAGCTGCGCGGGGCCCGGCGCAGGCGGCACCAGGCGGCCAGGTACCAGCCGTTGGGCGTGCTGAAGACGCCTGCGGGCTCCACCACGCGCCGGCTTTCGTGATCCTGGGCATCGCGATAGGTCAGCTCGACGGCCACGGAGTCCACCAGGGCCTGCCAGAGGACATCCGAGACGGGGCTGACGGGGCCTCCCGGCCCCGGGACCACGCGGATGTGGCCGACGAGCCTGGAGGCGGCGTCCTTGGGCGCCGCGGCCATGGCGCCGGCCAGCTTCGTCAGGGCGGAGCGGGCCGCCCGGGGGAACGGCATGCCGCGGCTCGCCGCCAGCGCCGTGGCGACGGCCGCAGCCTCGGCGGGGGTGAGGTTGAGCGGCGGCAGCGTGGCCTCCAGGCGCAGGCTGTAGCCGCCGCCGGGGCCGGGCTGCGCCCAGATGGGCACCCCCGCCTCCTGCAGGGCCAGGAGGTCACGCTCGATGGTGCGGATCGAGACGTCGAACCGCCCGGCCAGCTCGGCGGCGCGCACCAGCCGCGGGGCGCTGGCGCGCAGCGCCTCCACCAGGGCATACAGTCGCTCCGTACGATTCATGCACGCGCGAACCTCAAGCGGGGCCGGGGGGCGGCCCGCAGGCTCACCCCCAGGATACCATGGGCGGCGGCGAGAGGCGAAGGAGGCGCCGCGCGCCTACGGCGCCGCCTCCAGCCGGGCTGCGCCGCCTTCCACCTCCCCCGTCTGCGCCAGCACCTCGCCGTAGCCCTCCTCGCCCGCAACGTAGGTCTTCAGGAAGGCGGTGGCGTACCGGTTCACCAGCCGGTGCGCGTCCTCCTGGGGCAGGTCATCCGGCCCGCAGCCGGAGACGGCAGGCCGACAGATGTTGGCGTAGGCGGAGTGGCCGCCGCGGGGGAAGACCAGCAGGAAGCGGGTGGCCCCCTCCGGCCGTGCGTCGAAGAGGGTCCGCTGCTGCTGGATCGGGGTGGTGGTATCCAGCTCGCCGCCCATGATGAGCACCGGCGACCGCACCGTTCCGGCGGCCGCCCGCACGCCGCCCACTTCCGGGGGCGCCATGGCCACCCCCGCCCGGAACCGCGCGTCCCGGGCCAGGACCGTCAGCGCCGTATAGCCGCCGAAGGAGTGGCCGGCCACGGCGGCCCGGTCGCCGTCCACGGCGCCCTGGAGGACGCCCCCCGGCCGCGCCGACTCCTCCAGCAGGCGGTCCAGGACGAAGGAGACATCGTCCGGCCGGTTCAGGGCGGAGTCCAGCAGCGCCGCGGGGTCGCTGCACGGGAAGCAGTCGGACGTGGTGTTGCCGGGGTGCGGCACCGCCGCCACCACGAAGCCGTGCCCGGCCAGGTGCGCCGTGAAGAAGGTGGACTGCAACGGGTTGCCGCCGCTGCCGTGGGAGAAGATCACCACCGGGAACGGCCCGCCCGGGGCCACCGGCGCCTCCTCGGAGCCCGCCAGCGCCGCATCCCACCGGCCGCCCTGGCCCGCCGGATACCAGACCACCGTCTCCAGCGGCCGCGGCGCGCCGGTGGTGGTGGAGGTCCGCTGGAAGGTGAGGCGGGCCACGCCCACGGCGTAGGGCCCCGGCGCGGCGGGGTCCACCGGGGCAGGCGCCGTCTCCGGCGGCGCCGGGGCGGGCGCGGCCTCCCCGCCGCAGGCGGCCAGGAGGGAGGCGATGGCCAGCAGGGGCAGGACGACCCACCACGCCGTGCGCCGCCGCCTAACCGACCGTCCCGAGCCCGCTCCGGCCATGGGTCCCTCCCACAGAACGCCTGCCCCCGCCCGGCGTCCCGTCTCACGGGCCCTCAGCATAGCACCGCCGGCCCCGCCACGCACCCACCCCGGCGGCCCGGGACCGGGCAGGAGCAGGCCCCATGCCTCCCGGCATGGGGCCCGCTGGCGCGGCGTGCGGCTGCCGGGCCTTCAGCCCGGACGGCGGCGCTCCCCGGCCCCGCCCGCCGCTACCGCACGAAGTCCCGCACCTGCCGGTACACCGCGGCGTCGGTCAGCAGGCTGATGTGGCCAATGCAGCCCGTCCGCGTGTTGGTGGCGCCGGACAGGATGACGCTGTCGTCCGGGTTGATGACGGTGTCGCACGGCGACCACCACGTCCCGTACCGCACCGCCCCCGGCGTCTCGTCCCCGGCGTTCAGGTTCGTCAGGAAGCTGGAGCCGGGCCGCATCTCCACGCAGGAGATGGTGGAGCAGAAGTACGCAGAGGTGGTGCCGTGGTTGGGGCCGCCCAGGGAGACCCACTCGTCCACCACGTCCTGCCCGCCCAGGAACTTCAGGTAGTAGCGGCTGGAGAGGCCGCCCATGGAGTGGGTGATGATGTCCACCTTGGCCGCGCCCGTCTGCGCGCGGATCTGGTCCACGGCGTTCTTCACCGTCTGGGCGATCTCCGCGTTGGAGCGGCTGCTGTCATAGGTGATGGCGAAGAGCCGGTCGGACTCCCAGCCGTCGCTCCGGAAGCGGGAGATCATGGTGTCCCAGTTGCTGGCGCTGCCGGAGAAGCCGTGCACGAAGAGGATGGGATCCACGTGCGTGGCCCGCGACTCCCTCCCCGATGGGGCGAAGAGCGCCAGCGCCAGTGCCAGCGACAGTACCGCAACGAGCACACGTTTCGACATGGTAAGCTCCCCCTTTCTCAACCAGCATGCCGGATGGCGGGATTCTAGGTATGGACCGGGAAGCCGTCAAGGGAGATCCTGCACTACCTGCACCGGTAGCTGCACCGTTCCGTGCGCGGTACCCGGCAGCGCTTTCCCTCCGGGCCGCCGCGGCGGGACGGCCGCCTATGCCGCCCCCGGCCGTTGGTCTATACTGAGTGCCGGGCCGGCCGCCCCTGGCCCGCGGGCCGGCCGGGCGGGAGGCCCGCACCCCACCGGCGGAGGAGGGTCCCGTGGCCGTTCGCGTCGTCACCGACAGCACCGCCGACCTCCCGGCGGAGGTCGCCCGCGAGCTCGACATCACCGTGGTGCCCCTCACCGTCCACTTCGGCGAGGAGACCTTCTACGACGGGGTGGACATCACCGCCGGCCAGTTCTTCGACCGGCTGCGGAGTGCCCGCGTGCTGCCGCGCACCTCGCAGCCGTCGGTGGGGGCGTTCCAGGACACCTACCAGCGCCTGGCCGCCGAGGCGGACGGCATCGTCTCCGTCCACATCTCGTCCCGGCTCTCCGGCACCTGCAACGCCGCCTCCCTGGCGGCGGAGGCCGTCCCGGAGGTGCCCGTCCGCGTGGTGGACTCCCAGACGGCGTCGCTGGGGCTGGGGATCATCGCCATGGAGGCGGCCCGCGCCGCCCGGGCCGGGGCGGACCTGGACGCCGTGGTCCGCGTGGCGGAGTCCACGCGGGCGCGGGTGCCCATTGTCTTCACTCTGGACACGCTGGAGTACCTGGCCCGGGGCGGCCGCATCGGCCGGGCCAGCGCCTTCATGGGCACGCTGCTGAACATCAAGCCCATCCTCACGGTGGACCAGGGGGAGATCGCGCCGCTGGAGCGGGTGCGCACGCGCACCAAGGCGCTGGACCGCCTGTGCGACCTCCTGTTCACCCGGGAGCACGTGCGTCTGGGCGCCGTGGCCCACGCCCAGTGCCCGGAGGACGCGGAGCACCTGGTGGCCCAGTTCCGGGCGCGGTACCCCGGCGTGCCCGTGGTCACGGGGCAGGTGGGCCCGGTCATCGGCGTCTACACGGGGCCGGGGGCCGTGGGCCTGTGCGTGCTGGAGGGCGAGCGAGGCGAGGCGTGAGCCAGGAGGTGGAGCGGCTCCGGCGCATTCTCCGGGAGGAGGCCCGCCAGGGCTACGCGGACCGTGTGGTGCTGGGCGGGCTGGACCGCCTGCTGGCCAACCTGGCGGCCCGGGGCGCCTTCCCCGCCGGGTCGCCGCTGCGCACCGTCCTGGACGCCCTGCCGGCCGGCGGCTATGCGGCCCTCCCACCGGAGGGCCGGCGGGAGTGGGTGCGGCAGGCGGCCGCCGCGCTGGCGGGTCGCACCCCGGCGCCGGCCGCAGCCCCACCGGCCGCGTCCGCCGCGCCGAAGCGGCGAACGGCCCCCGCCGCGCCACAGGCGCCGGCCCGGCCGCGGGTGCGCCGGTCGCAGCCCCTGCCGCCCGGCGGCCTGGAGGCGCCGGTCACCGCCCTCAAGGGCGTGCGGGAGTCCACCGCCGCCAAGTTCCGGCGCCTGGGCGTCCAGACGGTCCGGGACCTCCTCTACCTCTTCCCCCACCGCTACAACGACTTCTCCCAGGTGCGCACGGTGGCGGAGCTGGAGCCCGGCCGCGACCAGACGGCGGTGGTCACCGTCTGGCAGGCCACGGAGAGCCAGTTCGGGCCGCGCATCAAGGGCACCGAGGCGGTGGTAGGGGACGAGACCGGCACCATGCGCGCCGTCTGGTTCAACCAGCCGTACCTGGCCCGCCAGATCCGGGAGGGGCAGCGCCTGGTGCTCTCCGGTCGGGTGGGCGCCTTCCGCGGCGTGAAGGTCTTCGAGTCGCCAGAGTGGGAGCCCCTGGACTCCGGCGACCTCTCCCAGGCGGTCCACACGGGCCGGCTGGTGCCGGTCTACCCCCTCACCCAGGGCCTCTACGCCCGCACGGTCCGCCGCGCGGTCCGGCAGGCGCTGGACGCCTGGGCGGACCACCTGCCGGACCCCCTGCCCGAAGCGCTCAGAGCGGAGCTGGGCGTGCCGCCCTTGGTGGCGGCCGTCCATCAGATGCACTACCCGGACGATCTGGAGGCGGCGGAGGCGGCCCGACGCCGCCTGGCCCTGGACGAGTTCCTGACCCTGCAGCTTGCCGTCCTCTCCCGCCGCCGCACGGAGGAGGCGGGGCTGCGGACGGCGCCGATTCCCATGCCGGCGGGGACGCTGGACGCCTTCACCGCCTCCCTCCCCTTCTCCCTGACGGCGGCGCAGCGGCGCGCCCTGGCGGAGGTCCTGGCGGACATGGCGCGGGAGGTGCCCATGAGCCGCCTGCTCCAGGGCGACGTGGGCTCCGGGAAGACGGTGGTGGCCACGGCGGCGCTGCTGGCGGCGGTGGCCAACGGCTTCCAGGGGGTGATCATGGCGCCCACGGAGATCCTGGCGGAGCAGCACTTCCGCACGGTGACCCGTCTGCTCTCCGGCGACGCGGACCCGCCCGACGACGGCCTCTGCCCCGTGCCGTACCTGGAACGCCCGGTGCGCGTGGCCCTGCTGACGGGCAGCCTCTCCCAGCGGGAGAAGGACGAGGTGCAGTACGGCCTGGCCGCCGGCGACGTGGACATTGCCGTGGGCACGCACGCCCTCATCCAGGAAGGGGTGCGGTTCCCCCGGCTGGGGCTGGCCGTGGTGGACGAGCAGCACCGCTTCGGGGTGCTGCAACGGGCGGCGCTGCGGGAGAAGGGCGGCAGCCCGCACCTGCTGGTGATGACCGCCACGCCCATCCCGCGCACCCTGGCCCTCACCCTCTACGGGGACCTGGACATCTCCGTCATCGACGAGATGCCGGAGGGCCGGCAGCCCGTGGTCACGCGCTGGGTGCCGGTCCACCAGCGGGGCCACGCCTACCAGTTCGTGCGCGACCAGATCGCGGAGGGGCGGCAGGCGTTCATCATCTGCCCGCTGGTGGAGGAGTCGGAGGCGTTGCAGGCGCGGGCCGCCGTGCAGGAGTTCGAACGGCTCCAGCGGGAGGAGTTCCCGCCGGACCGCTACCGCATGGCGGTGCTGCACGGCCGCATGGGCGCGAAGCAGAAGGACGAGGTCATGCGGGCCTTCCGGGACGGGGCGCTGGACATCCTGGTCTCCACCGCCGTGGTGGAGGTGGGGATCGACGTGCCCAACGCCACGGTGATGGTCATCGAGGGTGCGGACCGCTTCGGTTTGGCCCAGCTCCACCAGTTCCGCGGCCGCGTGGGCCGGGGCCGGCACCGCTCCTACTGCCTCCTGCTCTCCGACAACCCGTCCGACGAGGCCCAGGAGCGGCTGCGGATCATGGAGACCACCGCGGACGGCTTCGCCCTGGCGGAGCACGACCTGCGCCTGCGCGGCCCGGGGGAGTACTTCGGCGTCCGGCAGTCCGGCATGCCGGACCTGCGGGTGGCCCGCATCTCCGATACGCCCATCCTGGAGCAGGCGCGGGAGCTGGCCCGCCGCATCCTGGCCGCCGACCCCGCGCTGGCCCGGCCGGAGCACGCGGAGCTGGCCGCGGCGGCCCGCCGCCTGCTGGAGTCCGGCCCCGCCGAGGCCCACTGACGCCGTTCCGCCCCCGGACGCGCGGAGGGGGCGGACCTCCGCCCGCCCCCCCGTGCTGGTCCTTGCCTGCCGGCGGCCGCCCGTCACCCCTGCGTGCGGCTGGCCTCCACCGCGCCCTCGCCGAAGACCAGGCCGCGCTCCGCCTCACTCTCCCGCGCCTCGGCGGCGGCCAGCCGGCGCTCGGCCCGGTACCGCTTCACCGCGGACTTGAGGGTGCCCAAGGCCAGGGTGGCGCACTTGGGCCGGGTGGAGACCAGGTCACGGCCCAGGATGTCCATCATGGTGGAGCCGTCCATCTCCACCACGTCGTCCATGGTCAGCCGGTCCTCCTCCACCAGCTCCATGAGGATGGAGGCGGCGGCCTGGCTGATGGTGCAGCCCTGCCCCTCGAACCGCACCGCACGGATGGCGCCGCCCTCGTCCCCCTTGAGGTAGATGGTGACAATGTCGCCGCAGCCGGGGTTGCCGCCCGGCATCACCACGTCGGCGTCCTCCAGCTTCCCCTTGCCGTAGGGGTTCCGGTAGTGCTCCAGCAGCAGCTCTAGCTGCTCCTCACGGCTGCGGTCCATGAACGCTTCCTCACCGTTCAATGGGGGCGCGCACCATGTTCCCCCACTCCGTCCAGGAGCCATCGTAGTTGCGCACGTACGGGTAGCCCAGCAGGTACTTCAGCACGAACCACGTGTGGCTGCTGCGCTCCCCAATGCGGCAGTAGGCGATGATGTCCTGGTCCCGGTTGAGGCCAACCTCCTCCTCGTAGATCTTGCGCAGCTCCTCGGCGGACTTGAAGGTGCCATCCTCGTTGGCGGCGCGGGCCCACGGCACGTTCTTGGCGCCGGGGATGTGGCCGCCGCGCAAGGCCCCCTCCTGCGGGTAGTCCGGCATGTGGAGGAGCTCACCCCGGTACTCGCCCGGGGAGCGGACGTCCACCAGCGGCCGCTTCTCCTCGATGTGCGCCAGCACGTCGTCGCGGAAGGCGCGGATCTCGTAGTCGTGGCGCTGCTTGGCCTTGTAGGTGCCGGGCGGGAAGCTGGGCACCTCCCGGGTCATGGGCCGGCCCTCCGACTCCCACTTGAGGCGGCCGCCGTCCATGATGCGGCAATCCTCATGGCCGAAGAGCTTGAAGACCCAGAAGGCGTAGCACGCCCACCAGTTGTTGCGGTCGCCGTAGAAGACCACCGTGGTGTTGTTGCTGATGCCCTTCTCCCGCATCAGCCGCTCGAAGGCCTCCTCGTTCAGGTAGTCCCGCTCCAGCGGGTCCTGGAGGTCCGTGTGCCAGTCGATCTTCACGGCGTTGGGGATGTGGCCGCTCTCGTAGAGCAACACGTCCTCATCGGACTCCACAATGCGGACGTTGGGGTCGTCCAGGTGCTGGGCCACCCATTCCGTGGTGACCAGCGCCTCCGGGTGCACGTAGCCCTTCTGAGCCACGGCGGGCTCTGGGGTCTGCTGCGCCGTCATGGCAACCTCCTGCACCGGAACCCTGTCACTGTGTTCCCAAGTTAGAGAATCAACAATCTCCATTGTGGGCGAAGGCCGGAGCGCGGTCAAGGTCCCACGGCGGTATTTAGGAGGAGATGACTTCGCAAACGCCGGGGCGGCAGGGGCCGGAAAAGGGGGCCGGCCCCCTGAACGGCAAGAGGGGGCCGGCTGTGGGAAGGGTGTAGACGCGGACGACGGTCCCCGCACGTTCGCCGCCCCGTCCATATCTACAGACGGATGAGACGCCCGAAAAGTTCCCCCCGGCCGGAGGAAATTTTTCGGGCCGGTGCGGCCGGCGGCGATCTGCCGTCCCAGCTAGTAACGAGGCCGCAGCGGGAAATGCTACGGGCGGCCGCGCCGGGCCTACGCGCGCCACGGGCGGCCGGCGGCGCGGGCCAGGAAGTCGCGGTGGGCGCCGGGTGCCCCGGCCACCACGCTCTCGCTGTGGATGGAGACGGGGCCGCCGTCGCGGTCGGTGACGGTCCCGCCGGCCTCCCGCACCAGCAGGATGCCGGGGCCGATGTCCCACGGGTAGAGGAAGTGGTGGACGTAGAGGTCCAGGCGGCCGGCGGCGGCGTAGGCCAGCCCCAGCGCCGCGCTGCCGGAGACTCGGAGGCTGTCCAGCCCGGGGAAGAGGTCCGTCAGGAGTTCCAGCAGCCGCTTGCCGCGGGCGTCATCGTAGCCCAGGTCCGTGCCCAGGACGCACTCCGCCACGGAGGCCGCTGTGGAGGCGCGGAGCGGCCTGCCGTTCAGGAAGGCGCCGCCACCCAGGACGGCGTGGAACCGCTCCTCCCGGACGGGATCGTAGGTGACGGCCACCACCGGCTGGTCCCCCAGGCAGAGGGCCAGGTTGAAGCCGAAGTGAGGGATGCCGCGGGAGTAGTTGCGCGTGCCGTCCAGCGGGTCCACCAGCCAGAGCCAGGAGCCGGCAACGCCGCTGGCGGCGGTCTCCTCCCCCAGGACGGCGTGGTCCGGGTACTCCCGGGCCAGGATCTCTTTGACGGCCCGCTCCACCAGCAGGTCCGTCTCCGTGACCACGTTGCCGCGCCCCTTGACGGCGGAGGCGCGGTCCCGCAGGAAGCGCTCGCGGATGATGGCGCCGGCGGCGTCGGCGCAGAGGCCGGCCACCTCCAGCGCGGTGCGGCCGCCGGCGGAGCGCGGGATCTCCGGCTCTTGCGGGGAAGACGTTTCCGGCATCGGGCTCTCGGGGGCGTGCTGAGGCCGATGGTAGCACGGCGCGCGCGGCCGGGCAACGGCGCCACGGCCGGGGCGGCGGGCACGCCGCAGGGCGGCCGACCCGCGGTCAGGTCGGCCGCCCTGCGGGCTGGGGCCGGGCCGCGCCTACTCCTGGCGAACGGCCTGCACCTCCAGCAGGATCTGCACTTCGTCACCCACCAGCCAGCCGCCGGCCTCCAGCGGCGTGTTCCACGTGAGGCCGAACTCCTTCCGGTTGATGGTCGTCCGTGCCGTGAAGCCGATGACCTCCTTGCCGAAGGGGTTCTTCCCCCGGCCGTTGAAGACCGTCTCCAGGACCACCGGCCGGGTCACGCCGCGGATGGTGAGCTCACCGTGGACGCGGCCGCGGCCCTCCCCCGTCAGCTCCACGCGGGTGCTGCGGAAGGTGATGGTGGGGTGGTGCTCCACGTCGAAGAAGTCGGGCGAGCGCAGGTGGGCGTCGCGGTCCGGCGCCCGCGTGTCCACCGTCGCGGCGGGGATCTCCGCCTCCACCGTGGAGCGGGCGGGCTCCGCCTCATCCAGATGGATGGTGCCGCGGAGCTCGTTGAACTGCCCCTTCACGGTGGTGAACATCATGTGCTTCACGCTGAACTCCGCCAGCGAGTGGGCGGGGTCCAGGTGCCAGACGCTGATCTGCGTCGCCGGTTGTGCGGTCATGAGGTACCTCCGTTCAGTCCTAAACTTGACCGGCCAAAGAGACGGCCGGGTCAGCGCTCCAGGCTGCGGTCCAGCGTGCGGAGGAGCCGCAGGAGCTGGCGCTGCTCTGCCGGCGAGAGGCCGGCGAACTGCGCCGCCACGAAGTCTTCATGGGCGGGCACCACCTGCTGGAACAGCGCCCGGCCCGCCGGGGTGAGGAAG
>DATCLE010000203.1:0-6846 GCA_036564075.1 Dehalococcoidia bacterium
GCCCCCACGCTGCCCTCCGCCACCTCGTCCCCTGCCGCCAAGCAGGCCGCGTAGCCCGCCGCCGCGTCCGGTCGCACCGTGGGGTCGCCCACCGGCAGGTCCATGAGCACCGCCCCGGCCACAATGGGGACCGTGGCCCCCGCGAAGCGGTAGCCGGCGCCCCGCTCCTCCAGGTACCGCATCACCCCGGCCGCCGCGTCCAGCCCGAAGGCGCTCCCGCCCGTCAGCAGGACCGCGTGCACCTGGTCCACCAGGTTCCCCGGCTGCAGCAGGTCCGTCTCCCGCGTGCCCGGCGCGGCTCCCCGCACGTCCACCCCACCCACGGCGCCGCGCTCGCACAGCACCACCGTGCAGCCCGTCCCCGCCCGCAGGTCCGTCCAGTGCCCCACCTTGATCCCGGGCACGTCCGTGATCGCGTCGCCGGCCACGGTCTCCTCCTTCCGGCAGCATCCGGCTCCGGTCGCGCCCTTCCCGCGCGGCAGGGGCCGCGGCGGCCTGGAACGCGGGCCTCCCCCTCAGGCCGCCTGCCAGCGGCCCGTCGTCGCGTCGTACCGGGCAATGACCCGCTGGTACGGCCGCAGCTCCGGCAGCCCCTGGAGGAACGCCTGGGTGCCGATGAGCGCCCGGCCGAAGGCGTCGTACTGGAGGCCGCGCGGGAACTGGAACTCCACCCGCTGCCGGTCCGGCAGCGGCACCACCACCGCCAGCGGCGCCCGCCGGGACGACGAAGCCGCCCCCCGCTCGTACACGGCGTAGAGCGCCTGGCCCGCCGGGCTCCCCTCTTCCGTCATGGCCGCCACCAGCGCCCCCTCCGCCCAGGTCTCCGCCGGCAGCCCGATCATCACCACCGCGTCCCGCACGTCCTGCTCGATGCGCGCCGACTCCACCCCGAACCGCGCCGCCAGCGTGGCCAGCAGGTCCACCAGCGTGGAGACCGGCAGGGAGGTCTGCACTACCAAGGAGTTCTCGCCCGTCCCCGTCACGGCCGCACCGCCTCCCCTCCCGCCGGCGGCGCGCCCTCCCCGCCCTGGACCTTCAGGTACGCGCGGGCTAGGTCCCGGGCCGCCTCCGTGAGGATATCCACCGCGTCCACCGCCCGGCCCAGCTGGCCCTCGTCCACGCGGAGGGGCGTCACGTGCACCACGCGCCGCGCCGGGTCCAGCGCCAGCGCCGCCACCTGGTCGGCGCTGAGGCGGGTGTCCCGCAGCCAGTCCGCCGCCCCCACCAGCGCGGCGGGCGTGCCCCCCGCCGGCAGGGCCGCGGCCAGCAGCGCCGGGCCCGTCACCTCCGGGTCGCCGGCGGCCGCCTCCAGCCCGAAGAGGACGTTCCGGACGGCCAGCTCCAGGCTGCGGCGCTCCTTGGGCGGCAGGTCCCGCCGCGCCGCCACGGCGTCCGGGTGGGGCAGGCCCAGCGCCTCCAGCAGCCCGCCCTCCCCCAGCGACCGCACGTCGGCCAGGAACGACTCCACCGCCTCCGGCGTCAGGCGGAACTCCAGGAACGAGCGCAGGATGGGCCGCTGCGTCCGGTCCCGGACCGCCAGGTACAGGCCGATGAGTTCCCGGGCCGCCAGCACCAGTTGCTCCAGGATGGTGGCGGCCAGCACCTTCCGGTGCTCCGGGGCCGCCAGCACCAGGGTTCTCAGGCATGCCTCCGCCACCACCTGGGCCCGCGTGGCCCCCAGCTCCACGTAGCTCCGCAGGAACCCGGCGTCCATCGCCCGCAGCTCCGCGTCGAAGCAGCCGTCGCACAGGGGGGACGGCCCGTGCCCGTCCCCGGCGTCGTGGGGCCGTCCGCACTGCGGGCAGACGTGCCGCAGGCTCCGTTCTTCCATCCCTGGCGTCCTTGACCGTGCCCCCCGGCACGGTAAGATGGGCGGGGGCCGGCCCTTCCGCCCTGCGGAAGGGGACCTCGGGCGCATTCTAGCCGCCCGGCTCCCGTCCCGACAACCGCGCGGGCCGCCCCCCCGCCGGGACGGCGGCACACCGGAGGAGCGGATGACCGGCAGGCAGGCGTCGCGCGAGGCGCGCTACCGTCGCATCCGGGCCGAACTGGACGCCCGGCGGCTGCCCTTCGCCGTCCTCATCGAGAACTTCAAGCACGATACCAACGTGGGCGGGGTAATTCGCACCGCCCACGCGGCCCTCACCTCGGAGGTCATCGTCGTCGGCTCCCCGGACTGGAACCGCAGCTACGCCGTCTCCGCCGACCGCTGGGAGCACATCCGCTACTTCGCCCGGTCGGAGGAGGCGCTGGACTACGTGCGGGAGCGGGGCTACCGTGTGGTGGTGACGGAGCAGCACCGCGCCGCCGTCCCCCTCTTCGACGCCCGCTACCCGGAGCGGCCCGTCTTCGTCTTCGGGCATGAGCTCCAGGGCGTCTCGCCCGTCTTCCTCCAGCACGCGGACCTCATCGTCCAGATCCCCCAGTGGGGGCTGGTGGGGAGCCTCAACGTGGGCGCCTCCGCCGCCGTGGTCATCTACGACTGGCTGGCCAAGCACCGCCACATCCTGCCGCCGCCCCGCGTGCCCGTGGAACGCGCCACCGGGCGGCCCAAGGGGGCGTGATGGCCAAGTCCCGTCGCACGCGCCCCGTCCCCCGCGGCCGCGCGCCTGTCCCCGCCCGGCCGGCCCGTCCTGCGCCGCGGCGGGCGCCCGCCCCGGTGCCATCGACGGGCGGGTTCCGCTGGTGGTACGCCGCGTGGGTACCCGCCGTGGCCACCTCCGTGGTGCTGGGGGCGGCGTTCCTGGCCCTCTTCACCCGCTCCTCCCTGCTGGCCGCCGCGCTGGTCTGGCTGGCCTGCATGGTCTCCATCCCCGTCTCCGGCATGGCCGTGGCGGTCCCGGTGGCCGTGCTCCTGCGGCCCCGCTACGCCGCCGGCCTGGCCGCGGCAACCCTGGCCGCCTCCGCCCCGGCCGCCCTCTGGTCCGCGGGCTACGTGCTGGAGCGCGTGGACGGCGGCGCCCAAGCGCTGGGCTCCCCGGCGGTCCTGGCCGTGGCGGAGCTCTGGGTCCTGGCCGCCGTCCTGCTGGCCGCGGCCGTCCTCACCCTCCTCTCCGCCGCCATCCAGGGCGTGGTGGACCTCTTCTCCCGCCGGTAGCCCTACCCGGCCTGGCAGCGTGGGCACCAGTACGTGCTCCGCCCGCCGATGCGGCCGGAGGCCACCGGCCCGCCGCAGACGGGGCAGGGGTGGCCCGCCCGCCGGTGCACCCACGCCACCTCCAGGTACCGCCCCAGCACGCCGGACGAGTCCACGAAGTCCCGGAAGCTGGTGCCGCCGTGCGCCAGCGCCCGTTCCAGCACCGCCGGGATGGCCCGCCACAGCCGCTCCAGCTCCGCCTCGCTCAGCGCCGCGGCCAGCCGGTCGGGCGGGACGCGGGCCGCGTGCAGCACCTCGTCCGCGTAGATGTTGCCCAGGCCCGCCACCACCGTCTGGTCCAGCAGGAACGACTTCACCGGCGTGCGCCGCCGCACCGCCGCCCGGCGCAGGTGCTCCAGGGTGAACCGCCCGGCGTCCAGCGCGTCCGGCCCCAGCGACGGCAGCGCGGCGTCCGGATCCTCCGCCAGTTGCCACGTGCCGAACTTCCGCACGTCCGCCCAGCGGAGCTCCCGGCCGTCGTCCAGGGTCAACACGGCCCGCAGGTGGGGGTCCGGCGGCTCCTCCGGCCGCCGCAGCCGCACGCTGCCCGTCATCCGCAGGTGCGCGATCCACCAGAGGCCGCCGGACAGCCGGAACAGGAGGTACTTGCCGCGGCGCTCCACGCACTCCAACCGGCGACCGGCCAGCGCCGCCGCGAAGGCCTCCGGCGTGGTGCCGCGGACCAGGGGAACGCGGTCGGGGAAAATGCGGACGCGGGCCACGGCGCGGCCGGTCACCTGGGACGCCAGGCCCCGCCGCACCGTCTCCACCTCAGGGAGCTCCGGCACCTACTCCATCTCCCCCCAGTGGCGGCCCACCTTCAGGTCCACCTTGAGCGGCACGGAGAGCTCCATCACCCGCGGCATGATCTCCCGGGCCATGGCCTGGACCTCCTCCACCTCCTCCGCCGGGCACTCGAACATCAGCTCGTCGTGCACCTGGAGGATCATGCGGCTCCGCAGGCGGCGTTCGTCCAGCGCCTGCTGCACCCGCGTCATGGCCATCTTGATGATGTCCGCCTCCGTGCCCTGGATGGGCATGTTGATGGCCATCCGCTCCGCCGCCGTGCGGACGTTGTAGGCCGTGGAGTTGATCTCCGGCAGGTACCGCCGGCGGCCCAGCAGCGTGGTGGCGTAGCCCAGCCGTCGCGTCTGGGCGATGGTCTCATCCATGTACTGCTTCAGCCCCGGGTACGTCTCGAAGTAGGCGCGGATGAAGGCGCCCGCTTCCTCCCGGGAGAGCTCCGTCCGTGCCGCCAGGCCGTAGTCGGAGATGCCGTACGCCACCCCGAAGTTCACCGTCTTCGCCACCCGGCGCATGGCCGGCGTCACCTGCTCCAGCGGCACGCCGTACACCTGCGCCGCCGTGGCGGCGTGGATGTCCAGGTCCTGCCGGAAGAACTCGATGAGCGCCGGGTCCTGGGAGTAGTGGGCCAGCACCCGCATCTCGATCTGCGAGTAGTCCGCCGCCACCAGCCGGGCGTCGTCGAAGCCGCGGGCCACGAAGGCATGGCGGATGCGCCGGCCCACGTCCGTGCGCACCGGAATGTTCTGGAGGTTGGGCTCGCTGGAGGAGATACGGCCCGTGGCCGCGCCGCACTGGTTGAAGCTGCTGTGGACGCGGCCCGTCTCCGGGTTGATGAGCCCCGGCAGCGCGTCCACGTACGTGGACTTCAGCTTGCTGAGCTGCCGGTACTCCAGCAGCAGGTCGATGACCGGGTGCGCCCCCCGCAGCGTCTCCAGGGAGGCGGCGTCCGTGGAGTAGCCCTGCTTCGTCCGGCGGGACTTGGGCAGCTTCAGCTCCTCGAAGAGCACCTGGCTCAGCTGCTGGGTGGAGTTCACGTTGAACTGGTGGCCCACCGCCTGGTAGATCTGCTCCTCAATGCGAGCCAGCTGCTCCCCCAACTCCCGCGACATCTCCCGCAGCACGGCGGTGTCCACCGCCACCCCCGTCATCTCCATCCTGGTGAGCACCGGCACCAGCGGCATCTCCACCTGGGTGTAGAGGTCCCAGAGGTTCTGGCTCCGCAGCTCCCCCTCCAGCACGCCGGACAGCCGGTTGGTGAAGTCGGCGTCGGCGCAGGCGTACGCCGCCACGTCGGCGATGCCCACCTCCGCCATGCTCTTCTGCTTGGCGCGCCCGCCCTTGCCGATGAGGTCCGTGATGGGCGTCATCTCCGCGTTCAGCCGGTCGAAGGCCAGCGCCTTCAGGCTCAGCGTCTGCTCCCCCAGCAGGAACGCGGCGATCATGCTATCGAACCGCAGGCCGTCCACCGGCATCCCGTGCCGGTGCAGCACGATCATGTCGAACTTGGCGTTGTGCGCCGTCTTGGCAATGCCCGCGTCGGCCAGCACCGGCGCCAGGTGCCGCCGCACCGTCTCCAGCGGGAGCTGGCCGTGCGTGCCGTCGCTCTGGACGTGGCCCACGGGCACGTAGTACGCCTCGTACGGCCGCACGGAGAGGGAGATGCCCACCAGCCCGCAGGTCATGGCGCCCTGGTCCGTGGTCTCCGTGTCCAGCGTGACGGCCCCCGCCTCCCGGATCTTCGCCGCCAGCGCCGCCAGTGCCTCCTCCGTGTCCACCACGTGGTAGGCCGGCGCCTCCGCCTCCACCGCCGCCGGTGCCTTCGCCGCCCCGTCCGGCAGGACGCCCTCCACCGCCGGCAGCCGGTCGATGAGGCTGCGGAACTCCAGTTCCCGGAACAGCTCCAGCACCCGCTCCCGGTCGTAGCCGTCCAAGCGGCAGCGCTCCAGGTCCAGCGTCACCGGCGCGTCTGTGGCAATGGTGGCAATCTCCTTGCTGTAGCGCGCCTGCGCCTCGTACTCCCGCAGCTTGTCCTGGAGCTTCTGCGGCGTCACCTGCCAGAGGTTCTCGTAGAGGGCCTCAATGCTCCCGAACTGCTGGATGAGCTTCACCGCCGTCTTCTCGCCGATGCCCGGCACGCCCGGGATGTTGTCGCTGGCGTCGCCCTTCAGCCCCTTGAAGTCCGGCATCCGCTCCGGGTCGAAGCCGTACCGCTCCCGCACGCCCGCCACGTCGTACACCACGGTGTCCCGCTGGTACAGGCGGTACATGTAACAGTAGACGCCGGGACGCACCAGTTGCAGGATGTCGCTGTCCAGGGTGGCCAGGTACGTCTCGATCCCCTGCTCCGCCGCCTGCCGGGCCAGGGTGCCCAGCACGTCGTCCGCCTCGTAGGTCTCGGCCTCGTAGATGGGGATGTTGAACGCCTGGATGAGCTCCCGCACCCGGGCGATCTGGTGCCGCAGCGACTCCGGCGTGCCCGGCCGGTGCGCCTTGTACTCCACGTACTGCTCGTGCCGGAAGGTGGGGCCGGGCAGGTCCATGGCCACGGCCACGTGGGTGGGCTTCAGGTCCTCCAGCACCTTCAGCAGGGTGTTGGTGAAGCCGAAGACCGCCGTGGTCTCCTCCCCGCTATGCCGGGCAATGAGCGGTTCCTTCACCGCGTGGAAGGCACGGTGGATCAGGCCGTGCCCGTCCAGGAGGACCAGCCTCAGGTTCCCGCGGCCGTCGGCGGAACGTGGCGTGCTCACGCGCCGATTATAGCACCGCCGCGCCCGCCGAACGAGAGTTCTACGGACCGCCTTCCCGGCTCAGGGCAGCGGCACGGTGCTGATGGTCACCTGCCCGCAGGTGATCCCCGGCCCCACCACCGGCGTGGGGAACTGGTGCACGTTGGCCCACAGCGT
>DATCLE010000204.1:0-12663 GCA_036564075.1 Dehalococcoidia bacterium
GCTCCCAGACGGAGCCCATGCGGTTCATCCAGATGTGGATCATCCCCCGGGAACGGGACCTGCCGCCGTCCGTGGAGCAGAAGGTCTTCACCCGGGAGGACCGCACCAACCGGCTGCTGCCCGTCATCACCCCGGACGGGAACGGCGCCGTGAAGGTCCACCAGGACGCCTCCGTCTACGTCTCCCACCTGGAGCCGGGACGGGCCGTGCACCACAGCCTGCGGCCGGGCCGCGGCGTCTACCTGTTCCTCATCAAGGGCCGCGCGGACCTGAACGGCCGGACACTGCGGGAGGGCGACGCCGCCCGCGTCTGGGACGAGGAGCGGCTGGCGGTCCGCGCGTTGGAGGACACGGAGCTCATCATGGTGGAGGTGGACGTGTAGCCCGGCCCCGCCGCCGGGCAAGAGCCGGGCCGGACCGGGGGTGCCGGTCCGGCCCGGCTCCCGCGTTCGGCCCTCCGGTCACGCCCCTTCCAGGCTGGCGTGCAGCCGGATCTCCACGTTGTTGCGGATGGCGTTGGAGATGGGGCACGCCTGCTCCGCCGCCCGCGCCACCTCCTGGAAGGTGGGCTGGTCCAGCCCCGGCACGCGACCGCGCACCGTCAGGTCCATCGCCGAGACGCGGATGCCGGAGTCGGCCCGCTCCAGGGAGGCCACCGCCGTCACCTCCAGCATCTCCGGCGGGCTGCCCCGCCGCCCCAGCGCGGCGGACAGCGCCATGGCGTAGCACGAGGCGTGGGCCGCCGCCAGCAGCTCTTCCGGGCTGGTCTTCCCGTCCGGCGCCTCCGTGCGGGACGCCCACGTCACCGGCACCTCCCGGGCAATGCCGCTGCTCTGCAGGGAGAGCTGCCCTGCCCCCTTCGTGAGATCGCCGGTCCAGGTCACCTCCGCCCTGCGCTCCGCGAGAGCCATCGCATCCTCCTTCCGCATGCTGGTGGGTAGCGGGAAACCGCTTGCCCTCTATTCTAGCAGCCGCGCCGCTTATCCGGTCGGGGGATGGCGGGCGGGGCGCCGCCGGCGCACCCTGGCCCTGTACGCCGCGACGAGGAGGGTTCCGATGCCGAAGTTCCGGCCCCGGCGGCACCAGGGCAAGGGCACCCCCGGGCCGCAGACGTGGGACGACCCCGGCGCTCACCCGCGCCCGGCCCCCGGCCAGCCGCCGGAGCCCAACGAGGCGCAGACGGGCCTGGGCACCGGCTACACGGTGCTGCGGGGCGGGCAGGACGTGCAGCAGCCGGGCCTCTACTTCGACGAGGCCACCCAGGAGGTCCGCTACTACCGTCGGGGGCAGACCATTGGGCACGCGGCCACGGCGGACCCCTGGATCTACCTGACGGAGGAGCGTGCCGCGCCGCTGGACCGGGTGACGGCGCTCATCCGGGAGCGCGGGTACGGCGGGCCGCTGGACCGGCTCCGCATCCGGCGCTGAGGCCGCGCCGCCCGCAGCCCGCCGTGAGGTGACTCCGCCGTGGGGTACTTGATCCCGGACCGGGCGAGCCTTGAGGCGCTGGTGGTGCCGGACCTGTCGCTCCTGGAGGTGGTGCTCCGCACCAGCGCGGTCTACCTGTTCCTGTTCTTCCTCCTCCGGGGCCTGGTGAAGCGGGAGACGGCCGGCATCGGCGTGGCGGACATCCTGCTGCTGGTGCTCCTGGCGGACGGCGTGCAGAACGGGCTCAGCGGCACCTACACCTCCGTGACCGACTCCCTGGCGGTGGCGGTCACGCTCATCCTCTGGAGCTACGCGCTGAACTACCTGAGCTACCGGTTCCCGCTGGTGGAGCGGCTGGTGAAACCGGCGCCGGTGGTCCTCATCCGCAACGGCAGGCTGAACCACCGGGCCGCCCGCCAGGAACTGCTGACCCACGAGGAGATCATGGCCCACCTGCGAACCCAAGGGATCGAGCGCATCGAGGACGTGAAGGTGGCGTACGTGGAGCCCACCGGGGAGATCACCGCCGTGCCGCGGAGGTCCGCGGGCGGGAGGGAGCGCGCGGGCGGAACACGGGCAGGATGAGCGGCAGGTGGGCAGCAGAGAGGAGGAGACGCATGGCAGACAAGGAGAGCAACGCGGCGGCGCAGATGCAGTTCGCCGCCTACAACGTAGTGGCGGTCTTCCCGGACATGGCGGCCGCGCGGGACGCCATCCTGGCGCTGGAGCGCGCCGGCATCGAGGCGCAGGAGATCTCGCTGCTGGGCCGCCGGGCCCAGGAGGCAGAGGCGGAGGCGCAGACGGAGGTGGCGGACCGGGACGCGGGCGTGGCCCGGGACGTGACCAAGGCGGCGGCGGCGGGGACGGCGGCGGGCACCGCGGCCGGCGGGGCGCTGGGCTTCCTGGCGGGGGCGCTGGCCTTCGGCATCCCGGGCGTCGGGCCCGTCGTGGGCGCGGGCATCTGGGCCGCCACGCTGGGCGGGGCCATCACCGGCGGCTCCATCGGCGGCTTGGTGGGCGGCACGGCCGCCCTGCCCCAGAACGAGGCGTGGGAGCTCACGTACGAGTCCGTGAAGGCGGGCCACGTGGTGGTGGGCGTCCACTCCCAGGAGAAGGCGGACGTGGACGCCGCCGCGCAGACGCTGGACAGCCTGGCGCCGCTGCGCCTGGAGCGCTTCACCGCGGAGGGACGCCGGGCGGGCGCCGGCTGACCCTCGGCGTCAGCGGACCCAGCGGTCCAGCCACCCTCCGTCCGGCTGCGCCTGGGCGAAGGGCCACGCCCGACCCCACGTCTCCTCGAAGGTCACCTCCCGCACGGGGCGGCGGCGCACCGGCCCGTGGCGGTCCTCCGGGTACCCCACGGGCAGCAGGGCGTAGGTCTCGTAGCGGTCCGGGATGTTCAGCAGGCGGCAGACGTCCTCCTCATGGAGCCGGTGGAACGTGGTGAGGACGCTGCCCAGCCCCAGGGCCCGCGCCGCCAGCAGCATGTTCTGCACGCAGGGGTAGACGCTGGCGCCGGAGGCGCCCGGCACGGGCCCCTTGGGCCCGCACACCAGGATGAAGACCGGCACCTCTTCCAGGTGTTCCGCCAGGTAGCCGGCGCTCCGGACCACCAGCTGCTGCTGGCGGGGCAGCGCCTTCACGCTCTCCGGGTTCTCTTCGTACTGGCGGGCGTACCGCGTCCACGCCTCCCGGTACCAGCCGGCGATGGTCCGCCGCTTCTCCGGGTCCCGCACTACCAGGAACTTCCAAGACTGGGCGTTAGAGCCCGTGGGGGCTCGGATCCCCGCGTCGATGATCTGGAAGATCGCTTCGTCCGGCACGGGGTCCGGCTTGAAGCGGCGAAGCGCCCGGTTCGTGTAGATAGCCTCGAAGAGGCCGATGCCCGTACCTTCGTCCATGGCAGTGCATCCTCCCAAGACCGGTTTCTCGTACTACCCCGCGCGCCCGGCCGGCAGCGCCTGGACCACCGGCCGCCGCGCCTGGAACGTCACGCACGCCCCGTAGCCGGCCGCCGCGGCGTAGGCCGCCAGCTCGTCGAACCGCTCGCCCACCCGCTCAGGCTCGTGGGCATCGGACGCCAGGGTGATGGGGATGTCGGCCGCCCGCGCGGCGGCCAGCAGCTCCGGCGCCGGGTACGGCTCCCCCACGGGTTTGTGGTAGCCGTTGCCGTTCACCTCCAGGGCGCAGCCTCCCCGCCGGGCCGCCTCCAGGATGGCCCGGTGGAACGGCTCCAGGGAGGCGGGCCGCCGCCCCGTCAACTTGGGCAGGTCCGGGTGGGCCAGCACATCGCAGAGGCCGCTGGCGGCCAGGTCCAGGAGGAGCGCGGCGTAGTCCCGGAACACCGCGTCCACGTCCCGCCGCTCCCACTCGGCGTCGTGGACCGGGTGGCCCAGGATGTCGAACCCCCACGCGCCGATCCAGTGGACGGAGCCCAGCACCACGTCCCAGTCGTAGGGCGCCAGGAAGCGGCGGAGGTCCTCTTCCCGCCCGGGGATCCAGTCCAGCTCAATGCCCAGGAGCACCGGCAGCCCCGCCGCCTTGGCCTGCTCCACCAGCCGGACGTAGTCGGCCACGCTGGCGGAGACGTGGTCCCGCCAGTACTGGGCGGCGGCGGCAGCCAGCGCCGGGTGGGCGGCGTCCGCCTCCCACCAGCCCTCCAACGCCCGGTACGCCTCCCGGAAGCGGAACAGGTGCTCCGTGACGGCCAGGCGCTCCACCCCGCGCTCCCGGCCGGCGCGGACGTACGCCTGGAGCCGCTCCAGCGTCATGGGCGGCTGCCCGCCGTGGGGCTGGAGGTGGACGTGGGAGTCCGTGTACACAAGGGCCAGTGTAGCAGAGGCGGCCCCTCCGCGCACCGGGCGGGCCGGGGCCGGACGGGCGAGGCGTCTAGGCGGCGTCCTCCGCGGGGTAGCCCAGCGCCCGGAGGAACGCCCGGACCATGAGCGGGTCGAACTGGGTGCCGGCGTGCCGCCGCAGCTCCGCGATGGCCTCGTCCCGGTGGAGCGCCCGGCGGTACGGCCTATCGTGGATCATGGCGGAGTAGGCATCCACCACCGCCAGCATGCGGGCCAGGCGGGGGATCTGCTCCCCGCGGAGGCCGCGGGGGTAGCCGGTGCCGTCGTACCGCTCGTGGTGGCTGCCCACGGCGGCCGCCACCTCCTCCAACCCGAAGAGCCCCCGCACGATGTTCTCCCCCATGACGGTGTGCCGCCGGACCACGTCCCACTCCTCCGGCGTCAGCGGGCCGGCCTTGCGCAGGAGATCATCCGGCACGCCGATCTTGCCGACGTCATGCAGGAGGCCGCCCAGCCAGAGGGCGTAGCGCTCCCGGTCCGGCAGGCCCAGTTCGTCCGCCAGCACCAGGCAGAGGGAGGCGTGGTGCCGGGAGTGGGTGCAGGTGTAGCCGTCCTTGCCGTCGATGATCTCCAGCAGGTCCTCCGCCAGCCGCAGCCGGTCCGGGTAGAGCTCCGTCAGGTTCCGCGGCCAGCCCCGGCGGCCCTGGCCGCGCTCCCGCTCCCGCAGGCGGGCCTTGCGGGCCATGAGGGCGGCGTCCGCCAGGGAGATGAGGCTGCGGCGCTGCGTGCTATCGGCCGGGTAGGCCGCCGCGCCCCAACTGATCCGCACCAGGATCTGCCCGTCCCGGCCGGGCAGCGTGATGGGCGTCTTGGCCACCTGGCGGGCCAGCCGGGCCATGATCCGGTCGCCCTGGTCCCGGTCGGCGCCGGGGAGGAGGAAGAGGAACTCGTCGCCGCCGTAGCAGCCCACCACGTCGCCGGGCCGGAGGCACTGGCGGATGACGGCGGAGACCTGCCGGAGCACCTCGTCGCCGGCGGGGTGGCCGTGGACATCGTTGAAGAGCTTGAAGTTGTCGATGTCCGCCATCACCACGCAGAAGGGCGTCCCCGCCTGTTCCGAGGCCCGGAGGGTGCGCTCGAACAGGTCCTGCATGTGCCGGTGGTTGGGCAGGCCGGTGAGGAAGTCCGTCTGAGCCTGCTGCTGGACCCGCTCGAACAGGCGGGCGTTATCGATGATGACGGCCGCCTGCCGGGCGATGGCCATCAGCGTCTTGACCTCCTCCCGCGGGAACTTCACGAAGCGGGTGAAGGCGTCCACCGTCATCATGCCCACCACGTGGTTCCGCACCACCATGGGGTAGACCGCCAGGGACTTCAGCCGGAACGTCTCCGCCCAGAAGGGCGAGACCGCGTCCGAGCCCGGCACGTGCGGCTCAAGGTACGGCCGGCGCGTCTCCAGGGCCACCCGGAAGGACTTGGCCTCCTGCATGTCGGCCCCGGGGGCGTGCTGGAAGCGGTCCCAGAGGTCCGGGTCCTCAATCCCGCGGGACATGAGCGGGCGGTAGTTCTTGGCCTCCGGGTCATAGAGGAAGATGCTGCACCGGTCCGCCACGCTGAGCCGTGCCACAGCGTCGCAGATCTGCACCAGCACTCGGGTGAGGCTCAGGGTGGAGGAGGCGGCCGTCACCACCTCCAGGAGCGCCTCCGCCCGGGCGCGCTCCCGGCGTTCCTTGCGCAGCGCAGCCCGCGTCCGGCGCCGCTCCAGCTCCGCCTTGTGCAGGAGGCGCATCCGCTCCGTGACGTCCCGGGCCACGCCGTAGATCTCCACCAGGTTGTCCGCCTCGTCCACGCGGATGCTGAAGCCGATCTCCAGGGAGACCACGGAGCCGTCCTTGCGGATGACGTCGTAGTGGACCTCCGGCTCGTCCGTGTGGCTGTGCGGGGCCTGCACCTCTTCCAGGTACCGCTGGAGGGCCGCCTGGTGGTGGTGCGGCGCCACCACGGACAGGAAGTGCCGGCCCACCAGCTCCTCCGGCCGGTAGCCCAGGATGCGCTGGACCCGGCCGCCCACGAAGGTGAAGGTGCCGGACCGGTCCAGGACGAAGATGACCTCATGCACGTCCTCCACCAGGGAGCGGTAGCGTGCCTCCGAGGCCCGCAGCGCGTCGTGGAGGCGGGCCCGTCGGAGGGCCGCCACGGCGTGGCTGGCCAGGCCCTCCACGAACTCCACGTCCGCGGGCCGGAAGGGGACGGCACGGCGGAGGAAGGAGGCGGTGATGCCGCCCAACAGGCGCCCTTCGTTGAGCATGGGCACCACCAGGAGCGAACGGACCCCCAGGACCTCCAGCACGTACGGATCGATGACGTCCGGGTACGGCGGCCCGTTCACCACCAGCGGCCGCTGCTCCCGCTGCAACCACTGGACAATGGGCCGGACGGCGCGCTGGTAGTCCTCTGAGGTGTAGGTATCGGGGGCGGCGGCTCCGCGCCGTAGGACTGGGCCAGGGAGACGCTGCCGTCCTCGTCCAGGAGCATGGTGTTGCTGCGGTCACACCCCAGGGTGTCCACCACGCTCCGGTTCAACAGGCGCAGAATCCCCTGGTGGTCGTCCTCCTGCGCCATGGCGTGCGCCACGCGCAGGAGCAGACGCACGTGGTCGCGCCCACCGGAGGCACGGGCTCCCCGACCGGCACGTGCGGCGTTACGGTCCCCTGCGGTCATGGTGTGCAGCACCTCTGCTGAGATCGTCGGCGGTTCGTGAGGGAGAGAACAGAGGGGAGGGGCACTTCTTTGGGAAGGAGCGCCCCTCACCCGCCGGGCCGGCGGGTGAGGGGCGCTGCCCGGTGCCGCGGGTCCGCTCCCTCAGGCGGAGGAACCGGCGGGCAGACCGGCTCCGCGGTGCAGCCGCGCCCGGCCGTAGCTGGCGGCGAAGGCCGCCAGGCCCAGCACCAGCACGGCCGCGTACAGGGCCGGCGCCCAGGCCGCGTACCCGTTGCCGAAGAGGGCGTCCAGGGCGTACCGGCCGCCGCCGGTGAGGCCGGTCGCCGCCGCGGCCGCCGTCAGCACCAGGTTATACTCGTAGCCGCCGTCCGCGTTCCACAGCCCGTGCTTCCAGTGCACCAGGGCAATGGCCGCCAGCATGTTGGCCGTGAGGGCACCCGCCACCACGGGCGTCAGGAGGCCTGCGGCCAGCAGGAGGCCGGAGACCTCAACCAGGGCAACGGCCAGGGCCCAGGGATAGGCGGGTCGCACGCCCAGTTGCTCCAGCATCCCGGCAAAGCCGCGAAGCCCCGGGCCCTTGAACCACCCGGCCAGCTTCTGCATGCCGTGCAGGAAGAAGATGCCGCCGATGACGATGCGCAGGATCAAGAACGCTGCGTCCAAGGACATACCTCGCTCTCACCTCCCTCACGCACGTACCTCGGAACCGGCACGGCCGCGTGCGGGCCGTACGCCGCTCTACCGCTCTCCACGCTACTGCCGGCGTGTTGGACGGGCATAAGCGCCGTGTTGCAGGGACGTTAGAAAGCGGCGCGCCGGACGGCGCTTCAACGGCCCGTTAACACTTCTCCAGCGCCGTTCTAACGTACGGCGCGTATACCAGGAACCGGCAAGAGCGGGGATGCTTGGTCTCGATGGGGCAAGGCTACGAGGCCCCAGGACAAGGAGGGAGCACCCGTGGACGTGAACCGGCTGACGGAGAAGGCCCGGGCGGCACTGCTGGCAGCCCAGGACCTGGCAGGCGAGCGAAACCACCAGCAGGTGGAGCCGGAGCACCTCCTGCTGGCGCTGCTGGATCAGGACGGCGGCCTGGTGCCCGTGCTCCTCCGACATATGGGCACAGCGGTGGAAGGGGTCCGGGCCCGGGTCACAGAGGAACTGGACCGGCTGCCGAAGGTCTACGGTAACACCCAGCTCTACATGAGCCAGCGTCTGAGTCGCGTCCTGCGCACGGCGGACGAGCAGGCGAAGCGGCTCCGGGACGAGTACGTCTCCACGGAGCACCTGTTGCTGGCGCTGGCAGACCCGAGGGACGGCGCGGCAGCCCGCATCCTGCGGGAGGCCGGCGTCACCCAGGAGGCAGTGCTGCAGGCGCTGACAGCGGTGCGCGGCAGCCAGCGCGTCACGGACCCCAACCCCGAGGAGAAGTATCAGGCGCTGGAACGGTACGGCCGGGACCTCACCCAACTGGCCCGGCAGGGGAAGCTGGACCCCGTCATCGGGCGGGACGAGGAGATCCGGCGCGTGATCCAGGTGCTGTCCCGCCGCACCAAGAACAACCCCGTCCTCATCGGCGAGCCGGGCGTGGGGAAGACCGCCATCGTGGAGGGGCTAGCCCAGCGCATCGTCCGCGGGGACGTGCCGGAGAGCCTGAAGGACAAGCGCCTCATCCAGCTAGACCTGGGCGCGCTCATTGCCGGCGCCAAGTACCGCGGCGAGTTCGAGGAGCGGCTGAAGGCGGTGTTGCGGGAGGTGCAGGAGGCCGCGGGCCAGATCATCCTCTTCATCGATGAGCTGCACACGGTGGTGGGCGCCGGCGCCGCCGAGGGCGCCATGGACGCCTCCAACATGCTGAAGCCCATGTTGGCCCGCGGTGAGCTGCACCTTATCGGCGCCACCACGTTGGACGAGTACCGCAAGCACGTAGAGAAGGACGCCGCCCTGGAGCGCCGCTTCCAGCCGGTGCTGGTGGAGGAGCCGGACGTGGAGGATACCATCAGCATCCTCCGCGGACTCCGGGAGCGCTACGAGGTCCACCACGGGGTCCGCATCAAGGACGCCGCCTTGGTGGCCGCTGCAGTCCTCTCCCACCGCTACATCAGCGACCGGTTCCTGCCCGACAAGGCCATCGACCTGGTGGACGAGGCCGCGGCCCGGCTGCGGACGGAGATCGACTCCATGCCCGCCGAACTGGACGAGGTGGAGCGCCGGGTGACCCAGCTGGAGATCGAACGGGTGGCCCTGGCCAAAGAGACCGACCAGGCTTCCCGGGATCGGCTGGCGGCGCTGGAGTCGGAGCTGGCGGCGCTGAGGGAGGAGGCCTCCCGATTGCGAGCACAGTGGGAGCACGAGAAGCAGGTGATCCAAGCCGTCCGCGCCATCAAGGAGCGCGAGGAGCAGGTGCGACAGGAGATCGAGCGGGCGGAGCGCGCCGCCGATTGGGAGGCGGCAGCGCGGCTGCGCTACGGGACGCTCCGGGAGCTGGAGGACGAGCGCCGGCGCCGGGAGGAGGAACTGGCGGCCATCCAACAGCGGGGCGCTCTCATCAAGGAGGAGGTGGACGAGCAGGACATCGCAGAGGTGGTCAGCAAGTGGACGGGCATCCCGGTGGCCCGACTCATGGAGGGGGAGGTCCAGAAGCTGATCCACATGGAGGAACGGCTGCACGAGCGGGTCATCGGCCAGGACGAGGCCGTGCGCGCCGTGGCCAACGCCATCCGCCGCGCCCGCGCCGGACTCCAGGACCCCAACCGCCCGCTGGGTAGCTTCATCTTCCTGGGCCCCACGGGCGTGGGGAAGACGGAGCTGGCCAAGGCGTTGGCAGAGTTCCTCTTCGACGATGAGCGCGCCATGGTCCGCCTGGACATGAGCGAGTACCAGGAGCGGCACACGGTGTCACGCCTGGTGGGTGCGCCGCCGGGCTACGTGGGCTACGAGGAGGGCGGCCAGCTTACCGAGGCCGTGCGGCGCCGCCCGTACTCCGTGGTGCTCTTCGATGAGATCGAGAAGGCGCACCCGGACGTGTTCAAGACGCTCCTCCAGGTGCTGGACGACGGTCGCCTGACCGACGCCCAAGGCCGGACGGTGGACTTCCGCAACACCGTCATCATTATGACCAGCAACATCGGCAGCCAGTACATCCAGCAGCTGGGTCTGACGGAGGAGTCCCGCAACCTGGTGCTGTCGGCGCTGCGCCAGCACTTCCCGCCGGAGTTCCTGAACCGGGTGGATGAGATCATTGTCTTCCACGCGCTTACCCGGGAGCAGCTTTACCGGATTGTGGACATCCAGATCCGGGAGTTGGGGCGGCGGCTGGCAGACCGGAAGATCACGCTGGAGTTCACGCAGGCGGCCAAGGACCGGCTGGTGGAGGAGGGCTTCGATCCCGTCTACGGCGCCCGCCCGCTGAAGCGCACGTTGCAGCGTCGGGTCCTGGACCCGCTGGCACTGAAGCTCCTGGAGGGCGAGTTCCACAACGGCGACCACATTGTGGTGGACGCTGAGGACGGCGAGATCGCCTTCCGCGCCCGCGTGCCGGCGGTCGTGGAGGGCTAGCCGGAGGACCGTGGCGCGCCATGCAGCCCCCACGCCCGCCCAGCCGCCAGCAGCGCGCCGTGGCGGAGGCCACCGCCCGGGAGCACACCGCCCTCCTGGAGGCCATACACCGCCTAGAGGCTGCCCTCACTTCGCCTGTGCCGCGGCGCGAGGCCGCCTGGCGCGACCGTGTCCGACAGGAACTGGCCCAGGTGCTGGCAAAGCTGGAAGAGCACTGCGCCGCCGCCGAACGGCCGGGCGGCCTTGTGGCGGAACTGGAAGCGGCACAGGGGCGGCTCCCGGAGCTCCGGCTGGCGGCAGAGGAGCACCGGACGCTGCCGGAGGCCGTCCAGGGACTGCTGGCGTGCCTTCAGCAGCCCGACGCAAGGCCGCCCGGCCACGGGGAGCTTCGCAGGGAACTGGCCTCCCTCATGAACCGCCTCCGTGCCCACCAGGCCCGAGAGGCCGACCTCATCTTCGACGCCTTCTGGCTGGACATCGGCGCCGGCGACTGACACAACCGCCAGATCGGGCTATTGTGCCGCGCCGGGAGCGGGGCATAGGCTGGCCGCACCCGGGGGAGAGCGGGTCCAGAGGGGGTGCACATGAACAGCGGGAAAGCCCTACGGTTCCTGTTCCTGGCCGCCGTCCTGGCTCCAGCCCTGCTGGTGGCCGCCTGCGGCGACGACGAAGAGGGGGAGGAGGGCGCCGCCGGCGGCGGGGGCACGGTGGACGTGCTGGGCATCTGGGGCGCCGAGGAGCTGGAGTCCTTCGAGGCGATGGTGAGCCCGTGGCAGGACCGGACCGGCAGCCAGATGAACTTCACCGGCACCCGGGACATCACGGCGCTCCTGACCACCCGGGTAGAGGGTGGCTCACCGCCGGACGTGGCCATCCCGGCGGAGATCGGGCTGTTCCAGCGGTTCGCCCAGGAGGGCCGGCTGGTGCCGCTCTCCGCCTGCGACGGCCTGGAGGAGACGGTGCGGGATAACTACCCGCAGTCCTTCATCGACCTGGGCACCGTGAACGGCACGCTCTACGGCTTCTTCATGAAGGCGGACACCAAGGCCACCATCTGGTACAACCCCAGCTTCTTTGACGAGCACGGGTACGAGCCCCTGGATGAGGACAGCAGCTTCCAGGACCTGCTGGACCTCTCCAACCAGATCCTGGAGGACCGGCGGGCCGGCGACCACGACGCGGCCCCCTGGTCCATGGGCATGGATACCGGCGCCGGCGGCGGCAGCGGCTTCCCCGGCAGTGACTGGATTCAGCAGATCCTGCTGAACGAGCAGGGCACTGAGGTCTACGACGGTGTCCTGGAGGGCTCCATCCCCTTCACGGACCCGCGGGTGCGGGACGCGTGGGAGAAGTTCGGGCAGGTTGCGCTGACGGACGGCTACGTGGTCCAGGGCGGCGGCAACGCCATCAACGCCACCAACTTCATGGAGGCCACGTACCCGCCCTTCCAGAGCCCGCCCACCGCCGCCATGACGTACCTGGGCGGCTTCGCCTCCACCTTCATCCAGGCCCAGTTCCCGGACGCCGAGCCGGGCGAGGACTTCGACTTCTTCCCGTTCCCGGGCGGCCGGGTGACCGGCGGGGCGAACATTGTCTACGCCTTCAACAGCGACGAGACCACCTGCTCCTTCCTGAACTGGCTGGCCAGCGCCGAGGCGCAGGAGATCTGGGTGGAGCGGGGCGGCTTCACCTCCGTGAACCGGCAGGTGGGGTTGGACGCCTACCCCAACGAGGTGGCCCGCAAGCAGGCGGAGCAGCTCCTGGAGGCCGAGACGTTCCGCTTTGACCTGGACGACGCCCTAGGCGGCGCGCTCCAGAACGCCATCTTCACCGGCGTGCTTAACTACCTGCGCAGCCCCGGTGACCTGGATCGGATCCTCCAGGGCATTGAGGCGTCACGCCGGTAGACCGCGCGTCCGCCCGGCGCCAGCGGCCCTGAGCCTTGAGCCGCCGGCGCCGGGCCGGGCGGGCACAGCGGGTGCAGGATGATCGGACGTCCGTGGTGGGTCCCATGGCTGTGGCTCTCGCCGGCGCTCACGCTGCTGGCGGTGTACCTGGTGTACCCCACCGTCGATACCGTCCGCCGGAGCCTCATGGACCAGCGGTCCCAGGAGTTCGTGGGGCTGGACAACTACCGGTTCATCCTTGAGAACCCCCAGCC
>DATCLE010000205.1:0-15413 GCA_036564075.1 Dehalococcoidia bacterium
ACGTACAGGTGGTAGCAGTGCTCGCCGCCGGGGACGGTGGCCGGGAGCAGCAGCGGCGCCCCGGCCAGCGCCGCCGCGTACCGCGCCGCGATCTCCCGCCGCCGCGCGTTCCCCACGTCCAGGTGGGGCAGCTTGGCCCGCAGCACCGCCGCCTGGATCTCATCCAGCCGGCTGTGGCCCGCGGGCTCCACGTGCTGGAAGCGGGCCTCCTGGCCCAGGTTGCGGAGCCGTCGCACCCGCTCCGCCAGGGCGGCGTCGTTGGTCACCACCATGCCGCCGTCGCCCAGGGCGCCCAAGTTCTTGGTGGGGTAGAAGCTGAAGCAGCCGGCGTGGCCCGCAGACCCGACCACCCGGCCGCGGTACCGCGCCCCGTGGGCCTGCGCCGCGTCCTCAATGAGCAGCAGCCCGTGCCGCGCCGCCAGCGCCAGCAGCGGCTCCAGGTCCGCCGGGCCGCCGTAGAGGTGCACCGGCAGCAGCGCCCGCGTCCGCGGCCCGATGCGTGCCGCCGCGTCCCGCGGGTCCAGCGTCGCCGTGCGGGGGTCCACGTCCGCCAGCACCGGCCGGGCGCCCGCCTCCACCACCGCCGCGGCCGTGGGCGCCGCCGTCAGCGCCGGGACGATCACCTCATCCCCCGGGCCGATGCCCGCCGCCCGCAGCGTGAGCCGGATGGCGTCCGTGCCGCTGGCCACCGCCACCGCGTGCGCCGTGCCGCAGTACGCCGCGAACTCCGCCTCCAGCGCCTCCACCTCCGGCCCCAGAATGAAGTGGCCGGAGGCCAGCACCCGCGCCACCGCGGCGTCGATCTCCTCCCGGAGGGCGCGGTACTGCCGCCCGGGGTCCGCCACCGGTATCATTGGTCCAGCGCCCAGTACCGGTCGGAGCCGGCGAAGAACGCCACCGTGCGGCGCATCCCTTCCCGCAGCGGCACGCACGCCCGCCAGCCCAACGCCCGCTCGATCTTCCGCGTGTCCGCGTAGTAGTCGCCGATCTCGATGCGCTCCCGGTCCTCCGGGAACGGCATCAGCCGGTACCCCCCGCGGCCGCACGCCTCAATGACCAGCTTCGCCGCCTCCAGCACGCTGGTGGGCCGGCCGCTCCCCACGTTGAAGGCCTCCCCGTCGGCGGCCTCCCTGGCGCCGGCCAGCAGGAACGCGTCCACCACGTCGTCCACGTACACGAAATCGCGCAGCTGGGACCCGTCCCCGTAGATGACGATGGTCTGCCCCTCCAGCGCCTGCCGCACGAACCAGTAGATGAACCCCTGCCGGTTGTGCTTCATGAGCTGGCGGGGGCCGTAGGTGTTGGACAGCCGGAGGGAGACGGTGCGGATCCCGTGGGCGCGGTGGTAGACCAGGTGCAGCCCCTCCGCCGCCTGCTTGTTCACCCCGTTCACGTCAATGGGCCGCAGGGGGTGCCCCTCATCCACCGGCGTGTACTCCGGGCGGCCGTACTGCCCGCGGGTCCCCGCGTACACCACCTTGGCCTCCCGGTTGTACCGACGGCACGCCTCCAGCAGCGAGAGGTGGGACAGGAAGTTGTACTCCGCGTCCTTGCGCGGGTTGGCCATGCTGTCCACGTGGCTGACCTCGCCCATGAGGTTGAAGATGACCTCCTGTCCCGCCACCGCCTCCTTCGCCACCCGGGGGGACTGCATGTCCGCCACCCGCACCGCCACCACGTCCTCAATACCGCCGATGTTCCGGTAGCTCCCGCCGTGGGACGGCACCAGCGCGTCCACAATGCTCACCCGGCTGCCCAGCTTCACCAGCCGGTGGGCCAGGTTGCTGCCAATGAACCCAAGCCCGCCGGTGACCAGCACCCGCCGGCCCCGGTAGAACTCCTCCAGGCTCTGCGACACGACGCCCTCCCTCCCGCTCAGCGGCCGGGGCACTCCCCCTTGCCGGCGACCACGATCACCGAGAGCCCGGCGGGAAGGCTCGTTCGTTTCAGGATGGGCGCTTCCAGGCGGAGCGTAGCCGTCAACACGGCGTTCAGCCAGCCCGGCAGCGGCGCCAGCTCAGACTTGCCGGCCGTCCGGCGCTTACCCAGCAGGCGGCGCACCACCGCCAGCGGCAGCAGCAGGCTGTTGGCGTAGGTGGCCTGCCGCACCTCCAGCCCGGCCCGGCGCACCTTCTCCACCACCTCACCCCGCGTGTACCGGCGCCGCGTCCGGGCAATCCGGTCATGGCGCGAGTGCAGCCACTGGTAGGCCGGCACCCGGATCAGCAGCGTGCCGCCGGGCCGCAGCACCCGCGCCATCTCTGCCACCGCCCGGTCGTCCAGCTCCGGCCACAGCTCGTCGATCACGTCGAACGAGGCCACCAGCCCGAACGCCCCATCGCGAAAGGGCAGCGCCGTGACGCTGCCCTGGAGCAACGCCGGGAGCCGCCGCTGCCGGCTGAAGGCGATGGCGTGCTCCGAGACATCGATGCTGGCCACCGGCCCGTACCGGCTGAGGAACTGGTAGGAACCGCCGGTGCCGCAGCCCGCGTCCAGCACCCACCCCCCGCCCGGCGGAGCGGGGCCGCGCGCCAGCAGCGACGCCACAATCGCGCGCATGCCCACGAACCACCAGAACGTCTCCTCAACCTCGAACGTCTCCCGGTACAGGACGGCCTCCATCCCGCCGGGAGCGCTAGTCATTCGGGCCTCCCGGGTCACCCGCCACGGCGGCCGCGTCCACCGGCGTGATCAGGGGCTCCGTGCGGTCTGCCCCGCTCCGCACCACCAGCCGCCACCACAGGCCGGCCAGCTCCAGGAACGTCCGCAGCACCGGCAGCGGCCGGAAGAAGCGGGAGCCTCCCTCCAGCCGCGGGTAGTGGTGGACGGGCACCTCCACAATGCGGAACCCCGCGTCCTGCACCTTGCGGATCATCTCCACGCAGATGGCGCCGCTGTCCATCTGGAGCCCCACCCGCCGGAACACGGAGGCCCGGAAGAGCCGGAAGTCGCAGTCCACGTCCCGGACCCGGAGCCGGAAGGCCTGCCGGACCGCCCAGCCGTACAGCCTGCCCACCACCACCCGGTGGAGGCCGTCCGCCCGGCGCAGCTTGTACCCGTTCACCAGGTCCACGCCGTCCGTCATCCGCTCCACCAGCAGCGCCAGCTCCGCGGGGTCGTACTGGCCGTCGCCGTCAGTGTAGAAGACGTACTCCTTGGTGGCCGCCGCGAACCCGCTCTTCAACGCGCCCCCGTACCCGCGGTTCCGGGGGTGCTCCACCACCCGGAGCCGCGGCTCCCGGGCCGCCAGCTCTGCCAGGACGCGGGCGCTCTCGTCCGTGCTGCCGTCGTTCACCACAATGATCTCGTAGTCCGTGGTGACTCGCTCCAGAACCTCCTTGGCCCCCTGCACCATGGCGCCGATGGTGCGCGCGTCGTTGTAGCAGGGGAAGAAGGCGGAGACGCTGCTGAGTTGCGTTGTGACATCACCCATCGTTGCCGCTGACACCACCCCTTCGTGCGGAACTCGGGATCCCCGGCTCCTCCTTCCCCGCGCGCAGCAGGTCCAGGACCCGCTCCACGGGCGCCGCGGCCACGGCGCCCCGGCCCCGCATGAGGAGCGCGGCCGAGAAGGACAGGAACAGCACCACGTTGGCCGCCATCAGCGGGAACGAGATCCAGTTGTTCCAGCGCAACCGCATCCCGATCCAGTCCGGCGGCACCTCCGAGGAGATGTTGAGGAAGAAGGTTACCGAAAGCGGGACGTAGAAGGCAAGCCACCGCGGCTCCAGCAGGACCACCGGGAGCATGAGGGCGAAGAACGGGAAGAGGTAGCGGGAGAGCGTGCCCGCCGGCAGCATGTAGAAGGTGAAGACCAGGTACGCCGCGCAGAGCAGCACCGTGACGGGGCGCCGGTCCCGGAAGGCCAGCACCAGCACCCCCAGCGCCGCCAGCACCAGCAGGCTGGCCACCTCCCGGTACGCCACCTCCAGCCCTCCCAGCGTCAGCAGCGTGTCCTGCGGCTTGGCGTGCAGCAGTCGCTCCGCCGGCCACCAGACGTTCCACGCGTTGTTGGAGATGTGCTGCGTGGGGTTGAAGAGGTACGTGTAGATCTTCACCAGCCAGCGCAGGTTGTCCGTGAGCACGAAGTACGCCAGGCCCGCCGCCACCGTGCCCGCCGCCACCAGGCCGCCCGTCACCAGCGACCGGAGGCCCTGCCGCACGCTCACCAGCCCCAAGAGCGGCGCCAGCACCACCGGGTGCGGCTTCACCAGGAAGCCCAGCCCCAGCACGAACCACGCCAGCGCCGTCCGGCCCCGCCACGCCGCGAAGGCCATGGCCACCATGGCCGCCGTGATGAGCGAGTCCGTCTGCCCCCAGTGGGCGGACAGCCGCACGGAGGCCGGGTGGAAGAGGTAGACGCCCGCCGCCACCAGCGCCGCGCCGTCCGGCCCCAGCCGCGCCGCCGGCGAGCGGGGCCCCGCCTCCTGCCGCGCCAGCACGTCCTCCACCACGCGGCGCGTCAGCCAGAACAGCAGCCCGGCCACCAGCAGGTCACCCAGGACGCCCGGCACCTTGATGAGCATGTGGAGCGTCCGGTCATGGACGCCGAAGCCCGGATTGACCAGGCCGTAGAGGAAGCCGATGAGGCCCAGCACGTAGAGGTAACCCGTGTAGTCCACGAAGCCGTGGCTGAACGCCTCCGCCAGGCCGTGCTGGTGGATGGTGACGGTCCACTGCCGGTAGAGGCCCGTATCGTAGCGGGAGCCGGTGCTGGGGAGGAGGGGCAGCCGCACGGCCAGCGCCACCAGCAGCAGGCAGGCCAGCGCCAAGCGGGGCCTGGCCACGGACCAGGCCCACAGCCCTCGGAGGCGGCGCCACGGCCCCTGCGTCACGGACGCCCGGCCACGCGCCACAGCCCCCGTGGCCTCAGGACTGCCCGCCCCGGGGGTCGGCCCCACGCGCATCTCGCTTCCCTCTCTCCGGATCGCGCCCGACCGCGGTCCTTGCCCAACCGCGCCCCCGGGCTCCCCTGAGCGGCCCGGCCCGGCCGGGACGGCCTCAGCACACCCGAGGCTGAGCGGGCGAACGGCAAACGGGCGCCCGAACGCCCGTTCCCGGGCGCTCCAGCGCCGCGCTGGGGGTTCGATCTTATACCACCCGGGGGGTGGTAGCGCAAGGGGACGGCGCGGCCCGCCCTCCGGCGGCGCCTCCGCGGCGCCCTACCGCCGCTGCCGGCCCAGGTTGGCCTAGAGCCCGGCGAGCTGGTACAGCTTCCCCTCCGTCTTGATGGCCGGGGCAATCACCAGCTCCGCCTGCTGGAACTCCGGGATGGTGCGGGCCCCGCAGACCCCCATACACGTCCGCAACGCGCCGATGAGGTTCTCCGTGCCGTCCGTCCGGGACGTGGGACCGAAGAGCAGGCGCTCCAGCGTGGTGTCCACGCCCACCGCCACGCGCGTACCCCGCGGCAGCTCCGCGTGGGGCGTCGCCATGCCCCAGTGGTTCCCGCGCCCCGGCGCCTCCGCCGTCTTGGCAAAGGGCGAACCCATCATGATGGCGTCCGCGCCCGCCGCCAGGGCCTTGCACACGTCGCCGCCGGTGCGGATACCGCCGTCGGTGATGATGGGCACGTACCGCCCCGTCTCCCGGTAGTAGTCGTTCCGCGCCGCCGCGCAGTCGATGGTGGCCGTGATCTGCGGCACGCCCACGCCCAGCACCTCGCGGCTGGTACAGGCGGCGCCGGGGCCCACGCCCACCAGCACCGCCGCCACGCCCGTCTCCATGAGCTCCTTGGTGGCCGCGTAGGTCACCGTGTTGCCCACCACCACCGGCACCGGGAGCTGCCGAGTCAGCTCCTCAAAGCGGAGCCCGTGGGTGCTCTTGGAGATGTGGCGCGCCGTGGTGACCGTGGACGCCACCACGAAGATGTCCACGCCCGCCTCCACCGCCAGCGGCGCGAACCGCTTGGTGTTGGCGGGCGTGCAGGAGACGGCGCACGGGACCCCCGCCTCCTTGATCTGCCGGATCCGCGTGCCGATGAGCTCCTCCCGGATGGGCGCCGCGTACGCCTTCTGGATGAGCGCGGTGGCCTCCTCCCTGGGCGCCGCCGCAATCTCGTCCAGCACTGCCTCCGGGTTGTCGTAGCGGGTCTGGATGCCCTCCAGGTTCAGGACTGCCAGCCCGCCCAGCCTGCCGTAGGCAATGGCGAAGTTCACGTCCACCACCCCGTCCATGGCGGACGCCAGGATGGGGATCTCTAAGCGAACGTCCCCGATGCTCACTGACACATCCGTCATCTCTGGATTGATGGTCACGGCACCGGGGACGATGGCCACTTCGTCAAAGCCGTAAGCGCGTCGCATCTGTTTGAACTTCGGGCCGGACATCAAACCCTCCTGCTGTGTCGCTTCGGCTGGCCCGCCGTCAAGCCTGCGGCCGTCTCGCTTCCTCCGGAATATGACGTGGCGTCCCGCAACTCCCGTCGAGGGACGCCGCCTCCGGGTGATTTCCTCTACTATACCAACCCCCACCGGGAGGGTCAATCGCCCCGGGCCGGAAACCGCCCCAATTTGGCGAAGGATCTATGCCCCTTATCGATACCACCCCGGCCCGCTATACTGGGCCCATGGGCACCCTCTACCTGGTCGGCACCCCCATCGGCAACCCGGAGGACGTCACCCTCCGCGCCCTCCGCGTCCTCCGGGACGTCTCCCTGGTGGCCGCCGAGGACACGCGCACCGCCCGGCGCCTCCTGGCCCTCCACGGCATCCGCGCGCCCCTCCTCTCCTACAACGACCACAACAAGGCCGCCCGCATCCCCCGCATCCTGGAGGTACTGGACGCCGCCGATGTGGCCCTGGTCTCGGAGGCCGGCATGCCCGCCGTGTCCGATCCCGGGCGCGACCTGGTGGCCGCCGCCGCCGCCCGCGGCGTCCGCGTGGTCCCCGTGCCCGGCCCCTCCGCCGTCCTGGCCGCCCTGGCCGTCTCCGGCCTCCCCGCCCGCGAGTTCACCTACCTGGGCTTCCTCCCGCGCCGCTCCGGGGAGCGCCGCCGCCTCTTCCAGCGCCTGGCCGCCGAAGGCCGCACCGCCGTCGCCTTCGAGTCGCCCCGGCGCCTCCGCGCCGCCCTGGCCGACGCCCTGGCCGTCCTGGGCGACCGCCGCGTGGCTGTCTGCCGCGAGCTCACCAAGACCCATGAGGAGGTCTTCCGCGGCACCATCAGCCAGGCCCTGGACCGTTTCCCGGAGCCCTTGGGGGAGATCACCCTGGTCCTGGAGGGTGCGCCCGCCCCCGCCCCCACCACCGGCGGGGTCCCGGAGGAGGTCCTGGCGGAGCTGCGCCGGCTCAAGGCGCAGGGCCTCTCCGCCCGGGACGCCGCCGCCGGGCTGGCCGTCCGCACCGGGCTCCCCCGCCGCGCCCTCTACCAGGCGTGGCACCGCATCCGGTGACGCTAACCTGACCGGCTGGTATACTAGGCCATGCACAGCCAGCATAACCGGCGGGAGAGCGTGGTGCCTGAGCGGATCTTCGTCGCCGTCGCGTGGCCCTA
Organism: Dehalococcoidia bacterium; assembly: GCA_036564075.1. Lineage (GTDB taxonomy): Bacteria > Chloroflexota > Dehalococcoidia > DATCLE01 > DATCLE01 > DATCLE01. Next base: position 7,492 of record DATCLE010000205.1, read on the forward strand.
TGCCAACGGCTCCCTCCACATGGGCCACATCGCCGGGGCGTACCTGGCCCCGGACATCTTCGCCCGCTACCACCGGGCCGTCGGCAACCACGTCCTCATGGTCTCCGGCACGGACCAGCACGGCACGCCCATCACCGTGCGGGCGGACCAGGAGGGCCGCAGCCCCCAGGACGTGGTCAACCAGTTCCACCCGGAGTTCCTGACCTACTGGGACCGTCTGGGCATCTCCTTTGACCTCTACACCAGCACCGGCACCGCCAACCACGCCGAGACGGTCCACGACATCTTCCTGACCCTCTACGAGCGGGGCCACATCTACAAGGGCACCATGTCCCTGCCCTACTGCCACGTGGACAAGCGGTTCTTGCCGGACCGCTATCTCATCGGCATCTGCCCCGTCTGCGGCTACAACGAGGCCCGCGGCGACCAGTGCGACAACTGCGGCAGCACCCTCAACGCCGTGGATCTCATCGAACCGCGCTGCCGCCTCTGCGGCACCCCGCCGGAGTTCCTGGAGACGGAGCACTTCTTCCTCCGCCTCTCCGCCTTCAACGAGGCGCTGAAGGAGTGGGCCTCCCGCCAGACCCACTGGCGCCGGCCCGTCCTGGCCTGGACCTTGGGCATGCTGAACGAAGGCCTCCAGGACCGCGCCATCACCCGCGATATCGACTGGGGCGTCACCATCCCGCTCCCGGGCTACGAGAGCAAGCGCATCTACGTCTGGTTCGAGGCGGTCATCGGCTACCTCTCCGCCGCCAAGGAGTGGGCGCAGCGCCAGGGCCAGCCGGACGCCTGGGAGCCCTTCTGGAAGGACCCCGCCGCCCGCTCCTACTACTTCGTGGGCAAGGACAACATCCCCTTCCACACCATCATCTGGCCCGCCATGCTCATGGGTTACGGCGGCCTCAACCTGCCGTACGACGTGCCCGCCAACCAGTACGTCACCTTCGGCGGCATGAAGGCCTCCAAGAGCCGCGGCTGGGCCCCCTGGGTGCCGGAGTTCCTGGACCGGTATGACCCGGACCCCCTGCGCTACTACCTCTCCGTGGTCATGCCGGAGACCAGCGACACAGAGTTCTCCCTGGCGGACTTCTACCGCCGCAACAACGACGAGCTGGTGGCCACCTGGGGCAACCTGGTCAACCGCGTCCTCAGCTTCACCGTCCGCAACTTCCAGGGCCGCGTCCCGGATCCCGGCGAACTGGACGGCCGGAGCAAGGACCTGCTGCGGCGCATCGAGCCCACGCTGACGGACGTGGGCGGCCACATCGCCGCCTGCCGCTTCCGCGCCGGCATCGCCGCCGCCATGGGCCTGGCCCAGGAGGCCAACCGCTACCTGGATGAGCAGGCCCCCTGGAAGACCATCCAGGAGGACCGCGCCGCCGCCGCCCGGACCGTTTACACCGCCGTCCAGGTCATCAACAACCTCAAGACGGCCCTCTACCCGTACCTGCCCTTCACGACCAACCGCCTCCACGGCTACCTGGGCTGGGACGGCACGGTCCAGGATCAGGGCTGGCGCGTGACCCGCGTGGAGCCCGGCACCGCCCTCCGCCAGCCGGAGCCGCTCTACAAGAAGCTGGACCCCGGCGCCCTGGAGGAAGAGGAGGCCCGCCTGTCCTCATGACCGGCATCATCGACGCCCACGCCCACCTCCAGTCCCGCGAGTTCGACGCCGACCGCGCCGCCGTCCTGGAACGGGCGTGGCAGGCGGGCCTGGACGCCGTTGTCAACGCGGGGGACGACCTGGCCTCCAGCGCCGCCGCCGTGGCCCTGGCGGAGGCGGACCCCCGCCTCTTCGCCACCGTGGGCGTCCACCCCCACGCCGCCTCGTCCCTGGACGGGGCAGCCCTCCACCGGCTGGCGGACCTGGCCCGTTCCTCCCCCCGCGTGGTGGCCGTGGGCGAAATAGGCCTGGACTTCTACCGCAACCTCTCGCCGCCGGACCACCAGCGGCGTGCCTTCCGGGCCCAGCTTGACCTGGCGGATGAGCTGGGCCTGCCGGTGGTGATCCACGCCCGCGCCGCGGCGGAGGAGACCTACCGGATCCTGGCGGCCTGGGCCGGCGCCCGCCCCCGGACGGCGCCCCTGGGCGTCCTCCACTGCTTCGAGGGCGACGCCGACCTGGCCGCCCGCTACGTGGCCCTGGGCTTTCTCATCTCGGTACCCGGCACGGTCACGTACCCCAAGAACGCGCGGACGCAGGAGGTGGCCGCCGTCACGCCCCTGGACGCCCTGGTGGTGGAGACTGACTGCCCCTACCTCACGCCGCAGTCCCGGCGCGGCCGCCGGAACGAGCCCGGCCTGATCACCGAGACCGTCGCCAAGATCGCGGAGCTGCGCGGCACGGCTCCCGAGGAGGTAGCCCGGCACACCGCCCGGAACGCCGCCCGGCTCTTCCGCCTCCCCCGGGGGACCGCCGCCGCGGCCGGAGGAAGGGAAGCAACGTGAAGGTTGGTGCTGTCTACGGCCCGGTCCAGGAAGACCTGCTGCTGGTGGAGGCGCTGCTGGATGACATCAAGCAGGTGGACTTTGAACCCCTGGCCAAGATGCTCCAGCACGTCCTGAGCGGCGGCGGCAAGCGGCTCCGCCCGGCCCTGGCCCTCCTCTCCGGCAAGTTCGGCCAGTACTCCACGGAGCTCCTGGTGCCGCTGGCGGCCTCCATCGAGCTGCTGCACACCGCCACCCTCGTCCACGACGACGTCATCGACAGCTCCGACACGCGCCGCGGCCGGCCCACCGCCAACCACCTGTACGACAACGCCGCCAGCGTCATGCTGGGCGACTTCATGTTCGCCCACGCCGCCGGGCTCATCGCCCGCACCGGCAACATCCGCGTCATCCGCCTCTTCGCCAGCACCCTCATGCTCATGGCCCGGGGCGAACTGGACCAGGACGTCTCCGCCTACGACTGGAGCAAGACCATCCGGGAGTACCTGGACCGCATCAGCGGCAAGACGGCCTCCCTCTTCGCCACCGCGGCGGAGGGCGGCGCCATTGTGGCGGGCGCGCCGGAACCCACGGTGGAGGCGCTCCGCCGCTACGGCTACAACCTGGGCATGGCCTTCCAGATTGTGGACGACATCCTGGACTTCGTGGGCGACGAGTCGGAGATGGGCAAGCCCGTGGGCAGCGACCTCATGCAGGGCACCCTCACGCTCCCCTCGCTCCTGCTCATGGAGCGCTACCCCAAGGACAACCCGGTACGCAAGTACTTCGCCAACCGGAAGAAGGAGTCCTACCTGCACCAGACCATCGCCATGGTGCGGGAGTCGGACATCCTGGACCGCTCCTACGCCGTGGCGCGGGACTTCGTGGACCGCGCGCTGGCCGCCCTGGCCCCCCTGAGCGACGGCACCGCGAAGCAGACGCTGGAGGACCTGGCCGTCTACGTGGTGGAGCGCCGCGGCTGAGGGCGCGGCCGCCCCGCACACGAACGAGGGGCCGGTCCTGGAGACCGGCCCCGCCGTGTGTGGAAGCCCCGCGCCGCCCTAGACAATGGGCCGCTTCAGCCGCTTCACGTTGTGGTGGTGCTCCGGCGGCTGGTCCTTCAGGAGCGCCTGCATGTACTTCTCCTCCGCCACCTTGCGCTCCTTCTCGTCCTCCAGTTCGCCCTTGGTCTTCACCTTGGGCGGCCGCGGCTTCTTCAGCTCCGGGTGCTCGTTGGCCCGCGTGGGGCCGCTGATGCGGCTCTTCACCGTCTTGCCCAGGTGGTAGTACGTCCCCTTATCCGGAATGGACCGCGGGTAGCCGTCCCGGAACGTAAACGCGGCAAAGGAGGTGGGCATCACCCGCTGCCCGTCGCGGTCGCACACCGGGCAGGGCACCGGATCGGAGGCCTCCCGCATGGGCCGCAGCGCCTCGAAGATCCCGTCGCAGTGCTCGCAGTAGTACTCGTACAGAGGCATGGCCACCCCTCCCACTGGACTCGGGTTGCTCGCGGCGGGCCGCCCGCCCGCGCTGGGAGATTATACGTCCGCGGCGCCCCTGCCGGGAAGGGCCGCGGCCGCCGGCAAGGGCTCCTGGCCGCGGCGGAGCCGGTCCAGGAACGCCGCCGCCCGCACGTCCCGCTCCAGGATGAACCGGATGGAGGAGCGCAGGTGGCGCTCCAGCTCCCGCCCCAGCTCTGGCGTCAGCCGCACCCGCGCCGCCTCCGGGAACGGGCGCCGCTGGAACAGCCGCAGCACCTTCAGCCCGTTCAGGGAGAGCGGCGCGGCGGCCGCCTCCCGCGCTGCGCACGCCGGGCAGACGGCCCCACCCGCCGCCGGGCTGTAGGCGTTGGCCCCCGCCTGGAGCGGCCCTCCGCAGGCGACGCAGGCGTCCAGGTGGGGCCGGTACCCCAGGAGGGAGAGGAGCTGCACCTCAAAGTACCGCAGCACCAGGTCCAGGTCATCCCGTTCCCGCAGCCGGCGCAGCGTCTCCAGGAGCAGGCGGTACACCGCCTCGTGCTCCTGCCGGTCCGGCGTGCAGCGGTCCACCAGCTCCGCCGCGTACGCGGCGCGGCCCAGACGCTCCAGGTCCTCCCAGAGCGGGCGGCTGCTCTCCACCTCCTGGGCCTGGGTCACCACGTCCAGGTTCCGCCCGTGGGCCAGCAGCAGGCTGGCATGGGCCAGCACCTCCACGTGGCCCGCCAGCCGGCTGGTGGGGCGCCGTACACCCTTCGCCACCGCCTCCAGCTTGCCCAGCCGGGGAGTGTAGATGGTCAGGACCTTGTCCGCCTCCCCCAGGTTGCGGTGCCGGAGGATGATCCCGTCCGTCTTGTAGACACGGGGGGTCTTCATGGGGGCCTTCCGGCGCTAGACCTCCTGCCGGTTCTCCAGCGCCCGGGCCAGCGTCACCTCGTCCGCGTACTCCAGGTCCGCGCCCACCGGCAGCCCGCGGGCCAGCCGCGTCACCCGCACGCCCAGCGGCGAGATGAGCCTGCCCAGGTACATGGCCGTCGCCTCGCCCTCCAGGTTCGGGTTCGTGGCCATGATCACCTCCCGAACCCCGCCGTCCCGCACGCGGGCCAGGAGTTCCGCCACCTTCAGGTCCTCCGGCCCCACGCCGTCCATGGGCGAAATGACGCCGTGCAGCACGTGGTACGTGCCCTTGTACCCATTGGTCCGTTCCAGCGCCAGGATGTCCAGGGGCTCCTCCACCACGCAGATGACGGCACGGTCCCGCGCCTCGCTGCGGCAGATGGAGCAGGGGTCCACGTCCGTGATGTTCTGGCACACGCTGCAGAAGACGATCTTCTCCTTGACTTCCAGGATCGCCTCCGCCAGCGCCCGCGCCTCCTCTTCCGGGGCGCGCAGGAGATAGTACGCAAGCCGCTGCGCGCTCTTGGGCCCGATGCCCGGCAGCTTGTGCAACTCCCCAATGAGCCGGGCCACCGGCGCTGCGGCCGTGGTTGGGGCGTCTTGCAAGGGACTCACCTCACGCGCGTGCTGGCCGACTGGTCCAGTATAGCAGGCCCGCCCCCTTGTGTCTTATGTCCAGTCTTCGCCTACAGCATCCCCGGCAGCTTCATGCCGCCCGTCAGCCCGCCCAGCAACTGCTGCTGCAGTGCCTGCAAGCGGTCCACCGCCTCGTTCACCGCCGCCACCACCAGGTCCTGCAACATCTCCACGTCGTCCGGGTCCACCACCTCCGGGTCAATGCGCACGGACTCCAGGTGCTGGTCCCCCCGCAGCACCACCCGCACGGCGCCGCCGCCCGCGGTGCCCTCCACCGTGCTCTCCTGGATCTGCTGCTGGGCCCGCAGGAGCTGCTCCTGGAGCTTCTGCGCCTGCTTCATCAGGTTCTTATCGAACCCGCGTGGGTTCATGGGTCGCCTCCTTTACCCCCCGTCGATGATGACCCGCGCCCCCAGCTCCCGGGCGGCGCGGACCAGGTGCCCCCCGCTGCGGCGCGGGCGCGCGTCCTCCTCCAGGAGCACGCACTTCAACCGCACGGCCCGCCCCAGCACCTTCGACGCGGCCTCCTCCACCAGCTTCCGGTTGGGGGCACTCTCCACGCGCTCCCAGTGGAACTTGAACCGCCGGAAGAACCCCAGCGTCAGCTCCTGGTCCGTTACCTCCAGCACCGTGCAGGAGCCGTTCAGGAGCGCGCTCACCGTCTGCCGCTGCCGGTCCTGCTTCCCATCCTGCCGCAGTTGCAGGCGGATCCGGTCCGCCAGTTCGCCGTCCCCGTCCGGCAGCGCGGCGCCCTCGAGGGCCGTCGGCTCCCCGGCCGGGGCCGCCCCTACGGGCCGCGGCTCCGGCGGCGCCGGGGCCCTGCCGGGTGGGGGCGCCTCGCGCCGGGCCGCCGGGCCCGGCGCCGCCGGCCGCTCCCGCTCCGCGGGCGGCCGCATGGGCACCACCTTCTCCGGCTGCGGGGCTGGGGCCACCGCCGCCTCCGCCGGGCCCAGCACGCACTCCGCCGCCGCCAGCTCCAGCGGCAGCGGCGAGTGGGGGTCGCTCCGCAGGTCCGCCCCACCGAAGGCGCGCAACGCCCGCGCCACCTCCGACGGGGAGGCGTCCTTCGCCAGCGCCTCCAGCGCCGCCGCCTCACCCTGGGGCAGGTCCAGCGCCGCCGCCGCGCCCGCCTTCACCAGCAGCAGCGAGCGCAGGTGCTCCACCACCTCCCGCTGGAACTGGCGCAGGTCCAGCCCGTCGTCCCGCACGCTGCTCAGCAGCCGGAGCGCCCCGGCCAGGTCCCGGCCCAGCACGCATCCCACCAGCTCCCGGCTGCGCGGGTCCCCCGTCAGGCCCAGGCCCTGCCGCACCTCCTCCGCCGTCAGCCGCGGGCCGAAGAACGCCACCATCTGCTCCAGGAGGTTGATGGCGTCCCGCAGCGCCCCCGTGGCCTTCCGCGCCACCAGCCCCAGCGACTCCTCGTCCACCTGGAAGCCTTCCGCCCGCGCGATGACCGCCAACCGCTCCACGATGGCCGAGAGGGGGATGCGCCGGAAGTCGAACCGCTGGCAGCGGGAGATGATGGTGGCGGGGACCTTGTGGGCCTCCGTGGTGGCCAGGATGAAGAGGACGTGGGGCGGCGGCTCCTCCAGCGTCTTCAGGAGCGCGTCGAACGCCTGGGCCGTCAGCTCGTGCACCTCGTCGATGAGGTACACCTTGTAGCGGGAGGAGCCCGGCGCGTAGCCCACCTTCTCCCGGAGGCTCCGGATGTCGTCGATGCCGCGGTTGCTGGCCGCGTCCATCTCCACCAGGTCCAGTGCCCGGCCCTCCAGGTACGCCCGGCAGGAGTCGCAGGCGTTGCACGGCTCGCCCCCCTGGGGGTCCGTGCAGTTGACCGCCTTGGCCAGGATGCGGCCGGTGCTGGTCTTGCCGGTGCCCCGCGGCCCGCAGAACAGGTAGGCGTGGGCCAGCCGGCCCTGGGCCACCGCGTTGGCCAGGGTCCGCGTCACCGGCTCCTGCCCCGCCACCTCGGCGAAGCGTTGCGGCCGCCACCGGCGGTAGAGGACCTCGTTGCTCACCCCGCACCCGCGTAGAAAAGGCGGCGGACCCGTCCGCGAGGGACCCCTGACCCGCCGCCCGGAAATCCAGCGCCATTATAGCCCACGGCCCCCCGCCGATAAAGCGGCCCGCTTCCCGCCCCCGGTGCCCGGTTCCGGCGCTCCTCCAGCGCCCGGCCGGAGCGAGCACCGCTCCGGGGCGCTGCGGGGCCGTGAGCAGGGGTGGAAGGCCGTTTCCCTCCCCTGCTTGACGCTGCCGGCGCCGCACCCTATGCTATCTTCCATCAGCACGCAGGCGCCCCGCCCCGGCGGTGCTCCTGCCGGACCTCCGCGCGGATCGAGCGAACCCGGCGCTCACTACCGGTTCGGAAAGGAGCACCCCACCATGGCCTTTGCCGCCTCCCGTCGCGGCCTTGCCGCGACGCTCCTCATCCTGGCGCTCGCCGCCCTCCTGGCCCTCCACCCGGCGGGCCCCGTCCGCGGCGCC
>DATCLE010000206.1:0-5377 GCA_036564075.1 Dehalococcoidia bacterium
CCGGCGGGGCAGACGGTCTCGCAGGCGTTGCAGGCGGCGCAGAGGGACTGGGCCTCCGCCACGGAGTCCAGGCCGTGGTGGAAGGGGCTCACCACCAGGCCGATGGCGCCGGTGTAGACCGGCCCGCCGAAGACGTGCCCGCCCACCATCTGGTACGGCGGGCAGACGTCCGCGCAGGCGCCGCAGCGGATGCAGAGGAGGGCATCGCGGAAGTCCGGGTGGGCGCGCAGGTCGCTCCGGCCGTTGTCCAGCAGGACCACGTGGAGCTCGCGGTCCGGCGCGGCGGGGCCGGTGACGAAGGTGACGTAGCTGGTGAAGGGCTGGCCGGTGGCGCTGCGGGGCAGGAGACGGAGGAGGGTCACCGCGTCCTCGAAGCTGGGGACGATCTTGTCCAGGCCGGCCACCACCACGTGGACCGGCGGTGCGGTGGTGACCAGGCGGCCGTTCCCCTCGTTGGTGACCAGCATGACGGTGCCGGTCTCCGCGATGAGCGCGTTGGCACCGGTGACGCCCATGCCGGCCGCCAGGAACCGCTCCCGGAGGAGGCGGCGGGCCGTCGCCACCTGGGCGGAGACGTCCTCCGGGTCCAGGTCCCGGCCGGCGGCGGCGCTCAGCAGGCGTCCCGTCTGGCGGCGGTCCTTGTGGATGGCGGGCATCACCATGTGGGAGGGCCGCTCCCCGGCCAGTTGGATGATCCACTCGCCCAGGTCCGTCTCCACGGCCTCCACGCCGGCGGCGGCCAGGGCGGCGTTGAGGCCCGTCTCCTCCGTGGCCATGGACTTGGACTTCACGGCCAGCCGCACGCCGCGCTCCCGGGCCAGGCGCGTCACGTAGCGGTTGGCGTCCTCCGCCGTGGCCGCCAGGTAGACGCGGACGCCGGCGGCCTCCGCGGCGCGGCGGAAGCGCTCCACGTACTCCGGCAGGCGGTCGACGACGCGGCGGCGGGCGGCGCGGAGCTCGTCGCGCAGGGGGAGGAAGCGCTCCGGCGGGAGCTGGGCGTCGCGGGCCTCGCGCCAGGCGGTGGCGAAGCGGGCCAGGTTGCGGCGCTGGACGGCGTTCGCCAGGGCGCGGCGGGCGCGGGCGTCGATCTCAGCCACGGCGCACCCCCGGTGTCAGCAGGAGGTGGAGTTCCCGCGGGCCGTGGACGCCCACGGCCAGGACCCGCTCGATGTCGGCGGTGCGGGAGGGTCCGGTAACCAGGGAAGCGTAGGACGGCCCGGAGGCGGCGGCGCGGAGGAGGGCTGCGGCCTCCGTGAGGCCGGGGACGACGCCGGCAGGGTCCAGGAGGACGGCGTGGACCGGCGGCAGCATGCCGGTGAGGCGGTCGGCCGGGTCCAGGTCCAGCAGGAGGACGGAGCCGGTCTCGGCGATGCCCGCGACGGCGACGCTCACGCCCAGGCCGGCGGACGCCAGCGCCGGGCGGTCCGCCGGGTCCACGGGGCGGGCGCTGGCGGCCAGCAGGGCGCGGGCCAGGCCGGGGAGGACGGTCCGGGCGGCGGCGGTCAGGGCGGCGCGACCCTCCGGTCCGGCCAGGGCGCAGAGGAGATCGACGGCGGCCGCGGCGCCGTCCAGGTGGTGGACGGCCGCGCCGGCGGCCTCGGCGCGGCGGGCGAAGTCGGCGAGGCGGTCGGACTGGGTGCGGGCGGTCATGGGCCTCCGGCGGCTGGGGGGCTGCGGTGGGATCGCCTTGCAGGATACCACGGCCGGGCCGGGCGAGGCGACCCGCGCCCCCGGAGCCCTCCGTACAAGATCGCCAGAGGAAAGCGGGCCACAACCGCTTGACGCTACGGAGGGGCCTTGCTACGATGATCCCAGCTTCCCTCGAGCGTTCGGCACCTTAGCAAGCTCCAGGCAAGAACAGCCCCGGTGACCCGCGCGCGGTGGACCCACCCGTTCCCATCCCGAACACGGAAGTGAAACGCCGCAGCGCCGACGATACTGGGGGGGCGACCCCCTGGGACAATAGGCCGTTGCCGGGGCTGTTTTTGTTTCCCCTTCCAGCAAGGGTGTAGAATGGGGAGGCTATGAAGGTACACATCCGGCACCCGCAGCCCAGGACCGTGGAGTTCAGCGGGAACCACCCGGTGTTCTGGGTGCTGAAGCAGCTCGAGATCAACCCGGAGACGGTGCTGGTCATCCGCGGGAATGACCTGCTGACCAGCGACGCCATGGTCTACGACCAGGACGAGATCGAGGTCCGGTCGGCGATCTCGGGGGGAGCGTAAGGGAGCCATGCGTTGCATCAAGTGCCGCGGCACGGCCTCGGTGGAGGTGCGCCGGCACAACTCTGCCTTCTGCCGGGACCACTTCCTGGAGTACTTCGAGAACCAGGTGCGGCGGGCCATCCAGGAGCAGGAGATGTTCCGGCCGGAGGACCCGGTGCTGGTGGCGGTCTCCGGCGGTAAGGATAGCCTGGCCCTGTGGGACGTGCTGCTGCGGCTGGGCTATCGGGCGGACGGCCTCTACATCAGCCTGGGCATCGACGAGTACTCGCGGGTGTCGCGGGACAAGTCGGCCGCCTTCGCGGAGGCGCGGAACGCCACGCTGCACGTGGTGGAGGTGGAGGAGGAGTACGGCTTCACGGTGCCGCTCCTGGCCTCCCACACCCGGCGGGTGCCGTGCTCCGCCTGCGGCATGACCAAGCGGCACATGTTCAACCGCATTGCCCGGGACCGGGGGTACGCGGTGCTGGCCACCGGCCACAACCTGGACGACGAGGCGGCCTCCCTGCTGGGCAACCTGCTGCGGTGGCAGACAGACTACCTGGCGCGCCAGCACCCGGTGCTCCCGGCGGAGCAGGACGGCTTCGTGAAGAAGGTGAAGCCGCTCTACCGCCTCACGGAGAAGGAGACGGCGGCGTACGCCATCCTCACGGGCATCGACTACATCGTCGAGGAGTGCCCCAACGCCGCGGGGGCGCGCTCGCTGCTGTACAAGGAGGCGCTGAACCTGCTGGAGCGGGAGTCGCCGGGGACCAAGCACCAGCTCTACCTGGGCTTCCTGGAGAAGGGCCGCCCGGCCTTCCGCCAGGCGGGCGAACGGCCGGAGCTCCACCCCTGCGCCCAGTGCGGCGAGCCCACCACCGCCGAGGTGTGCGCCTTCTGCCGCCTGGTGGAGCAGGCGCGGCGGACCCGGGAACGGCGCGCCGCGGCCGCCGCCCTTCCGCGTGCGGACGGGCGGGACGGCGGTCCGTAGGGGGCCTGTGGACGGCGAGCGTGCGGCGGAGCGCCGCGGGCCGTACCGGGAGGGCGAGGCGGTGGTCCTGGTGGACGGGGCCGGCCGCCGGTACCTGGTGCGCCTGCGGGCGGACGGGCAGTTCCGCACGCACCTGGGGGTGATCCCCCACCGCGAGATCATCGGCAGGCCGGAGGGCAGCCGCCTCCTCACCCACACCTGCAACGAGTTCCTCTCCCTGCGCCCCACGCTGGAAGACTACGTCCTGAAGATGCCGCGGCGCACCCAGGTGGTGTACCCCAAGGACCTGGGGATGATCCTGGTGCTGGCGGACGTGAAGGCGGGCGACACGGTGGTGGAGGCGGGCATCGGCTCCGGCGCGCTGAGCACGGCGCTCCTGCGGGCGGTGGGCCCCGGCGGCCGGCTGATCTCCTACGAGGCGCGGGAGGAGTTCATCCAGGGCGCGCTGGCCAACATCCGCGCCCTGGTGCCGGACTGGGGGAACCACACGGTCCACCACGCCGACGTGTACCAGGGGATCCGGGAGCGGGACGTGGACGCGGTGGTGCTGGACCTGCCGGAGCCGTGGCGCGCGGTGCCCGCGGCGGCGGAGGCGCTGCGGCCCGGCGGGGTCTTCCTGGCGTACCTGCCCACGGTGCTCCAGGTGCATGAGCTGGCGAAGGCGCTGGCGGCGGAGCCACGCTTCGCGCTGGCCAGCACGCGGGAGGTGCTGGAGCGGCCGTGGTCCGTGGGGACGCTGAGCGTGCGGCCGGCCCACCGGATGGTGGCGCACACGGCGTTCCTCATCACGGCCCGCCGGGCAGAGCCCTCCCAGCGGCCGCCCGAGGAGGCCGCATCCGCTCCGCCCGAGTCCGACGCGGAGGAGCCCGAGGCGTGAGCGAGCGGGTGCTGGCCCTCATTGCCCACGACGGGAAGAAGGACGACATGGTGGCCTTCGCCCGGGAGCACCGGGAGCGGCTGGCCCGGTTCCGCCTGCTGGGCACCGGCACCACCGGTCGGCTGGTGGAGGCGGCCACGGGCCTGCCGGTGGAGCGGCTGCTCTCCGGGCCCATGGGCGGCGACGTGCAGATCGCCGCGCGGGTGGCGGCAGGCCAGGTGCACGCCGTCATCTTCCTGGTGGACCCCCTCACGGCGCACCCCCACGACCCCGACATCAACGCCATCCTCCGCATCTGCAACGTGCACAACGTCCCGCTGGCCACCAACGCCGCCACGGCCCACCTCATCCTCTCCGGCATCGCCGCCGGCGCGTAGGCGCCGCCCGCCCTGCACGCATCCTCCCCCGCCTCCCCCGGCGTACCACCACGATGACCCCCGGCGGTGCGACGGATCGGCGCGCCCGCCGCCGACTAAGGGGTTGAGAGGGGCACGCCATGCCGGAGCCGCCCAGGGAAGCGGAGCCCGCCGAAGGGCAGTTGGTGGCGCAGATCTGCGCGGGGGACGGAGAGGCCTTGGAGGCCTTCTACCGGCGGTACTGCGACCGGCTGTACAGCTTCATCTATTGGCGCGTCTCCGGCGACGAGGCGGCGGCGGAGGACCTGACCCAGGAGACGTTCATGGCGGCGCTGCGGAACCTCCGGAGCTTCCAGGGCGGCTCCGGCCTCTTCACCTGGCTCTGCGCCATCGCCCGGCACAAGGTGGCGGACCACTTCCGCCGGCGGCACCGGCTGGAGACGGTGCAGGAGAGCCTGCGGGCGCAGGCGTTCCTGGACGCCGTCACGGCGGAGTCGGCGGAGGAGCGGCTGGCGGCGCGGCAGCGCCGGGACGAGGTGACGGAGACGCTGCGGCGGCTGCCCGCCCGGTACCAGCAGGCGCTCATCCTGAAGTACCTGGACGGACGGTCCACCCGGGAGGTGGCCGCCGCCCTGGAGGTGAGCACGGCCGCTGCGGAGTCGGTGATCAGCCGGGCGCGGGCGGCCTTCCGCCAGCAGTACGCCGCGGTGCGCGAGAGGAGCGAGTGATGGGTACGGAGCGGTGGGACCAGGCCGGGGAGACGCCGGACGTGGGCGAGCTGCTGGGGTCGCTCCGGGGGGAGGTGCGCCCGCGGCCGGAGTTCCGGGAGGCGCTGCTGGCGGACCTACGGCGGGAGCAGCGGCGGCTGTACGGCCGGGAGGAGGCGCGGGAGCCGGACCTGCTGGCGTACTGCCCGTTCACCAGCTTCTGCTTCGCGCGGCTGCGGCTG
>DATCLE010000207.1:0-3236 GCA_036564075.1 Dehalococcoidia bacterium
TCCCAGAAGATCAGCTCATCGGTGCGGCCCAACCCCTCCAGCAGCCGCTTCAGCAGGTGGTTGCGCTGCTGGAGCACCCGCCCGTAGCGCTGGAGCGCCCGCAGGTACGGCGGCTGCACCTGGGAGAGCAGCACGTCCAGGTAGCGGCGGCGGAGCGCCGGCGGACCGCCCAGGAGCGCCAGGTCGTCGGAGGAGAAGAAGACCGCCGCAACCTGGCCCACCACCTGGGAGGCGCGGCGGGGCACGCCGTCCACCCGCAGCCGCTTGCTGGCGTGCCGGACCTCCTCATCCGGGAGGCCGGACGGCAGGCCGTCGCGCCCCAGCACGGCCACCTCCACCTGCACCGGCCCGGAGCGACGCTCCACCCTCACGGCCACCCGCGCCACCGGCGGCGCCTCCTCCTCCCCGGCGCCCCAGCGGATGACCTCCGCCTCAGACCCGGCCCGCAGCACGCGGGTGGTGGCCGTGAGGTAGACGGCCTCCAGGAGGTTGGTCTTCCCCTGGGCGTTGGGGCCAAAGAGGACAACGGGCCCGCGGGGCAGGTCCAGCTCCAGCCGCCGGTAGTTCCGGTAGTTCCGCAGGTGGAGGTGGGAGACGTACATCGATCGCTGTCCCGGGCGGGGTCCGCCCTCACCCCTGCCCGGCGTCCGGCGGCGCGTGCGGCACGGCCCGCACGGTGCCCGCCGCCAGGTCCACCGCGCGGAGGTCCACCGGGCAGCCCAGCGCGTCGGACAGCAGCCGCGCCAGGGCGGCGGGCGTCCGGGGCTGCTCCAGGACCAGGTGGAGCTCCGCCTCGCCGTCAGCGTACCGCAGCACGGAAGCCGCCTGCACCTCCGGCCGCCGCAGCAGCGCGGCCCGTAGCAGCAGGACCCGGTCGAACCCCGCCAGGGAGGCGACGGCCAGCACCACCACCGGCGGCAGGTACTCCGCGGGCTCCGGCTCCGGTGGTACGGGAGGCGGCCCCGCCTCCGGAGCGCTCCCCACGCCCGCGGGGAGGGCCCGGAGCTCCTGCAACTGGAGGTGGACCGACCGCAGCGCCTCCGTGAGCTCCAGGACCTGCCGGACCACGCGCTCCCGCTCCTGTCGCATCTCCTCCGCCACGCGGCGCATGCCCGCCGCCAGCTCGCTCATCGCCAGCAGCAGCCCCTCCGCCGCCTCCGGCGACGGCGGCTCCCGCACCAGCTCCTCCTGCGCCGCCAGGGCGCGCCGCACCCGCTCCAGGCGGCCGCTCAGCGCCTCCAGGCGGGACTCCGCCTCCAGGAGCCCCTCCGCGTAGCGGAAGGGCCGCTGTCGTGGGGCGAAGCCCCCCTCCGGCGGCGGCCCCGGCTCCGGCTCCGCGGCGGGCGGGAGGGGCGGCGGGGTCGGCTCCGCCCGCGGCGCGGGGAGCGGCTCCCGCCCGGCCGCGGCGATGGCGCCCAGCACCCGGCCCACGGCGGCGCGGAAGCCGCGGCGCACCCCGCGGGGCGCCGTCGGCGGCTCCGGGTCCAGGCCCAGCGCCTCCGTCAGCACCTCCAGGATCTCGGTGCGGACCACGCGCCGGGCCATCCTCCTCCCCCCGGCGGAGGACGGGGGCCGGGGTCCCTTCGGCGGCTCCCCGTAGGGCTCAGGGCGGTGGTGGTGGGACGGCATCGGCAGGCCTCTGGTAGAGCCAGTGGTGGAAGAGGGTGACGCCGCCCTCCGGGGCAGCGACCACCTCCAGCCGTACCTCGATGAACGGCTGCGGGTCCAGGAGGAAGAGCGGCGGGATGGTGAGCCACGTGACCCCCAGCCGGAAGTCCGAGGGGGGCAGGGGCCAGTCGCTCACGCGGCGGCCGTTGACGAACAGGCGGAGCCGGCCGGGCTGCGACCCGTCGTACCGGGTGACCAGGGTGAGGTCGCGGCGGGAGCCCACCGGCATGGTGAAGACGTGGGACGCTCCCTGCGCCAGCGTCCGGCCGGCATCGGCCACGGCGCGCTCCCCGGTCGTGCGGGCAGTCACCTCCGCCAGGGGGGCGGCCCCCTCCACGGAGTAGCCGTGGGCCAGTTCGCTCAGGGGCTCGCCCACGTCCAGCCGGTCCAGCGGCTCCAGCCCCGCCGGGTCGAAGCCCCAGGGCACGTCCGTCGCGTCCAGGGGCCGGTCCCACTCGAACCGGTAGAGGGTCAGGGGCTCCGGGAGGCCGGGCCACGGCTCCTCCGCGGCGAAGGTCGCCAGCGGCTCCGCGGCGGGTTCATCCCGCCAGCGGGCGGCGGGCGGCAGCACGGCGAAGCGCGGCCGGGCGGCGGCCAGGGTTGCCGTCACGTCCCGGCCCCGCAGGTCCAGGACGCCCAGGCCCGTCCGGTACGCCGTGGCGCCGGGGAAGAAGGCGGCCACGGCGTCGCCGGGGGCGGCCCGGCGGGCGACCTCCGCGGCGGGCGCCGTCCCCAGGTCCCGCACGGCGGCGGCCAGGGCGGCGTACTCCTCCACCCCCCGCGCGAAGGCGGCCGGCAGTCCCAGGAGCGAGAGGGCCAGCAGGCTCAGGACGGCCAGGGCGGCGAAGCCGCGCCACGGCCCCGGGGCCACGGCGCGCAACCACCGGCGCCGCAGCGCCAGCAGACCGTACCACAGGCCGGGCACGCCCGCCGCCAGCAGCACCAGCGCGAAGGGGAGCCCCGGCACCAGCAGCCGCGGCCCGGCCGCCTCCCACGGCTCGCCGCCGGGGCCCATCCAGAGGTAGAGCGCCACCAGCGACGGCGGGAAGGCGACGGCCGGCAGCGCCGCGGGCCCGGCGCGGCGGAAGGCGCGGACGGCGCCCGCCGCCGCCAGCAGGGCGCTCGGGACCGCAGCCCATCCCTCCGCGCTGGGGAGGGACAGGTACGGCAGCCCGGACAGGTAGCCGTCCCAGACGGCGCCCCAGCGGGCCGCCGGCCCGCCCCCGTCCCGCCAGAGGGCCGGCACGGCGGTGCCGTCCGCCCACAACCCGTAGGTGCCCCAGGCCGCGGCCGCCGCCAGAGGCGGCCCCGCCAGGGCCAGCAGCGAGAGGGAGTCGCGACGGTCCCACCCGGCGTCCGGTCGCATGCAGCGGGCGGCCGCGGCCCCGGCCGCTGCCAGCCCGGCGAAGAGCAGTCCCTCTGGGCGAACCAGGACGGCGGCGGCCAGCAGGAGGCCCGCGACGCCGGAGCGCCGGGCCAGGACCGCCGGCAGCGCGGCAACCAGGAGCGCCGCCAGCAGGGGCGCCTCCGTAGCGCCGGCCGCCGCGTGGACCACGGAGGGGTCCAGG
>DATCLE010000208.1:0-3836 GCA_036564075.1 Dehalococcoidia bacterium
CCGACGAGGTCACCGGCGACGTCACCACCCTCGAGGACCTCTCCGTCCTCGCCCGCCTCCGCGCCACCGCCGAGGAGGAGGAGTAGCCCCCGCCACACCCCGCACGCCCCGGGGACAGGCCCCACCGCCTGCCCCCGGGGCCGGCACGCAGGCCCGGACGCCTCACAGGTCCAGCTCCCACGTCTCCCCTACCAGGTCACAGCCGAAGCTGTGGTGCGGCTCCGCGTGCACCAGCCGGAAGCCCGCCCGCTGGTAGATGTGCCGGGCCGCCGTGAGCACGCTCTGCGTCCAGAGCGTGACCTGCCGGTACCCCACCGCCCGGGCAAAACGCACACACTCGTCCACCAGGTAGCTGCCGATGCCCAGCCCCCGCGCCTCCGGCTCCACCAGGAGCAGGCGCAACTGGGCCACCATCTCGGACTTCCGCACCAGGAACACGGAGCCCACGGTGTGGCCCTCCCGCTCCGCCATCCAGCAGCGCTCCCGATTCGGGTCGTGCTCCTGGACGAACTGGGCCACGATGCCGGCCACCAGCGCCTCGAACTCCTCGTTCCAGCCGTACTCCCGGGCGTACAGGGCGCCGTGGCGGTGCACCACCCAACCCAGGTCGCCCGGGCGCGGCGGCCGCAGGAGGAACGGCACCCGCGGCTCCGGGCGGCCGCCCAGCAGCCCCTGAATGGTCCGCATGGCCTCCACCAGGCGCTCCTGCTCCAAGGGTGAGAGGCCGCTCAGCATCTCCCCCACCTGCTCCCGGGAGCGGGCGGCCAGCGGCTCGAAGGCCTGCCACCCCTGCTCCGTGAGCGAGACCTCGGCCCGCCGGCCGTCCCCCTCCGAGCGCCGCCGGTCGATGAGCCCGCGCCTCTGGAAGCGCTGGAGGATGCGGCTCAGGTAGCCGGGGTCCAGGCCCAGGTACGCGGCGAGCTCGCTGGCTGTGGTCTCCTCTCGCTGGGCCAGCTCGTACAGGACGCGGGCCTCCGTCAGGGAGAAGGGGCTGCCCAGGTAGCCCTCCGGCAGCACGCCGATGCGCTGTGTGTAGAACCGGTTGA
The DNA here is from genome assembly GCA_036564075.1 of Dehalococcoidia bacterium. Lineage (GTDB taxonomy): Bacteria > Chloroflexota > Dehalococcoidia > DATCLE01 > DATCLE01 > DATCLE01. The sequence continues at coordinate 1,047 of DATCLE010000208.1, forward strand.
ACCGGCGCACGGCCGCCACGCGCTCGTCCAGGTCCGTCTGGTGGGTCTCCGACCTCACGGCGCCACCTCCGCCTGCGTGCTGATGGCAACAGTATACTTGACACTGTCAACCATCAGCCCCGCGCGGCGGCCCCGCGCGCCGTCAGACCACCCACCGGCCGCTGCGGCCCGCCTCCGCCGCCTCGATCCGCCGCCGCAGCTCCGCGTACGCCGCGTCCCCCAGCAGCGCCCGCGTGGCCTGCTTCCCGGCCTCCACCCCGGGCTGGTCGAAGGCGTTCACGTCGTACAGCTCGCCGCTGAGCGCCGTGGCCACGCCCAGCGTGTAGAGGAACTGGCCCACCGTGAACGGGCTCACCTCCGGCAGCACGAAGGCGGCGTTGGGCCGGCCCGCCTCCGCCAGCGCCAGCGCCGTGGCCCGCCCCTCCGCCTGCACCAGCGCCGTCAGCGTGTGCCCGCCCAGGTACGCCGTGGCGGGCGTGGCGCGCTCCGCGCGGGGGATGGGCACCTCCCGCCCGTAGCGCTCCACGAAGACGAAGGTGACCACCTTGTCCACGGGGCCCTCCATGTAGAGCTGCACCTGGGAGTGCTGGTCCGTGGGCCCCAGCGCCTTCACCGGTGTGGGCCCCACGTGGACGACCGAGCCGCGGCGGTCCAGCCGCTTCCCCAGGCTCTCCGCCCAGAGCTGCCGGAACCAGTCCGCCACGTCCCGCAGGCCGTAGTGGTACGGCATCATCACGGAGATGTGGCGGCCCCGGCGGTAGGAGAGGTACTGGAGGACGGCGAACATGGCCGCCGGGTTGCGCCAGACGTCCGGCTCCCGGCAGAACCCGTCCGCGAAGGCGGCGCCCGCCAGCAGGTCCTCAATATCGATGCCGCAGACGGCCGCCGAGAGCAGCCCCACCGCCGAGAAGACGGAGAAGCGGCCGCCCACGTTGGGCGGGATGGGCAGCGTGCGGTAGCCCTCCGCCTCCGCCTCCGCCCGGAGGTCGCCCCGGGCCGGGTCCGTGGTGGCGATGATGTGCTCCCGGTACCGGTCCCCCAGCCGCCGCTTCAGAGCATCGCGGAACACCAGGTACTGGGCCGCCGTCTCCGCTGTGCCGCCGGACTTGGAGATGACGTTGAAGACGGTGCGCTCCAGGTCCAGCACGTCCAGCACACCGCCAATGAGCTCCGGGTCCACGTGGTCCAGGACAAAGAGCCGCGGCCCGCCCCGCTGCTCCGGCGGCAGCAGGTTGTAGTACGGGTGGTTGAGGGCGGACTGGAGCGCGATGTTCCCCAGCGCCGAGCCGCCGATGCCCAGCACCACGAAGCTCTCACACCGGGCGCGGACCTCCTCCGCCAGCGCCCGCACCGCCCGCGGCAGCTCCTCCTGGTACGGCAGGTCCAACCACCCCAAGACGCCGCCCGCCCGCAGCCGCTGCACCGCCTCCACGGCGCCCGCCGCGTCCACCTGCGCAAGGTCCGCCTCCGTCAGCCCGTGCTCCGGCCCCACGGCGTCCCGCATCATGTGGCTGAACTCCAGGCGGAGCCGCAGGGAGGCCTGCGGGCCGGCGTCACGCTCCAGGCTCATAGAACCCTCCACGCATCGTTCTACCTGTGATGGGCGTCCGGCGCGCGCCGCCGGCACCTGCCAAGACGCCACGAACCTGCTACACTACACAGGGGGGAAGTCTGCATGGGCCGCCGGCATACCCCGCGGCGCGGATAGGAGAGGGGGCCGCCGCCCCGGGGCCTGCACCATCCGGCCGGTCGAACGAGGAGCGTTACACGGGCCATGAGCAAGGACACCTTGACCGTCATCGACAACCGCACCGGTCGCAGCTACGAGATCCCCATTACGGACGGGACCATCCGTGCCACGGACCTCCGGCAGATCAAGGTGGCCGAGGACGACTTCGGCCTCATGAGCTACGACCCAGCCTACCTTAACACCGCCTCCTGCCGGAGCGCCATCACCTTCATCGACGGGGAGCGGGGGATCCTCCGCTACCGCGGTTACCCCATTGAGCAGCTGGCGGAGCAGAGCACGTTCCTGGAGGTGGCGTACCTGCTCATCTACGGGGACCTGCCCACGCCCCAGCAGTACGAGGAGTGGGTCTACCACATCACCCACCACACCTACATCCATGAGAACATCAAGAAGTTCATGGACGGGTACCACCACGACGCCCACCCCATGGGGATGCTGCTGGGCACCGTGGGCGCCCTGAGCACCTTCTACCCGGACGCCAAGCACATCTTTGACCCCAAGTCCCGGGAGATCCAGATCATCCGGCTCATCGCCAAGATGCCCACGCTGGCCGCCTTCGCCTACCGCAAGGTGCGCGGCCTGCCGTACGTCTACCCGGAGAACGACCTCTCCTACACCGGCAACTTCCTGAACATGCTCTTCAAGATCGGCGGCGGGCGCTACCAGCCCAACCCCGTCATCGAGCGGGCGCTGGACGTGCTCTTCATCCTCCACGCCGATCACGAACAGAACTGCAGCACCAACGCCGTCCGCAGCGTCGGTTCGTCCCATCCGGACCCCTTCTCCGCCGTGGCCGCGGGCGTGGCCGCCCTCTACGGCCCGCTCCACGGCGGCGCCAACGAAGAGGTCATCCGGATGCTGCACCAGATCGGCCGGAAGGAGAACGTCCCGGAGTTCATCAAGCGGGTGAAGGACGGCGAGATGCGGCTCATGGGCTTCGGCCACCGGGTCTACAAGAACTACGACCCGCGGGCCAAGATCATCAAGCGCATGGCGGACGCCGTCTTCCAGGTCACCGGCACCAACCCGCTGCTGGAGAT
>DATCLE010000209.1:0-19586 GCA_036564075.1 Dehalococcoidia bacterium
GGTCTCCGGCGTGATCCGGTCCAGCAGGGAGAGCAGCGGCACGCCGATGTTGCCGCCCACCACATGGCGCCGGCCCGCCGCGGCGAACATGGCGCCCACCAGGCTGGTGGTGGTGGTCTTCCCGCTGCTGCCGGTGATGCCGGCCACGGGGGCCGGGCAGAGCTGGAGGAAGAGCTGCGTCATGGAGCGGATGGGCACGCCCCGGGCGCGCGCGGCGGCCAGGGCCGGCACGTCCTGCGGCACCCCCTGGGAGGCGAAGACCACCTCCGCCTCCGCGGTGGCCGCGGCGTCGTTGCCGCCCAGGAGGAGGCGGGCCGGCACGTCCCGGATCTCCGCCAGCCGGTCCGCCAGCAGGTGGGCGGGCTTCGCGTCGTTCACGGTGATCTCCGCGCCGTGGCGGGCCAGGAAGCGCACCAGGTCCACGCCCTCCATGCCCAGGCCCACCACCGTCACCTTCTTGCCCCGTAGCCCCAGGTCCCGCGTCACCACCACGACCCTACACCTGCAACGCCAGCGCCACGCCCACCAGGCCCGCGACGATGGCGACGATCCAGAACCGGATGACCACCTGCGGCTCCGGCCAGCCCAGCAGCTCGAAGTGGTGGTGGAGCGGCGTCATGCGGAAGACGCGCTTGCCCTCCCCCGTCCGCCGCCGCGTCCACTTGAAGTAGCCCACCTGGATGACGTCTGAGGCCGCCTCCGCCACGAAGACCAGGCCCACCACCGGCAGCAGGAGCCAGTGGCCCGTCATGAGGGAGACCACCGCCAGGGTGGAGCCCAGGGCCATGGCGCCGGTATCGCCCATGATGATGCGGGCCGGGTGGGCGTTGTACCACAGGAAGCCCAGGATGGCGCCGGCCACCGTCAGCGAGAAGGTGGCCAGGTAGATCTGCTCCTGGATGCGGGCGATGACCGTGTAGGCGATGAAGGCGATGGCCACGGTGCCGCCCGCCAGCCCGTCCAGCCCGTCGGTGATGGCGACGCCGGTGGTGGTGGCCACGATGATGGCGGCCGCCAGGGGGATGTAGGCGTAGCTCAGGTCGTACCGGCCCAGCCAGGGGACGTTGGCGCTGTGGATGTCCATGGCGTAGAGCGCCGCGCCCGCCAGGAGGCCCAGGAGGGAGAGGGCGGTCAGCTTGAAGCGCCAGGAGAGGCCCTTGCCCTTCCGGCCCTGGAGGGTTTGCAGGTCGTCCCAGAAGCCCATCAGTCCCGTCACGCCGATCATCCCCAGGGGCAGCAGGATGGACCAGTGCCCCACCAGGTTGGCCGGGATGGTCACCAGGATGACCGCCCCGAAGATCATCAGTCCGCCCATGGTGGGCGTGCCCGCCTTCACCGCATGGGACGCGGGCTGGTCCCCAATGGCCTTGCCCACGCGCCGGCGCCGCAGGTACGGCACCAGCGGCCGGCCGATGGCCAGGGCGACGAGGAAGGCGAGGACGCCGACGGCCAGGGAGTAGACCATCAGTCCGCCCGCAGCCGCGCCACCAGCGCGTCCAGCGCCACGCCCCGCGACGCCTTCAGCAGGACGTGGTCACCCGCCCGGATCCCCGTGCGCAGCAGCCTTTCCGCCTCGTCGCCCGTCTCGCAGACGGAGACGCGGCGCAGGCCGGCCGCCCGGGCCGCCTCCGCGATGATGCGGCCGCGGGGGCCCACGGTCACCAGCCAGTCCACCACGCCGGCGGCGCGGCGTCCCACCGTCTCGTGTCCCCGGCGCTCCTCGCTGCCCAGCTCCAGCATGTCACCCAGCACCGCGATCTTGCGGCCGGGCGCCTGCTCCAGCAGCTCCAGGGCCGCCAGCACGGAGTCCGGGCTGGCGTTGTACGTATCGTCCAGGAGGGTGCTGCCGTGGACGCCCGCCACCAGGCGCAGGCGGCCCTCCGGGCGGGCCGCCCGGAGCAGCGCCGCCACCTCCGTCAGGGGCAACCCCTCTGTGAGGGCCACGGCGGCGGCCGCCAGGGCGCCGTACAGGCCGGGCCGGCCGGGCTGGCGCACCTCCACGGACTCCCGGGCCCCCCGGTAGTGTAGGGTGAAGCGGACGGCCTCCAGGCCGGCCAGCTCCACGTCCGTGCCGCGCACGTCGCACTCCGGGCCGGTGCCGTAGAGCAGCACCCGGGCCGGGGTGCGCAGCGCCATGGAGGCCACCAGCGCGTCGTCGCCGTTGAGGACGGCCCAGCCGTCCGGCGGCAGGCTCTGGGGCAGCTCCTGCTTGGCGCGGGCGATGGCGTCCAGGGTGCCCAGCCGCTCCAGGTGCACGGGCCGGACGCTGGTGACCACGCCCACGGCGGGCCGGGCCATGCGGCAGAGGGCGCTGATCTCGCCCAGGGCGTACATGCCCATCTCCAGCACCGCCCGCTGGTGCTCCGGCGTCAGCGACAGGAGGGCCAGCGGCAGGCCGATCTCGTTGTTGCGGTTGCCGGGGCTCTTGAGGACGCGGAACCGCTGCCCCAGGACGGCGGCCACGAACTCCTTCGTGCCGGTCTTCCCCACGCTGCCGGTGATGCCCACCACGCGCACGTCGTGGCGGGCGCGCCACCAGCGGGCCAGGCCCTGGAGGGCGGAGAGGACGTCCGGCACCTGGAAGAAGGCCACGCCCTCCGGCACGGCCACGGCGCGGGACGCCAGGACGCCGGCGGCGCCGCGGGCCACGGCGTCCGGGATGAAGTCGTGCCCGTCGTGGTGCTCGCCGCGGAGGGCCACGAAGAGGTCGCCCGGGCCGGCCTCGCGGGAGTCCACCACCACGCGGGGGAAGACGCAGCGGCCGGCGGGCAGCCGGTGGGCGCGGAGGGACGGGCCGAGGCCTTCGACGATGTCCTGGCCGGTGAGCATGCGGCGATCCTCTACGGCGGTGCTCATGGCGGTCCCCCCCGCACGTACTCGGGCTTGTCCGGGGGGACCTTCATGTACGTCAGGATGCCGCGAAGCAGGTCAGCGGCAACGGGCGCGGCGACGGTGGCGCCGTAGAGCCCCTTCGGCTGGTCGATCTTGACCAGCACCACCGCGACGGGGTCGTCCGCCGGCGCGAAGGCGACGAACGAGGCGATGGTGGACTGGCCGTACCGGCCGTCCTGCGCGAGCACGGAGGTGGTGCCGGACTTCCCGGCCACGCTGTAGCCCTCCACCTGGGCCAGGTGTCCCGGCACGCCGTCCACCACCTGGTTCATCATCCCGCGGAGGGTGCGCGCGGTCGCCTCGGAGATGACCCGGTGGACGGTCTCCGGCCTGGTGACGCGGCTCCCGTCCGGGCCCACGGTCTCGCGCACCACATAAGGTCGCACAAGGTTCCCGCCGTTGGCAATAGCGGCCACGGCCGCCGCCACCTGCAACGGGGTGGCCGTCATGCCCTGGCCGAAGCTGTTGGTGGCCAGGTCCGACTCCGACCAGAGCGGGTCGTCCGGCTGGCGGTACCAGCCGGAGGCCTCGCCGGAGAGGCCCACGCCGGTGGGCTGGCCGAAGCCGAAGGCGCTGAGGTAGTGGTAGAGCCGCTCCGGGCCCAGCGCCTGTGCCACCCAGACGGAGCCGGTGTTCAGGCTCTTCTTGAGCACGTCCGTCATGGTCTGGACGCCGTTGACGGAGTAGTCCCAGTTGGCGATGCGCCAGCCGCCCACGCTCACGTAGCCCGTGTCCTCGTACGTGGTGCCGGGGGTGATGATGCCGGTGTCCAGGCCCGCGGCCATGGTGACCAGTTTCATGATGGAGCCCGGCTCGTACACGTCGGTGATGGCGCGGGGCCGGTAGAGGTCCATCTGGTTCGGGTCGTTCAGGTCCAGGGTGCTGAACCGGAAGGCGGGCCGGCTGACCATGGCCAGGATCTCGCCGGTGTAGGGGTCCAGGACCACCACGTCACCGCCGGTGGCGCCGCTCTCCCGGATGGCGCGGTCCAGCCGCTCCTCCGCCATGCGCTGGATGTTGCGGTCAACGGTGAGCACCACGTCCGGTCCCGGCTCCGGCGGCACCACGCGGCGCGTGCTGAGGCCAATGGGCCGGCCCAGGGCGTCGCGGTCGTAGAGGATGACGCCGGGCTCGCCCATGAGCACGTCGTTCCAGTCCCGCTCAACGCCGGTGAGGCCCACTTCGTCCCGTCCCAGGAACCCCAGCAGGGTGGTGGCCAGGTCCCCCTCCGGGTAGACGCGGAGGTGGGAGGGCTGGAGGCGGACGCCCCGCACCCCGGCGGACTGGATCTGGAGGCCCTGCTCGTACGGGATGTTGCGCGCCAAGAGGTACTCCCCCTCGCCGGAGCCGGCGGCGGCGTAGATCTCCGCGGCGGGCCGGCCCAGGATGGCGGCCAGCTGGTCCGCCGCGCGGGCCGCCACCTGGCCGTCCTGCCACGCCCGGCGGTCCACGTACACGTCAAAGGTGGAGACGCTGGTGGCCAGCGGATGGCCGTTGCGATCCAGGATGGCGCCCCGCCGGGCGTACACCACATCCCGGCCGAAGTGCTCGTCCCGGGCGGCGGCGGCGTAGACCTCGTGCCGGACGATCTGGAGGTACGCCAGACGCCCCACCAGGCCGGCGGTGGCGGCCGCCAGCACCAGGCCGACGATGAGGATCCGTCGCTTGCTTGGCTCCCGGCGGGCGGGCATGCCGGGCCTCCTCCAGGCGGCCGCCGCGGGCTCCGGGAAGGGCGTGTCCGCCCGCCGGGCCCGCGGCCGGCCTGTGCGTCTCTTCGGGTAGGACTACCAGAACCGCACGGCGTCCAGCAGCGGCTCCCACCAGCTCCGGTCCGCCGGCTCCGCGGTGGGCGGGGGCGGCGTGTACCGGCGCGGGACGTGGAGCGCGCCCGGGCCGGGCGCGTCAACTTCGATGTAGAGCGGGTCCTGGACCGGTACCATGCCCAGGTCCCGGGCCCGTTGCTCAATGCGCTCCCGGGAGGAGAGCCGGGCCACCTCCGCCTCCAGCGCGGCCACCTCCGCCTCCTGGCGGGCGTTCTCCTGCTGCAACTGCCGCACCCGGTAGCCGGCGGTGGTGACGCTGCTGCTCTGGATCACCGGGAGCAGCGCGGCCAGGCCGAGGACGGAGGCCAGGAGGGCGAACCGCCCTGCCGTTCCGAGGGATCCAGGAACGGCCCGCGCCCGCTCCCGGGAGGCGGGGCGACCGATGGCGCCGAGGCTGGCGGCTTTGGTGAGAGGACGCACGGGCTAGATCCTTTCGGCGGCCCGCAGCCGGGCGCTGCGGGCGCGGGGATTGGCGGCGATCTCCGCCGGGGAGGGGGTCACGGCGCCCTTGGTCACCGGCTTCAACGTGGGCCGGTGGCCGCACGTGCACACGGGGGTGCGCGGCGGGCAGACGCAGCCTTGGGCCTCCCGGCGGAAGAACTGCTTCACGATGCGGTCCTCCAGGGAGTGGAAGCTGATGACCACCACCCGACCTCCAAAGCCGAGCAGGCCGCGGGAAGCTTCGAGCGCCTCAATCAAGTTGTCGAGCTCCTGATTCACGGCAATTCGGAGAGCCTGAAACGTTTTGGTGGCGGGGTGGATTCGTTTCCTGGCTCCTCCCGCGGCCTGCTCGACCGCCTTGGCGAGTTGGGTGGTGGTCCGGATGGGCCGGGAGCGGACGATCTGGCGGGCGATGCGGCGGCTGAGGGGCTCCTCCCCGAACCGCCACAGCAGGTCCGCCAGCCGGTCCTCCGGCCACGTGTTCACGATCTCGTCCGCGGTCAGTGCCTGGTCCGGGCCGAACCGCATGTCCAGCGGCGCCTCCACCTGGAAGCTGAAGCCGCGCTCCTCCGCCAGTTGCATGGAGGAGAGGCCGAGGTCAAACAGGATGCCGTGGACGGGCGCGAAGTTGTACTGGTGGCAGACGCGCGCCACGTCCCGGAAGTTGGCCTGCACCAGCCGGACGGAGTCGCCGTGGGGCGCCAGGCGGGCGCCGGCCAGGCGGAGGGCGCCGGGGTCCGCGTCCAGGCCCAGCAGCAGCCCGCCGGGGGAGGCGGCCTCCAGGACGGCCGCCGCGTGGCCGCCGGCGCCCACGGTGCAGTCCACGTAGCGGCCGCCGGGCTGGACGTTCAGCGCCCGGAGGACCTCCTCCACCATGACCGGCGTGTGCGGCGCGGCTCCCACCAGCGTTCTCATGGACGGGGCTCTTCTAGGGACTCCACGGCGCGCTGGTACTCCTCCTCCACCACGGACATCTCCTGCTCCCAGCGCTCCGCGTTCCAGATCTCGAAGAACTGCCCCAGCCCCACCAGGACCAGGGCGCCGTTCAGGCCTACGCGCTGCCGGACGTTGGCGGGGATCAGTACCCGTCCCTGGCGGTCCAGCTCCACGGTCCAGGAGCGGCCGTACCAGCCGCGCCGGAGCCGCTGTCCCCGGAGGCGGAAGGCCGGCTCCCCCTCCACAAAGGCCGACTCCTGCTCGTACTGGGTGACCGTGTATAATCGCAGGTGGTCCGGCGCAACCTGGACCAGGACGCCGCCGTCCTTGAAGGCATCGCGGTAGCGGGCGGGGACGGGGATCCGCCCCCGGTCGTCCATGGTGACGTCCTGCTCGCCGTAGAACCGCATCGGTCGGCCGCTACCTGTGCCATGACCCGCCGGATGTGGGCTCACGTACCATTTCGAACCATTAGCTCCCACATCATACCACCGGGCGGGGGGCTGTCAAGCATTCTTATGTCATTTTCTTGATTTTCGGCGTATACAGTTGTGGGAGGCGCGTGTTCCCGTCTCTCCGCCCCTCCATCCCGGAACGGCGGGGAGAGGCGCGCGGAGCGGAAGTCGAGGGCGTCATGCGCGTTGGCATCCTGACCAGCAGCGATAAGGGCGCGGCGGGCCAGCGGGAGGACACCTCCGGCGCCGCGGTCCGCCAGCTCCTGGAGGGCATCGGCGGGCGGGTGGAGCGGTACGAGGTGGTGCCGGACGACGCGGACATCCTGGCGGACCGCCTCCGCCGCTGGGCCGACGACGACCGGCTGGACCTCATTGTCACCACCGGTGGCACGGGCCTGGCCCCGCGGGACGTGACGCCGGACGCCACGCGCCGCGTCATCCACCGGGAGGTGCCGGGGATGGCGGAGGCCATGCGCCAGGCGGGGCTCCAGCAGACGCCCATGGCCATGCTGAGCCGGGCCCTGGTGGGCGTCCGCGGGCGGACGCTCATTGTGAACCTGCCGGGCAGCGAGCGCGGCGTCCGCCAGAACCTGGCGGTGCTCCTGCCGGTGCTGCCGCACGCGGTGGAGACGCTGCGCGGCGAGGCCGGCGACCACACGGCGCCCGACGGCTAGGGCCCCGCGGGGGCCGTGTGGGAAGAAGTGGGAGACGCGCCGACCGGTGGGAGGATGTGGGAGGAGCGGCGGTCGCGCATGCGCATTGATATCCTGACCATCTTCCCCGGGATGTTCCAGGGACCCTTTGACCACAGCATTGTCCGGCGGGCCGTGGACGCCGGGCTGGTGAGCATCCACGTGCATGACATCCGCGCCTTCACCACGGACCGGCACCACGTGGTGGATGACTACCCCTACGGCGGCGGCGCCGGGATGGTGATGAAGCCGGAGCCCATCTTCGCGGCGGTGGAGGGGGTGCTGCCCCAGGCGCCGGAGCGCGGGCCGGTCATCCTCATGTCGCCGCAGGGACGGCGCTTCCACCAGGGGCTGGCGGCGGAGCTGGCGCGGGAGCGCCGGCTGCTCCTCATCTGCGGCCACTACGAGGGCGTGGACGAGCGGGTGCGGGAGCACCTGGCCACGGACGAGATCAGCATCGGGGACTACGTGCTCTCCGGCGGGGAACTGCCCGCCATGGTGGTGGTGGACGCCGTGGTGCGGCTGCTGCCGGGCGTGCTGGGGTCGGCGGAGTCGGTGGCGGAAGAGTCCTACGCCGGGGGGCTGCTGGAGTACCCGCAGTACACGCGGCCGGCGGAGTTTCGCGGATGGCGCGTGCCTGCTATACTGTTGAGCGGTCACCACGCGGAGATCGCGCGCTGGCGCCGCCGGCAGTCGCTCCTGCGCACCGCGCTCCGGAGGCCGGACCTCCTGGAGCGCGCGCACGTCACGGAGGAGGAGCGCCGCTGGCTGGAGCGAGAGCTCGGCCGGCAGGCCGGCCCGGCGGAGGAGCCGCGGGAAAGGTCGGACTAGGAGCATGGACGTCAACAGCCTCGTCGAACTGCCGGAGAACCCCAACGTCCCGGACTTCCGCCCGGGCGATACCGTCCGGGTCCACGCCAAGGTGGTGGAGGGCGACCGCGAGCGGACCCAGGTGTTTGAGGGCGTGGTCATCCGCAAGCAGCACGGCAAGACGCCCGCCGCCAACTTCACGGTGCGGCGTATCGCTTCCCACGGCGTGGGGGTGGAGCGGACCTTCCCCATCTTCTCGCCCCGGCTGGAGAAGGTAGAGGTGGTGCGGCAGGGCAAGGTCCGCCGGGCCAAGCTGTTCTACCTGCGCGGGCGCACCGGCAAGGCCGCGCGCATCAAGGAGCGGCCCCGGCCGCGGTAGCCGCCTGCGGGCCGCCCCCGGCCGGCGCGGGCGGCCCGGCCCAGCGGAGCGAAGGGACCCATGCCCTACGCGGAGGTGGCGGTCAACACGCCGGCCCCGCACCGCGATAGCTTCACCTACGCGGTGCCCCAAGGCCTGACCGTGGTTCCCGGTCAGGCCGTTTACGTGCCCTTCGGCAGCCGGACGCTCCAGGGCGTGGTCCTGGAGGTGACGGAGGTACCCCGCTACCCCGAGGCGCGGGAGATCGCCGGGCTCATCGACGCGCGGCCGGTGCTCCTGCCCCACCAACCGGCGCTGGCCCGCTGGCTGGCGGACTTCTACCTCAGCCCCCTCTACCCGGCGGTGGCGCTCATGCTGCCGCCGGGCTTCGGCCAGCGGCCCCGCACCCTGGTCTCCCCCACGGACGCGGCGGCATCGCCGCCGGGACCCCTCACCCCGGCCCAGGCGAGGGTGCTCCAGTACCTGGCGGGCCGGGAACGGGCGGACCTGGACGCCCTGGGCCGCGCCCTGCGGCTCCCCAACGCGGCGGCGGTGGTGGACCAGCTGGCCCGCCGCGGCCTGGTGGTCCGGGAGCCCGTCCTGGGGCGGCCGCGGGCGCAGCCCAAGCTGGTGCAGCACGTGACCCTGGCCCTGGACCGGGAGGCGGCCCGCGCCCGGGCGGACGCGCTGCGCTCGGCACGGCGGCACACGGCGGCGGAGGCGCTGCGGCTGCTGCTGGAGGAGGGTCCCTCGCTCCCGGCGGCGGACGTGCGGCGGCGGACCGGTGCCACGGCGGACGCGCTCCGCCGGCTGGCGGCGGAGGGGGCGGTGCGGCTGGAGGCCGTGCGGGTGGAGCGGGACCCGCTGGCCCACCTGGCCTACACGCCGCGGCCGGGGCCGGAGCTCACGGCGGCCCAGGCGGAGGCGCTGGAAGAGGTGGCCCGCGCGGTGGGCACCGCGGCGGTGGGGGGGCCGGCGGCCCTGGTGCTGCACGGGGTCACCGGCAGCGGCAAGACGGAGGTGTACCTGCGGGCCCTGGAGCACGTGGCGGACCGGGGCAAGCGGGGCATTGTCCTGGTGCCGGAGATCGCCCTCACGCCGCAGACGGTGCGCCGCTTCCTGGAGCGCTTCCCCGGCCGGGTGGCGGTGCTGCACAGCGGCCTCTCCCTGGGCGAGGCGTACGACCAGTGGGAGCGCATCCGGGACGGGGCGTTCACCGTGGTCATCGGCTCCCGGGGGGCGCTGTTCGCGCCGCAGCCGGACCTGGGGCTGGTGGTCCTGGACGAGGAGCACGAGTGGACCTACAAGCAGACGGACCACCAGCCGCGCTACCACGCGCGGGAGGTGGCGGAGCGGCTGGCGGCGCTGACGGGCGCGGCGCTGGTGCTGGGCAGCGCCACGCCGGACGTGGTGACCATGCACCGGGCGCGGAGCGGCCGGTACCGGCTCCTCTCCCTGCCGCTGCGGGTGCGGCCCGCCCCGGGCGGCGGCGGGGCCGCCGCGGTGGAGGGTGGGGCCATGCCGCGGGTGGAGGTGGTGGACCTGGCACAGGAGCTGCGGGAGGGGAACCGCTCCATCTTCAGCCGGCGGCTGGCGGCGGAGGTGGAGCGGGCGCTGCGGCGCGGCCGGCAGGCCATCCTCTTCCTGAACCGGCGGGGCAGCGCCAGCTTCCTCCTCTGCCGGGACTGCGGCCACGTGCCGCGCTGCTCCGGCTGTGAGGTGGCGCTGACGTACCACGGGGCGGAGGGGGTCCTGCGCTGCCACCAGTGCAACCGGCGCCGACGGGTGCCCGCGGCATGCCCGGCCTGCGGCGGCCGCCGCATCCGCTACCTGGGCATCGGCACGCAGAAGGTGGAGGAGGAGGCGGCGAAGGCGTTCCCCGGGGCGCGGCTGCTGCGCTGGGACCGGGACTCCACCCGGGTCCGCGGCGCCCACGAGCGGATCCTGGAGCGGTTCCTGGCGCATGAGGCGGACATCCTCATCGGCACGCAGATGGTGGCCAAGGGGCTGGACATGCCCTCCGTGGCGGTGGTGGGGGTGGTCTGCGCGGACATTGCCCTGCACCTGCCGGACTTCCGCAGCGGGGAGCGGGCCTTCCAGCTCCTGACGCAGGTGGCGGGCCGCGCGGGGCGCGGCGCGGAGGAGGGGACGGTCATTATCCAGACCTACGCGCCGGAGCACTACGCCGTCCAGGCGGCGGCCCGCCACGACTACGAGGCGTTCTACCAGGCGGAGATCGCCCTGCGGCGGCAGGTGGGGTACCCGCCCTACGGCCGGCTGGCGCGGCTGGTGTACGCGGACGTCAACCCCGGCCGGGCCGCGGCGGAGGCGAAGCGCCTGGCGCGGGTGCTGCGCACGGAGCGGGACGTGCAGGGGCTGGACGGGCCGGACGTGGTGGGGCCGGCGCCGGCCTTCGTGGCGCGGGTGCGGGGGCGGTACCGCTGGCAGATCCTGCTGAAGGGGGGAGACCCGCGGGCGCTGCTGGCGGCGGTGGACCTGCCGCAGGGCTGGGTGGTGGACGTGGACCCCGTCAGCCTGTTGTGAGCACCGCCGTTCACAGGTCCTTCCAGAGCTCCCACAGGTCCCGCAGGGGGGCGCCGTCCCGGCCGGTGAGGGGGACCGCGGGCTTCAGGGCCCGCACCGCGTCCATAGCGTCCAGGTGGACGCGGACCAGCCGGTAGCCGCGGCGCACGTAGAAGCGGAGGGCGGCCAGGTTATCGTTGCTGGTGACCAGGACGGCCTGCCGGACGCCCCGCCGCCGCAGCGCCGCCTCCGCCGCGTCCATGAGCGCTGTGCCCGTCCCCTGCCCCGGCGTCGCCGCGTGCAGCGAGACGATCTCCGCCCGGTCTCCCTGCACCCACCACGTGACCAGGCCCGCCATACGGCCCTCCCCGTCCCGCAGGGCCAGGCTCTCCACGTCCTCCGGCTGGTACCGGCGCAGTACGCCCACCACGGGCGGTCCGCCGGTGAACTGCTCCCAGTCCCGGGCAATCTCCTCCGGCGGCGCGGACCCCTGGACCAGGTCCGGCATGGCGTCTCCTCCTTCCCTTGGCACGCTGGCGCCGGGGCGTGGTACCCTCTAGGGAGACCCCCTCCGGCCCGGCCGCGGCTCCGGTCAGCGTACCATAACGACGAACCCGCCGGCCATGCTGTAGAATGGGAGTCGGAGCAACGCGGCCCGCGGCCGCGCGGTGAGGAGGCGCGCCTTGGCGGTACTGGAGATCAAGACGCTTCCGAAGGACGAAGCCATCCTGCGCCAGAAGGCGAAGCGGGTGACGAAGATCGACGACAGGATCCAGCGGCTCATCGACGACATGATCGACACCATGCGCGCCGCGCCCGGCGTGGGGCTGGCGGCGCCCCAGGTGGGCGTCTCCCTGCGCGTCTGCGTCATCGAGGTGCCGGACCACCCGGTGTACGCCCTCATCAACCCGGAGATCGTGAAGCGCTCCGGGGAGCGGCGGGTCACGGAGGGGTGCCTCTCCATCCCCGGCTACTGGGCGGAGCTCACGCGGTCGGAGAAGGTGACGGTGAAGGCGTTGGGGCGGGACGGGAAGGAGTTCCGCATCCGTAACGCCACGGGCCTGCTGGCCCAGGCCATCGAGCATGAGCTGGATCACTTGGACGGGATCCTCTACATCGACTACCTCGAGCACCCGGAGACGGAGCTGATGCGGGTGGAGGATCGCGCGGACGAGGAAGCGGCTGAGGAAGTCCGTGCGCAGTCCTGACCCCGGCCTGCGGGTCGAGATCCCGAGGAAGGTACGGATGACGGGAGTGGAGCTGGAGGGCCTGCTGACGGCCCTGCGCCGGTTCTTCGCGTCCCAGGGGGCGGAGGCCTACGTGGTGGGCGGCTTCCTGCGGGACACGCTGCTGGGTCGCCCCAGCCGGGACCTGGACCTGGCGGTGACGGGCGACGCCGACGCCCTGGCCCGCCGCCTGGCGGACACCCTGGGCGGCGCCTACGTGCCGCTGGACGAGAGCCACGGCATCTTCCGCGTGGTGCTGGCCGGGCACAGCGGCCCCGTGGACGTGGTAGACCTCTCCCGGCTGCGGGGGGACCTCCTGCAGGACCTGGCGGAGCGGGACTTCACCGTGGACGCCATGGCCGCGCCGCTGGAAGGGTTCCGCCTGGACGGTGAGGCGGCGGTGACGGACCCCTTCGGCGGGCGGGAGGACCTGCGGCGGCGGGTCATCCGCATGGTGCGGCCGGAGGTCTTCCGGGACGACGGCCTCCGGCTCATGCGGGCGGCGCGGCTGGCCGCGGAGCTGGCCTTTGAGCTGGACGGCGCCACGGTGGAGCAAGCCCGGGCCGACGCCGGCTGCATCGAACGGCCGTCCCCGGAGCGGAAGCGGGACGAGCTGTGCAAGATCATGGCCACCCGCCGCGCAGCCCGCGCCCTCCGGCAGCTGGACGAGATGACGGTGCTGACGCGCCTCATCCCGGAGCTGGAGGCCTGCCGGGGGACGGACCAGCCGCTGGAGCACTACTGGGACGTCTTCAACCACTCCATTGAGGCGGTGGCGGCGTTCGACTTCATGCTGGAGCGGCGGGCGCCGCGGAACCGGCGGCTGGCCCGCTTCTGGCGGGACCTGTGGGACGGGTTCGGCTGGGTGCCCAACCTGCCGGACCTGTTCGAGGAGGAGGTCCGGGAGGGCGTGCCGCGCAAGGCGGTGGACAAGATCGCGGCGCTCCTGCACGACATCGGCAAGCCGCGCACCAAGAGCCTGGGGCGGGACGGCCGCATCCACTTCTTCGGCCACGCGGAGCTGGGCGCGGAGCTGGCCACGGGCATCATGCGGCGCTTCCGCTTCAGCCGCCGGGAGACGGAGATGGTGCGGACCATTGTGGACCAGCACCTGCGGCCCGGCCAGCTCTCCACCAAGGGGCCGCCCACGCGCCGGGCGCTCTACCGGTACTTCCGGGACCTGGGGGAGGTGGCGGTGGACGTGCTGTTCCTGAACCTGGCGGACCACCTGGCCGCCCGGGGTCCCACCATGCACCCCCGCGCGTGGAAGGCGCACGTGGGCTACATGGAGTACGTGGTCCGCAAGCGGTACGAGGAAGAGAGCATTGTCCGGCCGCCTAAGCTCATCAGCGGCCACGACGTCATGCAGGAGTTCGGGCTGACGCCGGGCCCGGTCATCGGCCGGCTGCTGGCGGCGGTGCAGGAGGCCCAGGCGGCGGGCGAGGTGACCACGCGGGAGGAGGCGCTGGAGCTGGTCCGGCGGGAGCTGGAGCAGGAGCGCCTGGCCGGCGTGGGCGGCGCGGGCGGTCAACGCAGAGGGGACGGCTGATCATCATGGAACACTGGGCGTCCATTATCTTCATTGTGGTGGTCTTCGCGGCGTTCTACTGGATCCTGCTGCGGCCGGTGCTGAACGACCGGAAGCGGCAGCGGCAGGACATCGCCAACCTGCGGCCGGGGGACCGCGTCATCACCACGTCCGGCTTCTTCGCCACGGTGACCGGCATCCACGTGCCGGACGACGGGCCGGCACAGCTGACCCTGGAGCTGGGGCCGGGCGTGCAGGTGCAGGCCCTCACCAGTGCCATTGTCCAGCGGCTGCCGCGCGAGGCTGAGGCGGAGCAGGGCGCGGCGGCGCAGCCCGGCGCCGAGTCCGGCCGCTAGCGGCGGCGGGGGACGGCCTCCATGCGTATCCGCTTCAACCACCTGGCGCTCCTGGGCATCCTGCTGCTGACGGCGGCGGCCCTCTACGCCGTCTGGCCGGGCCGGCCGGACCGCTACCTGCCGGGGTTCATCCCCTGGCCGGAGGGTCGCGGCGTCTCCATCGGCGGCTTCCACCGGGAGGAGATGCGGCTGGGGCTGGACCTGCGCGGCGGCACCAACCTGGTGCTGGAGGCGGAGCCCTCCGCCGACGTGGAGGATCTGGACCAGGCGCTGGACGGCGCCATGGAGATCATCGAGCGGCGGATCAACGCCTTCGGCGTGGCGGAGTCCGAGGTGACGCGGGTGGGGGAGGACCGCATCAGCGTGGCCATGCCCGGCGTCACGGCGGACCAGGCCTTCGACCAGATCGGCCGGACGGCGGAGCTCCAGTTCATGGAGCCGCTGACGGACGCCCAGGGCAACGTGCTGACGCGGCAGCTCACGCCGGACGGCAGCGGGTTCGAGATTGTTCCGATCCCCCGGCGCTCCTTTGAGTCCGAGACGAGCAGGCGCGGGCCGGAGTTCTTCAAGAGCTCCGTCCTCTGGAAGCCGGTCACGGGCGAGGTGGACGGCCGCCACATCACCCTGACGGGCCGCTACTTCAAGCCCAACGCGCAGGTGCGCATTAACGGCGCCGACGCGGAGGTGCTCTTCGAGTTCAACGCGACGGGCGCGGAGGTCTTCGAGCAGGCCACTACCCGGCTGAAGCCGACCTCCCCCAATGCGGGCGATGGGCTGCCCATCGGCATCTTCCTGGACGCCACCTTCGTGGACGGCCTGTTCCAGGAGGACGGCCAGGGGCAGTTCATCTCCGCCCCCTTCGTCCGCGATACCATCCGGGACAACGGCGTCATCACCGGCAACAGCCCGGATGAGGCGCGGCAACTGGCCAAGCAGCTCAACATCGGCGCGCTGCCGGTGCGGCTGAACGTGGTACAGCAGCAGGAGGTGGACGCCACCCTGGGCGACGAGACGGTGCGCAACGCCGTCATCGCCGGTGAGGTGGCGCTGGGGCTGGTGGTCCTGTTCATGGTGCTGTACTACCGGCTGCCCGGCCTGCTGGCCAGCCTGGCGCTGGTGACCTACACCGCCCTGGTGCTGGCGGTCTTCAAGCTGTGGCCCGTGACGCTGACGCTGGCGGGCATCGCCGCCTTCGTCCTCTCCGTGGGCATGGCGGTGGACGCCAACATCCTCATCTTCGAGCGGCTGCGGGAAGAGCTCCGGGCGGGGAAGAGTCTGCGGGTGGCGGTGGACGCCGGGTTCAGCCGGGCGTGGAGCTCCATCCGGGACAGCAACGTCTCCACCCTCATCACCTGCGCCATCCTCTACTGGTTCGGGGAGCAGTTCGGGGCGGCGCTGGTGAAGGGTTTCGCCCTGACACTGGCCATCGGTGTGGTGGTGAGCATGTTCTCCGCCATCACGGTGACCCGCACGTACCTGCACGCCATCATGGGCGCCCGCTGGGCCCGCTCCCTCTGGCTCTACGGTGTGCGCGCCGCGGACCGCGAGGCGCAGCAGGCGCCCGCCGCCCGCCCGCGCGCCATCGACTTCGTGCACCGGCGATGGCTCTACTTCGGGCTCTCGGCGCTGGTGGCGGTGCCGGGCATGGTGGGGCTGCTGCTCTTCGGTCTGAAGCCGGGGATCGAGTTCACCAGCGGGACCACCTTCACGGTGGCGTTCCAGGACCAGGGCGTCTCCGTCCAGGACGTGCAGCACGCGCTGGCGGACCTGGGGCACCCGGAGGCGCGGGTGCAGCGGACCTCCGGCGGCGCCTTCCTGGTGCGGACGGACGAGTTCGAGGGGCAGGCGCAGCAGCCGGAGTACGGCCCGGCGCCGCCCTCGGAGCGGGAGGCGGTGGAGCAGGGGCTCCAGGCCCGGCTGGGGCCGCTGGTGGACCGGGAGGGGAACGCCACCAACCGGTTCCAGGACTTCAACACCGTCTCGCCCATCGTCTCCGGGGAGGTGGTGCGCAACGCAGCGCTGGCGGTGCTGGCCGCTACGGTGGCCATCCTCCTCTACATAAGCTGGGCGTTCCGGAGCGCCGGCGCGCCGTTCCGCTACGGGGTGGCGGCGGTGCTGGCGCTGGCGCACGACGTGGTGGTGGTGCTGGGGACCTTCGCCATCCTGGGCGAGGCGTTCCAGATGGAAGTGAACGCCATGTTCATCACGGCGCTGCTGACGGTCATCGGCTTCAGCGTCCACGATACCATCGTGGTCTTCGACCGGATCCGAGAGCATGCGCGGCGGCCCGGCGCGGGGGCGTTCGGGCGGCTGGTGAACGACAGCCTGCAGGAGACGCTGGGGCGGTCCGTGAACACGTCGCTGACAGTGGTGTTCGTGTTGGTCGCCATGCTGGCATTGGCGGGCGGCAGCATCAGCAGCTTCCTCTGGGTGCTGCTCATCGGCATCGTCTGCGGCACGTACAGCTCCATCTTCATTGCCAGCCAGATCCTGGTGGTCTGGCACGACGGCGACGTGCCGCGGCTATTCCGGCGGCTGCTGGGCCGGGGCCGGCGGGCGGAGGAGGCGGTGGCGCCGTCGTGAGCGGCTCCGCGAAGGCGGGGAACGCACGGGGCGGCCGCCGGGCCGCCCCTTCTCTTAGTCCTCAGGCGGCGGGTTCGTCCCTGAGGTGCGCGGGGCCCTGGGCGGCGGGCTCCAGATCCAGGGAGTAGCAGGTGTCCACGTGGTGGAGGGAGAAGCCGAAGCCGCGGTAGAGGGCGGCGGCGGGCCGGTTCCCCTCGTCCACGTAGACGGCGGCGGTCCCGCAGCCCGCGTCCCGCAGGTGGCGGAGGCCGGCGGCCAGGAGGGCGCGGCCCAGCCCGCCGCAGCGGGCCTCCGGCGCCACGCCCAGGACGTAGATCTCCCCGCTGCCTGCCGCGTGGAGCGTTTCATCCTCCCGCTTGGTCCAGCAGCAGCCCGCCAGCGTTCCGGCCCGCTCCGCCAGCAGGAAGTCCTGGGGATCGAACCAGCGCTGGCCCATCCGGCCCTCCAGGTCCTCCCGCGTCCAGCGGCCGTTCTCCGGATGACCTTCGAACATGCGGCGGTTGAGGGCCAGCCACGGCTCCTCGTCCTGGCCGGGCCGGAAGGCGCGGAGGGTCACGCCGGGCGGCAGCGGGACCTCCGGCAGCGCGCCGTCCAGCGGGCGCCGCAGGTGGAGGAGGCGCCGCCGGGGCACACAGCCGAAGCGGAAGGCCAGCTGGTCGCTGCCGGGGCGGTGGCCGTAGGCCCAGACGTCCAGGCGTGCGGCGCCCAGCCCGGCGGCGCGGCGGATGGCGGCGTCCAGCAGCAGCCCGCCGATGCCCCGGCGGCGGTGGTCCGGGTGGACCACCAGCTCGCAGGAGCCGCGCCGGCCGTCCTCTTCGTAGATGACCACGTGGGCGTAGCCTACCAGGAGGTCGCCGTGGTAGGCCAGGAGGGCCAGGGTGCGGTCGTCGCCGCCGCGGCGCAGGCGGAGCAGCTTGTGCTCGCCCACGGGGTAGTGCCCGTCCGCCTCCGCGGCCAGGCGGAGGAGGGGCGGGATCGCCTCCAGCAGCGGGCCATCTAGGCGCGCGACCACACGGACGTGGTGCAACGCGGTTCCTCCCAGGGGCGTCGGGTTGTGCGGGATCAGTATAGGCGAGAAGGGCTCATTCCTGCCATCAGTTGCAGGTAGGGCGAACGGTCAAGGGGGCGCATGGGGCGGGAAGAGCGGTCCGGGCGAGGCGCCCGGCGTCTCCATCTTCCGGTGCGCCGGGTGGACCACGGCGGCCACGGCGATGAAGAGGGCCAAGAGGGCGCCGGCGCCGGCCACCGTGGCCTGCACGCCTACGGTGTCCACCAGCGCGCCCATGGGCAGCATGGCCACCGGCATCAGGGACCAGGTCATCATGTAGACGCTCATGACCCGGCCGTAGAGTTCCCGGTCCGTGTTCAACATAATGAGGACGCTGTTGACGGTCATGTAGCCTTGGCCGGTCAGCCCCACCAAGGCCAGCAGGGCCAGGGAGAGCGGGTAGCTGGTGGAGAGGGCGAACAGGGCCAGCGAGACGCCGAAGCCGATCCCGGAGACCAGTTGCAGGAGGCCTTTCCGGGGAAACTCCGAGAAGTAGGCGATGATCAGCGACCCGGCCAGGGAGCCGACGCCGGCAGCGGTGTACAGGGTCCCCAGCCTACCGGGACCAATCTGCAGCACGTCCTGCTGGAAGACGGGCAGGAGCTGCTGGTACGGCATGCCCAGTAGGACCGGGATGAAGGCCATGCCGATGAGGGTGAGCAGCACGGGGCTGGTCCGGATGTAGCGGAGCCCCACCAGGATCTCGCCCAGGGTGCCCCGCCCCCGGCCCATGGCGCCGCGCCCCGGCGGCAGCTGCAGCAGCATGAAGACGGCGCCCACGTACATGAGGGCCACGGCGGCGAAGGCCAGGCTGGCGTCCACGGCCAGCAGCACGCCGGCCACGGTGGGGGAGAGGACGCGGTTCAGGTTCATGCCGGTGGACTGCATGGCCAGGGCGTTGGCCAGCCGGTCCTGCTCCACCAGCTCTGGGATGAAGGCCTGCCGCGCGGGCATGTTGAAGGGGAAGATGGCGCCTTCCACCAGGCCCAGCACCACGAGGTGCCAGACCTCGATGAGCCCGGAGAAGATGAGCACGGCGTTGATCACGGCGATGACGCCCAGGCTGGCTTGGGTTATCAGGAGCGTCTGCCGCTTGGAGAAGCGGTCCGCCGCCACGCCGCCCACGGGCGAGAGCACCAGCATGGGCAGGCCGCGGGCCAGGGAGACCACGCCCAGGGCCACGCCGGAGCCGGAGATCTCGTACGCCAGCCACGGCCGCGCGATGATGTTCATCTGCATGGCGGCCATGGAGAAGAGGGTGCCGAACCACAGCAGCCGGAACTGCGGGTTCAGGAGGGAACTGAAGGCGCGGGCGAACCCGCCGGAGGGGATCGCCGCGGCGCCGTCCGGCGGTCCGGGCATGCGCGTCCCGGCGGCAGGGGGCACGCCGGGACCGTTCACGGGCACGACCTGCGGCGGAGCGGGTTCCGCGGGCAGGCTGCTCTCCTCGCGGCGAAAGACACGCATACGGACGCTGGCTGCTCCCGGCCTTCGCGGCCCACGGTGTTGTGCCTATCTTACACCTAACGTCCACGTGAGGGAACCGCCGTCCGCCCGCCGATCCCGTAGGTGCTCGTTATAGATTCGCTCCCGTCTCCCGCCGCACCAGCTCCCGGTACGCCGCCGCCAGGCGGCCGGTGAGCGGCCCGGCCGCCAGCGGCCGGCCGTCCACCGCGGTCACCGGCGCCACCTCCGCCACCGAGCTGGTGACGAAGGCCTCCTCCGCCGCGTCCAGCTCCTGCGCCGGCACGGGCCGCTCCTCCGCGGGCAGTCCCAGCGCGCGGGCCAGCTCCAGCACCGCCTCCCGCGTGACGCCGGGCAGGGGGCCGCTGGCGAGGTCCGGCGTGACCAGCACGCCGTCCCGCACCAGGAAGAGGTTGCCGGTGGCCGTCTCCACCAGTTCGTCCCGCTCGTT
>DATCLE010000210.1:0-2979 GCA_036564075.1 Dehalococcoidia bacterium
TGGTGTCGGACGTGGGGCGGTTCCCGGCGTCGCCGAAGCCCAGCCGCAGGGAGAGGACGGGGGTTGCCAGCACCAGCCGGACGATGGTAGCGTCGATGAGCACCGCCACCGCCAAGCCCAGGCCCATGATCTTGATGGCCCGCTCGTCGAAGAGGATGAAGCTGGCGAAGACGGCCACCATGATGGCGGCGGCCGCCGTGATGACGCGGGCCGTGGCCGCCAGGCCGTCCGCCACAGCCCGCCCGTTATCGCCGGTGCGGTCGTACTCCTCCCGGATGCGGGAGAGGAGGAAGACCTCGTAGTCCATGGAGAGGCCGAAGACCACGGCGAAGAGGATCATGGGCGCCCAGGCCTCGAAGGGCCCTTCCCGGCCCACGCCCACCAGGTTCGCGCCCCAGCCCCACTGGAAGACGGCCACCACGATGCCGTAGGCGGCGCCGATGGACAGGAGGTTCATGACCACCGCCTTGATGGGCACCAGCACGCTGCGGAAGACCGTCATGAGCAGCAGGAAGGAGAGCGCCAGGACCGCGCCCATGAGCACCGGCAGACGGCGGAACGTGTAGTCCGCGTAGTCCACGCCGCCGGCGGTGAAGCCGCCCACCTTGGCGTCCACGCTGGAGCCGGCCAGCGTCTCCGGCACCACCTGGTTCCGCAGGCGGTGCACCAGGTCCGTGGTGGCCTCGTCCTGGGGCGCCGTGGTCGGCACCACCTGGATGATGGCGGCGTCCCCGGCCTCGTTGGGGAACGGCTGGGAGGCGTAGGCCACGCCGGGCGTCCCGTTCAGCACCTGGGAGAGCCGCTGGAGGGCGGCCAGGTCTGCCGCGCCGCCGGGGGTCTCCGCAGCAATGAGCAGCGGGCCGTTGAAGCCGGGCCCGAAGCCCTGGGAGAGGAGGTCGTAGGCGCGGCGGGTGGTGTCGGACGTGGGGCGGTTGCCGGCGTCGCCGAATCCCAGCCGCAGGGAGAGGACGGGGACGGCCAGCACCAGCAGGACGGCCAGCCCCAGGAGGGCCGCCGGCCACGGCCGGCGCTGCACCACGCGGCTCCAGCGGTACCAGATGGAGCGGCGCGCCTGCCCCTCCGCCTGGTGGCGGTGCGGCAGGCCCAGCCTATCGATGTTGCGGCCCACGAAGCCCAGGACCGCCGGCAGCAGGGTGACGGAGGCCAGCATGGTCATGAGCACGCCTAGGGCGATGCCCACGCCCAGCCCGCCGATGTTCATGGCGAAGAGGCCCAGCACGGAGATGACCACGGTGGTCCCGGCGAAGAGGACGGCGCGGCCGGAGGTGTCCACCGCGCGGACCACGGCGCCCTCCGGCTCCAGCCCCTCCTGGAGGCCCTGCCGGTACCGGGTGACGATGAACAGCGCGTAGTCGATCCCCACGCCGATGCCGATCATGATGGCGGCCTGGAGGGTGAAGTCCGGGATGTCCACCACGTTGGTGGCCAGCCGGACCAGCGCCACGCCGCAGCCGATGCCGAACAGCGCCGTGAGGATGGGCAGCCCCATGGCCAGCAGGGAGCCGAAGGCGATGAGCAGGATGACCACAGCGGCCAGCAGGCCGATGACCTCGCTGGACGGCTCCTGCCAGGTGGCGAAGGCGTCCCCGCCCAGCTCAATCTGGAGGCCGGGGACCTGGACCTCCGCCACGTACCCCTTGACCTGCTCCGCAATGGTCTCGTACTCGGAGACCGGGCGGTCCGCCAGGTTCACCTCCGCGTAGGCGATGGTGCCGTCCTGGGAGATCTGCTGGGCACCGTCCGGCCCGTACGGGCTCACCACGGTGGTGTCCGGCACCTCCTGCTGGATGCGGGCGAAGAGCTCTTCCATGGCCCGGCGGACGTCGGGGTCGTTCACTCCCTGGGGTGCCCGGAAGACCACCTGGCCCTGGACGCCCGTGCGGTCGGCGAAGCCCTTGGTCTGGAGGATATCGAAGGCCTCCTGGCTCTCGGAGCCGGGGAGGTCGAACTCCATGTGGTAGGAGCCGGCGGCCACGCTGGCCACGGCCGTCAGCCCGATGAGCAGCGCGACCCAGCCCGCCAGCACGGCCCAACGGCGCCGGTAGCAGGCCCGGGCGAGACGTTGCAACATGACGAACTCCTCCGGTTGGTGTATACTGGCTAGAGACACAAACAACTTAATTTGTAAGAGTTCAGAGTGTCAAGGTACCTTCGTCCCGGATCCGAAGAACGGTCCCTGGAGGATCTCCACCTGGAGCTGCGCGCCTTCCACGACGCGGTGGACCAGGTGAACCAGATTGTGGCGGACCGGCTGGGGATCAACCGGACGGACCTGCGCTGCCTGAGCATCATCCAGAGCCGCGGGCCGCTGACGGCGGGCCAGCTGGCGGAGGCCGCCGGCCTCACCAGCGGCGCCGTCACCACCGTGGTGGACCGGCTGGAGCGGGCGGGCTACGCGCGCCGGCTGCCGGACCCGGCGGACCGGCGGCGCGTGCTGGTGGACGTGACCTCCAAGGCGGGCCGGGACGTGGGCAGCATCTACAAGCCGCTGGTGGAGGAGACCAACCGGCGGCTGGCACGGTACAGCCCGGAGGAGCTGGCGCTGATCCGGGACTTCATCCGGCAGGGCCGGGAGATCACAGAGGCCCACGCCCGGCGGCTGGCCGGACGGGAGCCCGCGGGGGCGGAGTAGCCCGCCGCTACGTCACCTCCCGCAGCAGCTTCTCCACGGCGGTAAGCCGGCTGTTCAGCTCCGTCAGTTGCGCCGCCACCCGCTCCTGCGCCACGGCGGCCTGGCTGGTGATGCGCGCCTGCCAGTCTTGAACGCCTGCCAGACCAACACCGCCAGCACGGCGGCCACCGGGACCGAGAAGCCCAGGAGGAGCACCACGCCCCAACCTGTGTCACTCATCCTTGTATGTTGTGGTTGAACCGATCAGACTCCGTGTAGGTCGTACCAGGTGCGGCAGGCCGACCCCTCCCGGGCCCTGCAAGGCCGTGAGACAGCATGGGTCGCCG
>DATCLE010000211.1:0-17608 GCA_036564075.1 Dehalococcoidia bacterium
CGCTTGGTCATGGTAGTGACGATGCTGCGCTCCACGCCGGACCCCCTCATTGATCACAACAGCTCCCACTGCATTCTAGCACGATCACTGCACGGCCGTACGGTCCCGCGCCGCCGCCCGGTCCCCGGAACGGGACGAGGACGGCGTTGCGCCGTCCCCGTGTCACGCCCTCCGTCCTATCGCGGCCGTCAGCCCGTCCCGTTGCGCGCGGCGGCCGCCGCCGTGGAACGCTCCGGGACCATCCCCTGGAGGATACGCTCCATGGCCATGGTGTGGCTGCACATGCCCCACCCCTCGAAGAAGTCACAGGTACACCGCCATCGGTTGTCGTGGAAGGCCACCTCGTGCGTGTCGTTCTCCCCGCGGAACGTGACGCGGAGCTCCTGGAACCGCACCCGTTCCCGTTCCAGCGCGTACCGCTTGGCCTTCTCGATCTTCCCGATGAGGCTGGAGTTCACGGCTCCCTCCTTCACACTACCGCGGACGCCGTCCGCAACTCGACCGGCGGGGATGATCAGGCGGCGAGATCCTCCGTAAGACGCGAAACAGGGCATCGGCCGCGTACGCGGGCCGGTGCCCTGTCCTTCCCTTCTTGCCTGGCTGCCCCGAGCGCACGGCTCATGAACCCCCGCGCTCTCCGGTACCCAGTCCCATCAAGCCCTGCTCCTACGGGACCATTGTACCATTCATGGCAAGGCCGGCGGAGCCCGCAGGGGGCCGTCCTGGCCCCTCACCCACCGTCTCCGCCCGGCGGATAGGCCGCCCGCCGCACGTAGACCGCGCCGTCCGGCCGCAGGAAGCTCTCCATGAGGCTGACGCTGCGGACGCGGAACTCCGGCGCCGGCGGCGGCCCGACCTGCGCCAGCGCGGCCGCCAGCGTGCGCCGCAGCCCCGGCGCCGTGCCCTCCGGCACCCGCGCCAGCGTCAGGTGCGGCGCAAAGGGGCGGGCTTCCGGCGGGAACCCCAGGGGCACCAGCGCTGCCTCCACCCGGCGCTGGAGCGACGCCAGCGCCGGCACGGCGCCCTCCACGCCCACCCACACTACCCGCGGCCGCGGCCCGCCGAAGGTGCCGGGCGCCCCCAGGCGCAGGGCGAAGCCCGGCTCCTCCGCCAGGACCGCCCGCAGCGCCGCATCGATCTCCGGCACGCGGGGGGCCGGCACGCCGCCCAGGAACTTGAGGGTGAGGTGGATGCCCTCCGGCCGCACCCAGCGGAGGCCGGCCAGCCCGCGGGCGCGCAGGTCCCCCTGGAGGCGGGCCAGGGCACGCCGCCACGCCTCCGGCAGCTCCAGCGCCACGAAGAGGCGGCAGGTCTCCGGCGCAGCCTCCGACGCCATCAGGCCAGCCCCAGGAGCCGGGCGGCGTTCTCCCCCAGGATCTTGCGCTTGTCCGCCGCCGTCAGGGGCGCGGCCTCCACCCGGCTCCGCGCCCGCGCCGGCGTGGTGAGGGGGAAGTCGCTGCCGAAGAGGATCCGCTCCGCGCCGATGAGCCGCACGCCCTCCTGGTACGCCTGGTCCCGGTAGAGCAGGTGGGAGGCGGCCGTGTCCACGTAGACGGAGTTGAAGAGGTCCTTCACCTCCGGCATCAGGCTGTAGAAGGGCAGCCCGCCCGCCCAGTGGGCGCCCACCACCGTGAGATCGCGGTTGGCCGCCGCAAAGTCGTAGAAGGCGCCCAGGTCCAGCCCTCCTTTGCCGGGGTAGCGGTGGCCCACCGGCTCGCTCACGTGGAAGAGCAGGATCAGGCCGTGGTCCCGGGCGGCTTGGGCCAGGTGGCCGGCGGCGTCGCTGCCGGCCAGGTCGTACCCCTGGTTCGCGGGGCGCAGCTCGCCCAGGCCGCGGGCGCCCGCGGCGGCGCAGCGTTCGGCCTCGCGCCGGGTCTCGTCCCAGCTGGCGGCGGGCTGGACCGTGCAGAAGGGGATGAGGCGGCCGCCGCTGCGGGCTGCCCACTCCAGGAGGTAGTCGTTGTGGCGGCGGCAGAGCTCCGGGTCCGTCCAGGCGAAGCCCAGCGCCACCGCGCGGTCCACCCCGGCCTCGTCCAGCGCCGCCAGCAGCTCCTCCGCCGTGGCCAGCGCCGCGGACGGCCTCCTGTAGAGCTCGGCAAAGGTGGGGTCGCGCCGGAGGTAGTCGTCCCGGGCGCGGACCACCTCCGGCGGGAAGACGTGGGTGTGGACATCGACGATCACGGCCCGATGGTACACCGGCGATAGAGGGAGGTAAACGGCGCGCGGGAGAGATCCGCCCGGCAGACCCGCTTTCTCCCGGCCGGACGGTGCAGTATAATGAGGGCGCCGCGGCAGAGGCCGGGCCGCAGGCGGCCGGGACGGCGGCCTGCACCTTGTGAGCGAGGCGACATCTCCCCTTGGTAACAGCCCTCTCTCTGGATGAGCTGCACGCGGTGGCCAGGCGCATGCGCCGCCACATTGTGACCATGACGGCGGCGGCCAACAGCGGCCATCCCGGCGGCTCGCTCTCCTGCGTGGAGATCCTCGTTGCCCTCTACTTCCGGGTCATGCGGCACAACCCCCGGGACCCGGCGTGGCCGGACCGGGACCGGTTCATCATGAGCAAGGGCCACGCCTCTCCCGCCCAGTACGCCGTGCTGGCAGAGGCGGGCTACCTGCCCGCGGAGGAGCTGCCCACCTTCCGTCGGCTGGGGAGTCGCCTCCAGGGCCACGTCACGGCGGGGAAGACGCCGGGCGTGGAGATGTCCGCCGGCTCCCTGGGCATGGGGCTCTCCTACGGCATC
Organism: Dehalococcoidia bacterium; assembly: GCA_036564075.1. Classification (GTDB taxonomy): domain Bacteria; phylum Chloroflexota; class Dehalococcoidia; order DATCLE01; family DATCLE01; genus DATCLE01. The sequence goes on from DATCLE010000211.1 coordinate 2,745, forward strand.
GGCCAGGCGCTGGCGGCCCGGCTGGACGGCCGGGACTACCGCACCTACGTCCTCTTGGGCGACGGCGAGCTGGACGAAGGCCAGGTCTGGGAGGCCGCCATGGCGGCGGCGTACCACAAGGTGGACACCCTGACGGCCATTGTGGACCGCAACGGCATCCAGAACGACGGCTTCGTCAAGGACATCCTGGACACGGAGCCGCTGGCGGAGAAGTGGCGGGCCTTCGGCTGGCACGTGCTGGAGGTGGACGGCCACAACCTGGCGGCGGTGATCGAGGCGCTGGAGGCGGCCCGGCGCGTCACGGGCCGGCCCACGGTAATCATTGCCCGGACGGTGAAGGGGAAGGGCGTGAGCTTCATGGAGAACAACCCCGCCTTCCACGGCAAGGCGCCCACGCCGGAGCAGCTGGAGCAGGCGTTACAGGAGCTGGCATGACCACCACAGGGACGGCGGCGGCCACGCGGGAGGCCCTGGGCCCCACCCTGGTGCGGCTGTACCAGGAGGGGCTGGACATTGTGGTGGTGGACGCGGACCTGGGCGTGTCCACCACCGCGCGCGAGTTCGGCGCGCGGTACCCGGAGCGGTTCTTCACCGTGGGCGTGGCGGAGCAGAACATGGTGAGCCTGGCGGCCGGGCTGGCCGCCGCCGGCAAGATCGCCTTCGCCAGCACCTTCGCCGTCTTCATGCCGGGCCGCTGCTTCGACCAGATCCGCATGAGCGTGGCCCAGCCCGGCCTGAACGTCAAGCTGGTGGCCAGCCACGGCGGCTTCACCACCGGCGAGGACGGCGCCTCCGCCCAGGCCATCGAGGACCTGGCGTTGGTCTGTGCCCTGCCCGGCTTCCACGTGGTGGTGCCCGCCGACGTGGTGGAGGCGGCGCAGGCCATTGAGGCGGCCGCCCGCACGCCGGGGCCGTTCTACATCCGCACCGGGCGGCCCAAGGTCCCCGTGGTGTACGACGAGTCCTACCGCTTCCAGCTGGGCAAGGCCCACGTGATCCGCCCCGGCACGGACCTCACCATCCTGGCCAGCGGCGTCATGGTCTACCAGGCCCTGCGGGCGGCGGACCTCCTGGCGGCGGAGGGGGTGCAGGCCCGCGTGGTGAACGTCGCCACGCTCCGCCCCTTCGACGCCGACGCGGTGGAGGCCGCCGCGCGGGAGACGGGCGCCATCCTCACGGTGGAGGAGCACCAGGCCCACGGCGCCCTCAGCAGCCTGGCCGCCCAGGCGGCGGCGGAGCGCTTCCCCGTGCCCATGCGCTTCCTGGGGCTGGACCGCTACGGCGAGTCCGGCAAGTGGGACGAGCTGCTGGACCACTTCGGCTTCTCGCCGCCGGCCATCGCCGCCGCGGCGCGGGAGCTGCTGGCCCGCAAGTAGGGCGCAGGCCGCACCACGAACGACGCGCCGGCCGCACCACGAACGACGCCCCGGCCGCGGCCGGGGCGTTCCCGTGCTCCCTACCAGGGCGGCGCTAGGATGTCCACGCCGCTGCCAGGTGCGTCAGGTCCAGGTCCCAGCGGGGCCAGCCCGCCAGGCCCGGCGGCGGGGCCAGGTCCGGGCAGCCTGGGGCGGGCGCCTCGTGGTCGGGGATGCGGGCGGCTGCCGCGTGCGGGCGCACCATGAAGCCCCGCGGCGTGTGGTCCGCCCGTTCAATGGTGAAGCCCAGCCAGGCCAGGCAGCCGCACGCCACCGGGAAGGCCACTACGTACCGGCCGGCGGGGGCCGCCTCCTCCCAGAGGAACCGCTCGTACCGGGCGCGCTGCTCCGGCGGCAGCACCCGGTGGACGCGGCCCTCCACCACCGTGGCCAGCACCCGGTCCAGCGTGGTGACGTCCGGGTCCGCGGTACGGGACCGGTTCCAGCGGCGGACGCGCTTCACGGCGTGAACCGGTGGCCGTTGCCGTCGGCCTCCTCGTCCTCCTCCGCCTCGTCCCGGTCGAAGTCCTCGTCGGAGTAGACGCCCGCCTCCCGGCCGGCCCACACCGTCACCACGAAGTCCTCCCGGTACGGGTCCGCGCTCATCACCAGCCGCTCGTCGATCTCGCCGATGAGCTCCTGCACGTCGTCTTCAGTGAGGCTCTCGGGCACGCAGAGGGTGGCGTAGGCCACGCTGGCGGTGAAGTGGATGTCCACCCGGCCGATGACCCGGTCGTCCTCTTCGATGGTGTAGGACTCGGAGTAGGGGGTGCGGCTCTCCCGCTCGAAGTGGTAGGCGGGCATGACGGTCACCTCGGTTCAGGGACGGGTCTGGCCGTTCCCCAGGATCACCCACTTGTAGGTGGTCAGCTCGCGGAGCCCCATGGGGCCGCGGGCGTGGAACTTGCCGGTGGAGATGCCCACCTCCGCGCCCAGCCCGAACTGGCCGCCATCCGTGAACTGGGTGCTGGCGTTCACGTAGACGGCGGCGGCGTCCACCTCGTTCAGGAAGCGCATGGCCCGGCCGTAGTCCCGCGTGACGATGGCCTCCGAGTGGCCGGAGCCGTACCGTTCGATGTGCTCCAGCGCCTCGTCCAGGGAGTCCACCACCCGCACAGCGGCGATGAGCGCCAGGAACTCCTTGCCGAAGTCCTCCGGCGCCGCGGAGGTCACCCGCAGGCCGGGGAGGTCCAGGGCGGCCAGGATGGTCTCCGCCCGGCGGTCGCACCGCAGCTCCACGCCGGCGCCGGCCCAGCGGCGGGCCAGTTCCGGCAGGAAGGCGGGCGCCACCTGGCTGTGCACCAGCACCGTGTCCAGGGCGTTGCAGATGCTGGGCCGGCGCGTCTTGGCGTTGTGCACCACGTCCACCGCCATGGCCACGTCCGCATCCGCGTCCACGTAGGTATGGCAGACGCCGATGCCGCCGGCGATGACCGGCATGGCGGCGTGCTCCGCCACGTAGCGGATGAGCTGCGCGCCGCCCCGGGGGACCATGAGGTCAATGTACTCCCGCAGGCGGAGCATCTCCTCCACCAGCGCGCGGTCCGGGGACTCCACCACCTGCACGGCGCCCTCCGGCACCCCCGCGGCGGTGACCGCGTCCACCACCACCCGGCCCAGGGCCAGGTTGGACCGCAGCGCCTCCTTGCCGCCCCGCAGGATGACGGCGTTGCCGGACTTCAGGCAGAGGCAGGCGATGTCCACCGTCACGTTGGGCCGCGACTCGTACACCGTGCCGATGACGCCCAGCGGCACCCGCCGCCGGCCCACCCGGAGGCCGTTAGGCAGCGTCCGCACGTCGAACTCCTCGCCCACGGGGTCCGGCAGCGCGGCGATGGTCCGCACGTCCGACGCCATGGCGGCCAGGCGCTCGTGGGTGAGCAGGAGGCGGTCCAGGAACGCCTCCTCCAGCCCGGCGGCGCGGCCGTCCGCCACGTCCTGCCGGTTGGCCGCCAGGATCTCCTCCTCCCGCTCCAGGAGGGCGGCGGCCACGTTGTGGAGCGCCGCGTTCTTGACGTCCGTGGAGAGGAAGGCCAGCCGCCGCGCTGCGGCCCGCGCCGCCCTGCCCTTCAGCTCCAGCTCCGATTGTGTCGCTTGCATGCCGGGTGCTCCAAGCTCAGGTCCCACCGTCTTCCCGGCCATTATAGCCCATCCGGGCGCCCGCTTCGCCGTCCGGGGGCGGCAACCGTGGGGAGACGTTGGGGATCAGCCCTCCACAGGAGGGTAGCCGTCCGGGTGGGCGCGGTGCCAGCGCCAGGCGCTCTCCACAATGGCGTCCAGGGAGGTGACGCGCGGCTCCCAGCCCAGCTCCCGTCGCGCCCGCTCCGCGGCGGCCACCAGCACCGGCGGGTCGCCCGGGCGGCGGGGCGCCTCCTCCACGGGGATGGGGTGGCCCGTGACCCGCCGGGCCGCCTCGATCACCTCCCGGTTGGAGAAGCCGCGGCCGTTGCCCAGGTTGTAGGCCCGCCAGCCGCCATGGCAGCGCTCCAGGGCCAGGACGTGGGCCTGCGCCAGGTCCGAGACGTGGATGTAGTCCCGGACGCAGGTGCCGTCCGGCGTCTCATAGTCCGTGCCGAAGAGGCGGACGGCGGGACGGCGGCCCAGGGGGACCTGGAGCACCAGGGGGATGAGGTGCGTCTCCGGGTCGTGGGCCTCCCCCAGGTCCTCCGTGGCGCCGGCGGCGTTGAAGTAGCGGAGGCAGACGGAGGCCAGCCCCGCCTGGGAGCCGTACCAGGCCAGGATGCGCTCCACCATGGCCTTGGTCTCACCGTAGACGTTGATGGGGCGGATGGGGTGGTCCTCCGGGATGGGCGCCGTCTCCGGCACCCCGTAGACCGCCGCCGAGGAGCTGAAGACGAAACGCCGCACGCCGTGGCAGAGGGCGGCGTTGACCAGGGTGATGGTGTCCGCCACGTTGTTCTGGAAGTAGCGGCCGGGCTCCGCCATGGACTCCCCCACGGCGATGAGCCCGGCAAAGTGCATGACGGCGTCGAAGGGGCCGGCGCGGAAGGCGGCGTCCAGGCGCTCCGCGTCGCCCAGTTCGCCCACGGTGAGCGGCACGCCGGCGGGCAGGGCGGCGGCGTGGCCGGTGCTGAGGTTGTCGTAGACGGCAACGTCGTGGCCGGCCCGGACCAGTTCGGCCACCGTCACGCTGCCCACGTACCCCGCCCCGCCCGTCACCAGCACCCGCACCCGCTACTCCTCGTACCGCCGGAAGACCAGGCAGGCGTTCTGCCCGCCGAACCCGAAGCTGTTCTTCAGCACCACCCGCACGTCCGCGCGGCGGGCCCGGTTGGGCACGTAGTCCAGGTCGCACTCGGGGTCCGGCGTCTCGTAGTTGATGGTGGGGTGGATGATGCCCGTCTCCAGGGTGCGGACGCAGGCCACGGACTCGATGGCGCCGGAGGCGCCCAGGCCATGGCCCACCATGGACTTGGTGGAGCTCACCGGCACCTGGTAGGCCCGCTCACCCAGCGCCCGCTTGATGGCCAGCGTCTCCGCCACATCGTTGAGGGGCGTGGAGGTGCCGTGGGCGTTGATGTAGTCCACCTCGTCCGGCGTCACGCCCGCGTCCTCCAGCGCCCAGGTAATGGCGCGGGCCGCGCCCTCTCCGTCCGCGCAGGGGGCCACAATGTGGAAGGCATCGGAGCAGGCACCGTAGCCCGCCAGTTCCGCGCGGATACGGGCGCCGCGGCGCAGCGCGTGCTCCAGGCTCTCCAGCACCAGCATGGCGGCGCCCTCGCCGGAGACGAAGCCGTCCCGGTCCTTATCGAAGGGCCGGCTGGCCCGCTGCGGGTCGTCGTTGCGGGTGGTCATAGCCCGCATCACCGCGAAGCCCGCCAGGCCAAGCTCGCTGATGCCGGCCTCCGTGCCGCCGGCCACGATGACGTCCGCCCGGCCGTGGCGGATGAGGTTCATGGCGTCGCCCAGGGCCTGGGTGCCGGCGGCACAGGCGGTGGTGACGGTGTTGGAGTACCCCTTGAGGCCGAAGACCATGCTCACATTGGCCGCCGCCATGTTGGGCAGCATCTTGGGCACGAAGAACGGGTCCACCCGCATGCCGCCGCGGGACAGCATCACCCGCATGGCCTCGTCCACGTTGGGGAAGCCGCCGATGCCGTTGCCGATGAGCACGCCGCAGCGGGCGCGGTCCTCCCGCTCCAGGTCCAGCCCGGCGTCCTCCAGGGCCTGCCGCGCGGCCGCCACCGCCATCTGGGAGAAACGGGCCATGCGCCGCGCATCCTTCCGGTCGATGTAGTCGTGGGGGTCGAAGCCCTTGACCTCCGCCACCACGCGGGTGGGGTAGCCCTCCCCGAACTCCGCCGTGAGCAGGCCCACGCCGGAGCGGCCCTCCACGCACGCCTGCCAGAAGTCGTCCACCGTCAGCCCCAGGGGGCTGATGATCCCCATACCGGTGATGACGACGCGTCGCTGGGAGTCGTTGGGCGTAGCCATGGCGGCCCTCCTCACTCCATGACCCACCTGCGGCTGTCTCACCCAGTCTAGGGCCGCAACGCGCCGGGGACAATCCCCAGCACGTGCTCCCGCGCCTCTGCCGCCGCCGCCAGCGAGCCGCAGACGCAGATCAGGTCCTCCGGCCCGGCCAGGGACCACGCCTGGTCCACCGCCGCCCCCACGTCCGGCGCGGTCAGCGGCACCGCCCCCGCCCGGGCGAAGGCGGCCGCCACGTCCGCCGCCGCGGCCGACCGCGGGTGCCGCAGCCCCACGGCGATGACGGTCTCCGCCGCCGGCGCCAGCTCCCGGGCCATGCCTTCCATGTCCTTGTCCCGCAGCACGCCCACCACCAGGATGACCCGCCGGCCGCCGAAGTGGTCGTGCAGGGCGTCCCGCAGCCGGCGGGCGGAGTCCACGTTGTGGGCGCCGTCCACCACCAGGAGGGGGCGGCGCTTCAGCACCTCCAGGCGGCCGGGCCAGCGCACCTCCGCCAGCCCCTCCCGCACGTGCTCCGGCCGCACCTCCGGCCCAAACGCCCCGGCCAGCTCCGCCGCCCGGACGGCCGCGGCCGCGTTCTCCACCTGGTGCCGGCCCAAGAGCGGCAGGCGGAGGGCGTACAGCCCGGCGGGGGTACGCAGGCGGAACTCCTGGCCGTCCGCGTCCGCCCGGTCCCGGCGCACGGCGCACTCCGCCGCTACCTCATGCAGCGCGGCGCCCACCTCCGCGCAGCGGGCGCGGACCACGTCGGCGGCGGGCTCCCGCTGTAACGCCATCACCACCTGGTTGCCCGGCCGGATGATGGCCGCCTTCTCCGCGGCGATCTCCGGCAGCGTGCTCCCCAGCACCGCCGTGTGCTCCAGGCTGAGGGGCGTGATGACGCAGACCTCCTTCTGGTCCAGGACGTTGGTGGGGTCCAGGCGGCCGCCCAGGCCCACCTCCACCACCTGCCAGCGAACCTCCGCCGCGCGGAAGTGGAGGAAGGCCAGCGCCGTCAGCAGCTCGAACAGGGTGGGGCGGCCGTGGCCCGCGGCCAGGACCGCCTCCCCCGCGGCGGCCACCTCCCCCGCCAGCGCCGCGAAGGCCTCCTCCGGGATGGGCGCGCCGTCCACCACGATGCGCTCCCGGAAGTCATGCAGGTGGGGGCTGGTGTAGAGCCCCGTGCGGGCGCCCGCCGCCCGCAGCACGGCGGCAACCATGGCGGCCGTGCTGCCCTTCCCCTTGCTCCCTGCCACGTGGACGGTCCGCCTGCCCTGCTGCGGGTCCCCCAGGTGCGCCAGGAGCGCCCGCATGCGGGTGAGCTGGGGGTCCGTGGTGGCGAACGTGGCGACGCCCGCCCGCTCGTAGTCAAGGGCGGCAACGCGCTGGAGGAGATCGAGGGCTTCGCGGTAGGTCACGGCGCTGTCAGCAAGGGGGAGGACGGCCTCCCCGGGGCGAGGAGCCGCGGCCCCCCGGGCGGGCCTGCGGTGCCGGGATTATAGCACCGCGCGGGGGCGCGCTCAACGGGCGGCGCCATGCCCGCAGCGGCACGTCCCGGACGGTCCCGCCCGCCACCACCAGCGTCCGGTCGGCGAACGCCTCCACGAAGTAGCGGTCGTGGCTCACCACCAGCACCGTCCCCGGGAAGCGGCCCAGCGCCTCCTCGAACGCCTCCCGGGACGGGATGTCCAAGTGGTTGGTGGGCTCGTCCAGCAGGCGGAGGTTCACCCCCTGCGGGGCCAGCACCGCCAGGGCCAGGCGGGCGCGCTGGCCGTAGCTCAGGCGACCGGCCGGCGTGTGGGCCTCTGCGGCGGTGATCAGGTAGTGGTGCAGGATCCGCCGTAGCTCTGCCTCCTCCACGGCCGCCAGCGGCCGCAGCGTCTCCACGGGGCTGCGGTCCGGGTCCAGCCCGCCCTGGTCCTGGGCCAGCAGGCCGGGCCGGACATCGGCACCCAGCCGCACCCGGCCGGCCACCAGAGGTGCAGGCCCGCCAGGGCGCGCAGCAGCGTGCTCTTGCCCACGCCATTGGGCCCACCACGGCCAGCCGGTCGCCCGCGTTCACCACGAAGGAGACGTTCCGCAGCACGTCCCTGCCGCCGTAGGCTTTGCTGATGTTGCTCACGCGCACATGGCACCACCCCGTAAGGAAAAAAGCCACGAGCGTGGGCTCGCGGCTTCCGAACTGCACCGCTGGATTGTTCGCCGGAGCCGCTCACGGGCGGCCGGCGGCCGGACGGGAGAGACGGCCGAGGCCCAAGCTCACAGGGGACGACCCCTTAGCCTGCGACGACCTCGCCCGCCATGTCTCACCTCGCAGGTGGATGGGGCCAGTCTACCGGGCGCGCCGCCGGCCGTCGCCGCCAAGCCGCGGGTGGTGTAAGCTGGAGCCATGGACCGCCCCGTGCTCCTCCTGGCCACCGGCAACGCCGGCAAGGTGCGGGAGCTCCGCCAGCTCCTGGCCGGCGTCCCCTTTGAACTGGCCACCCCCGCGGACCTGGGCCTGCGCCTGGAGGTGGAGGAGGACGGCCAGACGTACCATGAGAACGCCCTGAAGAAGGCTACCGCCTACGCGGCGGCCGCCGGCCTCCCCGCCCTGGCGGACGACTCCGGCCTGGAGGTGGATGTCCTGGACGGTCGGCCCGGGGTCCACTCCGCCCGCTACGTTGGACAGGCCGCGTCCGACGGGGATAGAATTGGGGCGCTCCTGGCGGAGCTCCGCGGCGTGCCGCCGGAGCGGCGCACGGCCCGCTTCCGGGCGGTCATCGCCGTGGCGGCGCCGGACGGCCGCCGCTGGACGGCGGAGGGGACGGTGGAGGGCGTCATCGCGCAGGAGCCGCGGGGCCGCTCCGGCTTCGGCTACGACCCCATCTTCCTCCTGCCGGAGCTGGGCCGGACCATGGCGGAGCTACCCGCGGAGGAGAAGAACCGCGTCAGCCACCGGGCCCGGGCGGCGGCCGGAGCCCGGCGCATCCTGGAGGAGCTGGCGCGGGAAGGGGGAGGACGATGACGGAGCCGCAGCAGCCCCGGCTCTCCCACGTGGACGAGTCCGGCCGCGCCCGCATGGTGGACGTGACGGCCAAGGCGGACACGGTCCGGGAAGCCGTGGCCCGGGGCACCGTCACCATGCAACCGTCCACGCTGGCCCTCATCCGGGAGGGCGGCATCGCCAAGGGCGACGTGCTGGCCGTGGCCCGGGTGGCGGGCATCATGGCCGCTAAGCGGACCCACGAGCTCATCCCCATGTGCCACCCCCTCCTGCTCACCGGCATCGACGTGGACCTGACGCCGGACGAGGCGGCCGGCGCCGTGCAGATCTCCGCCACCGTGCGCACCACCGGCAAGACGGGTGTGGAGATGGAGGCGCTGGCCGCCGTCTCCGTGGCCGCCCTCACCGTCTACGACATGTGCAAGGCCGTGGACCGGGGGATGCGCATCGAAGGCGTGAGGCTGGTGCGCAAGTCCGGCGGCAAGAGCGGCGAGCTGGTCCTGGAGTGACGCCCGCGTCGGCGGCTTGACGGGGCCGGGGCGCGTCACCTATACTGCCGTCCACCAGGAGGCAGCCACCGCCGTGCAGACCGGCATCCGCCACTACGGGCTCACCTGCCGCGTCCGGGCCATGGACATGGCCCGGCCCGGGGGGTGGTGTGCCTCCGCGCTGGGGGCGCCGTAGCGTCGGCGCAGGACAGCCGGACCCGAAGATGCAGGAGGCCCACCACCCGGACGTGCGGGGGTGGGCCTTCCGGCATTCCGGTCGGGTCCGGACGGGCCGCCGGAGGGAACGGGACATGGCAGAGGAGACGCCCAGGCTGGACGAGGACGTGGCCTGGTACTACGAACGGGGACAGGAGCAGGAGCGGCTGACCGGCAGCGCCATCGGCCGGGTGGAGCTGGAGCGCACGCGGGAGATCCTGTCGCGCTTCCTCCCACCTTCCGGCGTGGTGCTGGACGTGGGCGGCGCCGCCGGCGTCTACGCCGCCTGGCTGGCGGAGCGGGGCTACCGGGTGGAGCTGTTCGACCCCGTCCCGCTGCACGTGGAGCAGGCGCGGGCGGCCGCCGCCGCGCAGCCCCACGCGCCCTTCACGGCGGAGCCCGGCGACGCCCGCGCCCTGCCCCGGCCGGACGCCTACGCCGACGCGGTGTTGCTCCTGGGCCCCCTCTACCATCTCCAGGGCGCGGCGGACCGCGCCCGGGCCCTGGCAGAGGCGCGGCGGGTCCTGCGGCCCGGCGGCGTGCTGGCCGCCGCGGGCATCTCCCGCTTCGCGGCGGTGGCGGACTGGCTGGCCCGGGATGTCCTGCTGGACCCGGCGTCCCTCGGCGTCCTGGCGGAGCACCTGGCCACCGGCCGGCACCGGAACCCGGAGCGGCGGCCCGGTTGGTTCACCACGGCGTACTTCCACCGGCCGGAGGAGCTGGCGGCGGAGGTGGCGGCGGCGGGCTTTGCGGCGGTGCGGCTGCTGGCGGTGGAGTCCTGGGCGGCGGTGCTGCCGGACCTGGAGGCCCGGGCGGCGGACCCCCAGCGCTGGCGCCGCCTGCTGGACGCCGTCCGGCTGGTGGAGGAGGAGCCCGCGCTGCTGGGCATGACCGGCCACCTGCTGGCCGTGGGGCAGGCGGTGTGAGCCGGCGCCCTTGCGGCGGCTCCGCGCTTCCCGGTACCCTAGAGGGTGCGGGGCCGTGCGGCGGGAACGCCGTGCCGGCCCTTGCTCTGCCGCGGCCGGACGGCCCGGCATCGCCCGTTGGAGGAAGGCAGGCATGATCAGGACCTCCGGCACCGCCGCGCCGGCGTCGGCGCGCCGGGAGCACCGCTACCTCCAGGAGGTGGCCCGCCGCGTCGTGGTGTTCGACGGCGCCATGGGCACCAACATCCAGCGGTACGGGCTCACCGCGGAGGACTTCGGCGGCAAGGAGGGCTGCAACGACTACCTGGTCATCACCAAGCCCCAGGTGATCGAGGAGATCCACCGGGGCTTCCTGGAGGCCGGGTGCGACGTCATCGAGACGTGCAGCTTCCAGTCCACCCGCCTCCGCCTGGCGGAGTGGGGGCTGGCGGACCGCACGCGGGAGATCAACGTGGCCGCGGCGCGGCTGGCCCGCCGCCTGGCGGACGAGTACGCCACGCCGGAGCGGCCGCGCTTCGTGGCCGGCTCCATGGGGCCCACCGGGATGCTCCCCTCCTCCGACGACCCGGCCCTCAGCAACATCACCTTCCATGAGCTGGCGGAGCTGTACGCGGAGCAGGCCGCCGCGTTGCTGGAGGGCGGCGTGGACCTGCTGCTCATCGAGACCAGCCAGGACATCCTGGAGGTCCGCGCCGCCATCGAGGGCGTCCAGCGCTGCTTCCAGCGCACCGGCCGCTGGGCGCCCCTCCAGGTGCAGGTGACGCTGGACACCACCGGCCGCATGCTGCTGGGCACGGACATCGGCGCGGCCATGACCACCCTCCAGGCACTGCCGGTGGACGTCATCGGCCTCAACTGCTCCACGGGCCCGGAGCACATGCGGGAGCCGGTCCGCTTCCTGGCGGAGCACGCCCGCCTGCCCATCTCCGTCATCCCCAACGCGGGCATCCCGCTGAACGAGGGCGGCCGTGCCGTCTACCCGCTGGAGCCGGAGCCCATGGCCCGGGCGCTGGCGGAGTTCGTGGAGGAGTTCGGTGTGGCCGTGGTGGGCGGTTGCTGCGGCACCACGGCGGAGCACCTGCGTCTCCTGGTGGAGGCGGTGGGCGGCCGCCCGCGCACGCCCCGCCCGGTGCGGGACCAACCGCGCGTCTCCAGCGGCATGCGCTCCGTGACGCTCCACCAGGAGCCCAAGCCGCTGCTGGTGGGCGAGCGGGTGAACTCCCAGGGCAGCCGCCGCGTGAAGCAGCTCCTCCTGGCGGAGGACTACGACGGCATCCTCCAGATCGCGCGGGAGCAGGTGGACAGCGGCGCCCACGTGCTGGACGTCTGCGTGGCCCTCACGGAGCGCGCCGATGAGGCGGAACAGATGCGCCGGGCCGTGCGGAAGATCGCCAGCGGCGTGGAGGCGCCGCTGATGATCGACTCCACGGAGGCCGCCGTGATCCAGGCGGCGCTGGAGGTCTACCCCGGCCGCGCCATCATCAACTCCATCAACCTGGAGAACGGCCGGGAGCGGGTGGACCGCGTGCTGCCGCTGGCCCGGACCCACGGCGCGGCCGTGGTGGCCCTCACCATCGACGAGGAGGGCATGGCCCACACCGCGGAGAAGAAGCTGGCGGTAGCCCGCCGCATCTACGAGATCGCCACGGGGGAGTACGGCCTGCCGCCGGACGCCCTCATCTTCGACGTGCTGACCTTCCCCGTCACCACGGGGCAGGAGGAGCTGGCCCGCTCCGCCCTGGAGACGCTGGAGGGCATCCGGCGGGTGAAGGCGGAGCTGCCCGGCGTCTTCACCATCCTGGGCGTCAGCAACGTCTCCTTCGGCGTGAAGCAGCACGCCCGGGCGGTGCTGAACAGCGTCTTCCTCCACCACGCGGTGGAGGCGGGGCTGGACCTGGCCATTGTGAACCCGGCTCACATCACCCCGTACGCCGAGATCGACGAGGAGCAGCGGCGGCTCTGCGAGGACCTCCTCTACGCCCGGACCCCGGACGCGCTCCCCCGCTTCATCGAGTACTTCGAGCGGCACGGCGTCCAGGCCGCCGCCCAGGAGCAGGCGGACCCCACGGAGGGGATGACGGTCCAGGAGCGGATCCACTACCAGATCCTGCACCGGAAGAAGGAGGGGATCGAGGCGCTGCTGGACGAGGCCATGCGGGAGCAGACGCCGGTGGAGATCCTGAACACGGTGCTGCTGCCCGCCATGAAGGACGTGGGCGACAAGTTCGGCGCCGGGGAGCTGATCCTGCCCTTCGTGCTCCAGTCCGCGGAGGTCATGAAGCGGGCCGTGGCCCACCTGGAGCAGTTCTTCGAGCGGTCAGAGGGGCAGACCAAGGGGAAGGTGGTCCTGGCCACGGTGTTCGGGGACGTGCACGACATCGGCAAGAACCTGGTGCACACCATCCTCAGCAACAACGGCTACACCGTGTATGACCTGGGCAAGCAGGTGCCCCTGAACACCATCATCGATACGGCGGTGGAGGTGGGGGCGGACGCCATCGGCCTGAGCGCGCTGCTGGTCTCCACCTCCAAGCAGATGCCCCTCTGCGTGCAGGAGCTGCACCGGCGCGGGCTGGCCATCCCCGTCATCGTGGGCGGCGCCGCCATCAACCGCGCCTACGGCCGGCGCATCCTCTTCGTGGACGGCGAGACGCCCTACGGCGCCGGCGTCTTCTACGCCAAGGACGCCTTTGAGGGGCTGGAGATCATGGACCGCCTCATGGACCCGGCGGTGCGGGACCGGTTCGTGGAGGAGGCCATCCGGGAGGCGGAGGCGGCGCTCCACACGCCGGAGGCGGACCTGAGCGGCTCCGGCTCCACGGAGCGGTCGCCGGAGGTGCGGGTGGACGTCCCGGTGCCGGAGCCGCCCTTCTGGGGTTGGCGGGTGCTGGACGGCGTCCCGCTGGGGGAGGTGTGGCCCCACCTGGACCTCAACGCCCTCTTCCGCAACCAGTGGGGCGGCCGCGTCCACGGCGAGGCGTGGGAGCGCCTGGTGGCGGAGGAGTTCCAGCCGCGCCTCCGGGCGCTCCAGGCGGAAGCGGAGGCCAAGGGCTACCTGCAGCCGCGGGTCATCTACGGCTACTTCCCGTGCCAGTCATCGGGGAACGAGCTCATCGTCTATGACCCGGCGGACCGCGCCCGGGAGCTGGCCCGCTTCTCCTTCCCGCGTCGCCCGGACCGCGACCGCGTCTGTCTGGCGGACTACTTCCAGCCGGCGGGCAGCGGGCGGATGGACGTGGTGGCGTTCCAGATCGTCACCGTGGGGAGCGAGGCCGCGGAGCTGGTGCAGCGGCTCCAGCAGGAGGGGGAGTACGCCGCCTCCTACTTCATCCACGGCCTCAGCGTGCAGACGGCGGAGGCGCTGGCGGAGTACGTCCACGCCCGCGTGCGGCGGGAGCTGGGGCTGGGGCCGGACCAGGGCCGCCGGTACTCCTGGGGCTACCCCGCCTGCCCGGACCTGGAGGAGCACGAGAAGCTGTTCCGGGTGCTGCCGGCGCAGGAGACCATCGGCGTGAGCCTCTCGGCGGGGTACCAACTGGTGCCGGAGGCCTCCACCGCGGCCATCGTCACCCACCACCCGCAGTCCAAGTACTTCTCCGTCCGGCCCTCAGAGTAGCGCCGCCCCGTCAGCGGCCCGCCTCACCCTGTCGCTCCAGCAGCAGCTCCGTGATGCGGGTCAGCGCTTCGTAGGCGTAGACGATGTAGTCGCGCGGGTGGAGCTGGATCTCCCGCAGCTCCTCCTTCCGCATGGAGACGGGGTCCTGCCAGCCGGAGAGCGCCGCGTCCTCCAAGTCCACCCCCATGAGCAGCTCCCGCAGCTCGCCGTCCGGGCAGACTACCACGCAGCCGCGGTCCGGGCTGGCGGCGGGACCGGGCTCCACCTCAATGGCCAGGGTGAAGAAGGAGCCGGGGAAGGGCGGGAACGGGTCCAGCTCCCGCGCCGCGTCCCGCAGGAGGGCGCGCAGCCGGTCCGCGGCGCGCTCCAGGACCAGGTCCGCCTCGTCCTTCCGCTGCAGGGGATCGATGGGTCGTTCCGCCATGGCCGGTCCACCGGGAGCGGGCGCCTGGGGCGCGCCCTTCCCGGCTCCATCATAGCCCAGAGCCCGCCCAGCGGCCAGCCGCCTCCGTCCCTTGCGGTTGCCGGGCGCGGGGAATGTGGTAGAATTTAGACAGTGAAACCGGCGGAAAAGGGGAGTTCCCGCCGAAGGTGGCCGCCATGCAAGCGACACGAGAGGCGATCCTCCGGTACCTGCGGCGGGAGGGTCGCGCGACGGTCAAGGAGCTGGGCCGGACCCTGGGCCTGACCTCCACGGGCATCCGGCAGCACCTCACGGTGCTGGAGCGGGACGGGCTGGTGGAGTCCCGCGAGGAGCGCGGCCGCGTGGGCAGGCCGGCCCTGGTC
>DATCLE010000212.1:0-17185 GCA_036564075.1 Dehalococcoidia bacterium
TTCGCCGTGGCCCATGCGGTAGCCGGTGCGGCCCTTGGGCACCAGGTACGGGGCGTTGCTCATGCTCTCCTGCCCGCCGGCCACCACGATCTCCGCGTCGCCCAGGGCGATGGCCTGGGCCGCCAGGGCCACGGCCTTGAGGCCGGAGCCGCACACCTTATTGATGGCCATGGTGGGCACCTCCACCGGCAGGCCCGCCCGCAGCGCCGCCTGCCGGGCCGGGTTCATGCCCTGCCCCGCCTGGAGGACGTTGCCCATGATGACCTCGTCCACCTGGTCGGGCTGGACCTTCGCCCGCCGCAGCGCCTCGGCGATGACCACGGCGCCCAGCTCGTAGGCCTGGAGGCTGGAGAGCGACCCGAGGAACGTGCCGATGGGCGTTCGGACCGCACTGGCGATGACGACATCGTTCATGGTGATCTCCTCCCTACTCGTCCGCTGACGTATCGGCCGCCGGCCCCTCCCCCGCAGGGGGCCGGCGGGGCTTCCGGGCCGGCTAGCCGCGGCCGGCGCCGGCCCGCTCCTTCTCTTCGATGGCGGCGGCCAAGTCCAGGACCCGCTTGGCCCGTGCCGCCACCACGGCGTCCACGTACCGGCCGTCCACCACGGCGGCCCGCTCGCCGCGGTCCTGCGCCGCCTGGAACGCCTGGTGCAGCCGCCGCGCGCCCTCTACCTGGGCCGGCGTGGGGCGGAGCATGAGGCCCACGGCCTCCGCCTGCTCCTGGTCCAGCACGAACTTCCCGTGGAAGCCCAGCGCCCGGACCCGCTCCGTCTCCTCCACCAGTCCCGCCCGGTCTCCCGGCACGGGGTACGGGCCGTCCAGGGCCAGCACCTCCGCCTGCCCCGCCGCCTGCACCACCGCGCCCCGGGCGTAGAGCAGGGCCGCGTCCTCCGGCGTCCGCTCCAGCCCCAGGTCCTCCGCGTAGCCGGCCCCGTCCAGGGCCACAGCCACCACCCGGCGGGACGCCCGAACGATCTCCTGGCAGGCCCCCAGGCCCAGGGCCGTCTCAATCCAGGGGATGGCCTTGAACGTCTCCTCCTCCAGCCCCAGGGCCGCCTCCCGGTCCCGCAGGAGCGCCTCCAGGAAGAGCACCTGCCGGGCGGACTCGGTCCGGGGGAGGCAGAAGCCCGTCACCTCCGGGCGGGCCAGGGCGGCCACGTCGTCCCGGGTGCGGAGGCTGAGGGCGTCCCCCACCTGTACCCAGACCTCCCGGCCGGGCACCGCCAGCCCGGGCACGGCGTCCGCGGCCTGGCGGCGGGCGCGGTCCCGTTCAGTATCGGAGATCGCCCGGGAAAGGTCCAGCACCACCGCGTCCGCCGTCGAGCGGGCCGCGGCCTCCAGGGCGGCGGGGTCCAGAGCGGGGACGATCTGCAGCGTGCGAAGCAGCCGGCTCACGACTCCTCTGCACCGGGGCTTGCTGGGCGGGCCCTCCGTCCTGCGGAGGGACAGCCGCCGGCGTGGGGCCATGGTACCCGAGATCGGCGGCGGGTGCCAGGGGGGCCGGGTCAGTAGTGCTTGGTGAGGGTCACCGCCTCCACGGGGCAGCGGACCATGCACTGGTCGCAGAGGATGCACTCGTCCTCGTGCTCCGCCACCACGCGGGCCACGCCGCCGGCCTCCCGGGTGAAGATGTCCACCGGACAGGACTGCACGCACTCCCGGCAGGCCGGCTCCCGCGCGCACCGGTCTTCCGCCACCGTCAGCGAGACGAACATGCCCACGGCTACGTCACCGCCTGGCCCAGGGCCTGCCGCACCAGGCCCGGGACCTCCGAGAGGTGCTCCGCCACCAGGATCCCGGCCTCCCGCAGCGCCCGCCGCTTCTCCGCCACCGTGTCCGCGCGGCCCTCCACAATGGAGCCGGCGTGGCCGAACCGGACGCCCGGCATCTCGTCGGCGAAGGCGCCGGCGATGAAGGCCACCACCGGCAGGCGGGAGCCCCGCCGCCGGACCTCCTCCGCCAGCGCCAGCTCCATGCGGCCGCCCGGCTCCGAGAAGATGACCAGCGCCCGCGTCTCCGGGTCCGCCTCCCACAGCGGCAGCAGGTCCACGAAGGTGCTGCCGATGATAGGGTCGCCGCCCATGCTGACGGCGGTGGACTGGCCCAGGCCGTGCTGGAGCAGCAGGGAGGCGATCTCCGTGGTCATGCCGCCGGAACGCGACATAATGCCCACGGGCCCCGGCTGGAAGGACTTGGCGGCGTCGGCGGCGGGGCCGCCCACGGAGCCCACCTTGGTCTTGCCCGGGGCGATGAGCCCCATGGAGTTGGGGCCGATGACCCGCGCCCCGCGCAGCCGGGCCAGCTCCAGCACCTGCACCACGTCCCGGCGGGGCACCCGCTCCGTGAGGATGACCAGCAGCGGGACCCCCGCGTCCAGCGCCTCGAAGGCGGCGTCCCGGACGAAGGGGGCGGGCACCGCCAGGACGGAGGCGTCCACGGGCCCCTGCGCCACCGCCTGGCGCACCGTGTCGTAGACGGGGACGCCGTGGACATCCCGGCCGCCGCGGCCGGGCGTCACGCCCGCCACGATCTTGGCGCCGTAGTCCAGGCCGTCACGCACGAAGTTGGCGGCCTCGCGACCGGTGATCCCCTGGACGATGATGCGCGTCTCTTCGTTGACGAGGATGGCCACCGTGCCACGCTCCTCTGCCGGACCCCGGCCCGACCCCGCTAGCCCTCCGGCAGCGTCATGCGGACGCTCTGCCACAGGTACCAGGTGGCCACGCTCCGGTACGGCCGCCACGGCTCCGCCAGCCGCGTCAGCTCGTCGGCCGCGGGCAGGTCCGGCAGCCCGTACGCCCGCTGGACGCCGCGGCGCAGCCCCAGGTCGCCCACCGGCAGCACGTCCGGCCGGCCCAGGCAGAACATCAGCAGCATCTCCGCCGTCCACCGGCCGATGCCCTTCACCAGCGTCACCCGGCGGATCACCTCCTCGTCCGGCAGCCGGTGCAGGTCCGAGGTGTCCAGTGTACCGTCCAGCGCCCGCGCCGCCAGGTCCCGCAGGTACGCGATCTTCTGGCGGGAGAGGCCCGCGCCGCGCAACGCCTCGTCCGGCGTGGCCAGCAGTGCCGCCGGCTCCGGCGGGGCGCCGCCGTACAGCTCGTGGAACCGCCGCTCAATGGCCGCCGCCGCGCGGCCGGTGATCTGCTGGTACTGGATGGCGCGGACCAGCATCTGGTAGGGGTCCGGCCGGATGGCCATGGCGAAGGGCCCCACGGCGCCCACAATGCGCGCCAGCACGGGGTCCGCCGCCCGGAGGTGGCGCACCGCCTCCTCCACGTCGAACTGGTAGCCGGCCTCCTGCACCGCCACGCGCTAGCTCCTCAGGCTCTCCACGGCCCGGCGGGCCGCCTCGTCGATGGAGGCGCGGCGGTCCAGGTACGGCACACCGTAGTGGCGCAGGAGGCGGAACCCCTCCTCCTCCCAGGCGCCGGGGATGCGGAACACGGCGATGGTCTCCGCCGGGTCCCGGCCGGACTCCACCACGCCCTTGATGACGCCCCGCGCCACCATGTCCACCCGGGTGTTGTTCACCACGTTCATGATCACGGCCAGCTTGCGGACGTTGGGCCGGGTGAGGATGAGCTTGGTGAGCTCGCACACCTTGCGGACGGACGGGTTGCCGCCGATCTCGCAGTAGTTGGCGGGCCGGCCGCCCAAGCGGCGGACCGCGTCGAAGGCGGTGAGGGAGGCGCCGCCGCCGCCGATGATGAGGCCCAGCTCGCCCTCGAACTCCACCATGCGGCCCGCCACGCCCCGGTGGTCCGAAGCGTCGATCTCCGCCGCCCGCCGCTCGAAGGGCGTGGGCTCCTTCGCCTGCCGACCGCCGGGGTCGATGCCCAGCTCCTCCAGCAGCGCCCGCTGGCGGCCGGCCGCCTCGTCCTCCAGGTCCACGTGGCAGTCCAGGGCGGCCAGGGAGCCGTCCGCCAGCCGGCCCAGCGGATTGATCTCCGCCAGCGTCAGGTCATGCTCCACGAAGGCACGGGCCAGGCGCGCCAGCACGTCCGCCGCCGCCGCCAGGTCCGGCCCCGCCAGGCCCAGCGCCGCCACGCAGTCGCGGAAGGGGTGGTCGCTGAAGGGCAGCAGGAGCGAGAAGTGCCGGCGGGCCACCCGCTCCGGGTGCCGCTCCGCCACCTCCTCGATGTCGATGCCGCCCATGTCGGAGGCGATGGCCACCGGCAGCTTGGCGTTGGCGTCGTAGGTGACGGCCAGGTAGAGCTCCTGGGCCACCTCCGCCCGCGGCTCCACCAGCACGCCGGCGGGGCGGCGGCCGCGGATCTCCAGCGCCAGGATGGCCTCCGCGGCGGCGCGGGCCTCGGCTTCGTCGGCGGCGAAACGGACGCCGCCGGCCTTCAGCCGCCCGCCGGAGAGCACCTGGGACTTCAGCACCACGGGGAAACCCAGCCGTGCCGCCGCCTGGGCGGCCTCGTCCGCCGTGCGGGCCAGGGCGCGGGGGAGGGTACGGATGCCGTAGCGGGCCAGGAGTTGCTTGGCTTCGTGCTCGTAGAATCGCAACCTTCGGTCCTGCCGCGGTCTGGGCGCGCACCTGGGAGTGTAGCACAGGGGGGGCCGCCGCCGGAAGGCGCCGGGGCTTGCCACCCGCGCCGCCGGTGCGGCATAGTCATGGACACCGAACTTCAGTGAGGGAGGAGGACCGCCCATGCCCGGACCGCTGGAGGGGATCAAGGTCGTGGAGTTGGGGTTCTGGGTGGCCGGACCGTCCGCCGCCGCCATCCTGGGCGACTGGGGTGCCGACGTCATCAAGATCGAGCCGCCCACCGGCGACCCCTTCCGGGGGCTCTTCGCCTCGCTCTCGCTCCTGCCCCCGGGTGCCAACCCGCCCTTTGAGCTGGACAACCGCGGCAAGCGCTCCGTGGCGCTGAACCTGGAGACGGAGGAGGGGCGCCGCATTGCCCGGACGCTGCTGGAAGGGGCGGACGTCTTCGTCACCAACGTGCGGCCCCGGGTGCTGGCGGCGTTCGGCCTCACGTACGAGGAGCTGGCGGCGCTCAACCCCGGCCTGGTGTACTGCCAGGTCACCGGCTACGGCCCGGACGGCGAGGAGCGGGACCGGGCGGCGTACGACGTGGGCGCCTTCTGGTCCCGCGCCGGCGTGGCGGCGTCGCTGACGGCGGCGGGCCACGCGCTGCCGCAGCAGCGGGGCGGCATGGGCGACCACATGGCGGGCCAGGCGGCGGCGGGGGCGGTGTGCGCGGCGCTGCTGGCGCGGACGCGCACCGGCACGGGCCAGCGGGTGGCGGTCTCGCTGCTGCGCATCGGCGTGTACATGCTGGGCTGGGATACCAACCTGGCGCTGCGGGGCCTCCCCATCCAGCCGTACGACCGGTTCCACGCCCCCAACCCCATCATCAACTCCTTCCAGGCGGGGGACGGCCGCTGGTTCTGGCTCCTGCTGCTCCAGGGGGACCGGCACTGGCCGGACCTCTGCCGGGCCCTGGGCCGGGAGGACCTGCGGGAGGACCCGCGGTTCGCCAGCCTGGCGGCGCGGCGGGAGCACGCGGCGGCGCTGGTGGCGGAGCTGGACCGGGTGTTTGCGACGAAGCCGCTGGCGGCGTGGGGGGAGGTCTTCGACCGGGAGAACGTGTGGTGGGCGCCGGTGCAGACGGTGAACGAGGTGGTGGGGGACCCCGTGGCCCAGGCGGCGGGGGCGTTCGTGGAGGTGCCGGGGCCGGAGGGGCCGGTGCGGATGGTGGCGAGCCCGGCGGACTTCTCCGGGACGCCGTGGCAGCCGCGGGGGCCGGCGCCGGAGTTCGGGCAGCACACGGAGGAGGTGCTGCTGGAGCTGGGGTACGATTGGGAGGGCATCGCCCGGCTCAAGGAGCAGGGCGTCATTCCGTAGCGGAGGGCCGGCCGTTGCGGAGCATGACGAAGGGCCCCGGCACGTCGCCGGGGCCCTGGTGCGTCCTGCCACGGGGCGGCGGCTACATGTACATGCCGCCGTTGATGTTGAACTGCTGGCCGGTGATCCAATCGCCCTCCGTCACCAGGAAGCGGGCCAGGGCGGCCACCTCCTCCGGCCGGCCGAAGCGGCCCAGTGGGATGCGCGCCAGCAGCGCCTTCTTGGGCTCCTCCGGCACGCCCGCCAGCATGTCCGTCTCCACGAAGCCGGGGCACAGGGCGTTCACGGTGATGTTGTACCGCGCCAGCTCCTGCGCCAGGGACTTGGTCATGGCGATCATGCCGGCCTTGGCCGCCGCGTAGTTGGACTGCCCCACGTTCCCCATCTGCCCGATGATGGAGCTCATCATCAGGATGCGGCCGTAGTTCTGCTCCACCATGCCCGGCACCACCAGGCTGGTGCAGTAGAAGGCGGAGTTCAGGTCCGTCTGGATGACGTCCTCCCACTCCTCCGTGCTCATCCGCCGGATGGTCCGGTCCCGGTTGATGCCCGCGTTATTGATGAGGATGTCGATCTTGCCGAACTCCTGGAGCGCCCGGTCCACCATGGCCTTGCACTGGTCGTAGCTGCGGACGTCCGCCTGCACGGCCAGGGCCCTGGCCCCGTTGGCGCTCATCTGCTGGGCCAGCGCCTCGCAGGCCTCCTTACTGGTGGTGTAGTTCAGCACCAGGCTGGCGCCGTAGCGGGCCAGCTCCTCCGCGCAGGCCCGGCCCAGGCCCCGGCCCGCGCCGGTCACCAGGGCCACCTTTCCCTCCAACGGCTTCATGGCTCGGTCTCCCCCTCCTGCTGGTTTCTGTCCCGGACCGCCGCGCGGTCACACGGCCGTCGGCGCGCGGTAGTCGCCGAAGACCTCGCGCAGCACGCCACAGATCTCCCCCAGCGTGGCGTACGCCTTCACGGCGTCCAGGATGGGTGGCATCAGGTTCTCCGTGCCCTGGGCGGCCTCCCGCAGCCGCCGCAGCGATGCGTCCACGGCCGCCTGGTCCCGCTCCCGGCGGAGCTGCTGGAGCTTCCGCACCTGCTGGTCCCGGACCTCCGTGTTCACGCGGAAGATGGTGGGGGGCTGGTCGCCGCCCTCCGTGAACTTGTTCACGCCGACGATGACCCGCTCCCCGCGCTCGATCTCCTGCTGGTAGCGGACGGCGGCCTCCTGGATCTCCGTCTGCATGTAGCCGGACTCGATGGCCGCCACGGCGCCGCCCATGTCCTCAATGCGGTCCATGATCTCGCGGGCCTTCTTCTCCAGCTCGTTGGTGAGCCACTCCACGTAGTAGGAGCCCGCCATGGGGTCCACCGTGTCCGTCACGCCCGTCTCATGGGCAATGACCTGCTGCGTCCGCACGGCGATGCGCTGGGCGTCCTCCGTGGGCAGCGCCAGCGCCTCGTCGTAGCAGGAGAGCGCCAGCGACTGCACGCCGCCGATGACCGCTGCCAGCGCCTGGATGGCCGCCCGGACGATGTTCACCTCCGGCTGCTGCGCCTGGAGGGTGGAGCCGCCGGTCTGGCTGTGGGTGCGCAGCATCCAGGAGCGCGGGTCCCGGGCGCCGAAGCGCTCCCGCATGAGCCGCGCCCACATCCGCCGCAGCGCCCGGTACTTGGCGATCTCCTCGAAGAAGTTGTTGTGGGTGTTGAAGATCCAGGAGATGCGCGGCGCAATGTCATCGATGTCCACACCGCGCTCCTGCGCCGCCTCCAAGTACGCGATGGCGTTGGCGAAGGAGAAGGCGATCTCCTGCGCGGCGGTGGAGCCGGCGTCCCGGATGTGGTAGCCGCTGATGCTGATGCTGTTGAACTTGGGCGCCTCACGGGCGCAGAAGGACATGAGGTCCGCCGCCAACCGCAGGGAGGGGCGCGGCGGGAAGATGTAGGTGCCGCGCGCCACGTACTCCTTGAGCACGTCGTTCTGGGCGGTGCCCATGAGGTCGCCCCGCGGGACGCCCTGCTGGTCCCCCACGGCTATGTACATGGCCACCAGCACCGCCGCCGGCGCGTTGATGGTCATGCTGGTGCTCACCCGGTCCAGCGGGATGCCCTCGAACGCCACCTCCATGTCCCGGAGGGAGTCGATGGCCACGCCCACCTGGCCCACCTCCGCCTCCGCCAGCGGGTCGTCGGAGTCGTACCCCAGCTGGGTGGGCAGGTCAAAGGCTACGGAGAGGCCCGTCTGGCCCTGGGAGAGCAGGAACTTGAACCGCTCGTTGGTCTCCTCCGCCGTGCCGAACCCGGCGTACTGGCGGATGGACCAGAGGCGGCCGCGGTACATGGTGGGCTGGACGCCGCGGGTGTAGGGGTACTCCCCGGGGAAGCCCAGGTCCCGCAGGTAGTCCGTATCCAGGATGTCCAGGGGCGTGTAGAGGCGCCGGGTCTCCGTGGAGCTGGTGGCGAACACGGCCTGACGCTCCGGCGCCTTCTCCAGGGTCTTCTTGAGGGTGCCCTCCTCCCATCCGCGGAGGGCGTCCTCCAGTTCCTTCATCCGCTGCGCATCGAACACGAACGCCTCACCTCCCCCTCGGCGGCGCGGTACAGGGTGACGGGGCCCGCGCGTCCGGGCCGGAACAACGGAGGCGGTCCCCGCCTGGAGGGGCGGAACCGGCCTCGCCCCATTGTAGACGACGCCGCCGCGTTGCGGCAAACGCCGCGGGCTCAGCGGAGCGGGTCCAGCAGGACCGTGGCCTCCCCCGTCAGCACCGTCTCCCCGTCCTGGTTGGTGCAGTCCGTCCGCGCGGTGACCAGCCGCCTCTCCGGGTCCACGGCCGTCACCTCCACCCGGGCGGTGACCGTATCGCCGATGAAGACGGGGCGGCGGAAGCGCATGCTCTGGGAGACGTACACCACCACCGCGTCCGGGGCCAGGCGGGTGCCCAGCGCGGCGGAGATGAAGCCGGCGCTCAGCATGCCGTGGGCGATGCGCTGCCCGAAGCGGGTGCGGGCGGCGTAGGCCGCGTCCAGGTGGACGGGGTTGGCGTCTCCGGTCACCTGGGCGAAGGCGGTCACGTCCGCCTCCGTGACCTGCTTGGTGAAGGTGGCGGTGTGGCCTACCTGGATCCCCAGGACGGACTCGGCGGTCATGGGCGGCTCCTGTGCTGCGGGTGTGTACGCCGGGGCAGCCCAACTGTACATGCCGCGCCGCCGTCTGCGCAACGGCTCCCCCGTCCGTGGGATGCGCCGCCCGCCGGCGGCACCTACCCTCAGTGCAGACGGGCGGCGGGAGGCGTGTCATGCGGGCGCTGGTGTACCACGGACCGGAGGACGTGCGGGTGGAGGAGCGGCCCAAGCCGGTCATCGGCGGGCCGGGCGACGCCCTGGTCCGCGTGACCAACACCACCATCT
Organism: Dehalococcoidia bacterium; assembly: GCA_036564075.1. Classification (GTDB taxonomy): domain Bacteria; phylum Chloroflexota; class Dehalococcoidia; order DATCLE01; family DATCLE01; genus DATCLE01. Next base: position 9,252 of record DATCLE010000212.1, read on the forward strand.
GCGGCTCCGACCTCCACCTCTACCACGGCGACATCCCGGACACCCGGGAGGGCGACGTCTTCGGCCACGAGTTCATGGGCGTGGTGGAGGAGGTGGGGCCGGAGGTGCGGACCCTCCACCCCGGCGACCGGGTGGTGGTGGCCGCCGTCATCGCCGATGGGACGTGCTGGTTCTGCCAGCACGGCCAGTTCAGCCTCTGCGATGGCACCAACCCCAACCCGGTCATGCAGGAGATCTACGGCCAGAGCATCGCCGGCGTCTTCGGCTACTCCCACTTGGTGGGCGGCTACGACGGCGGCCAGGCGGAGTACGTGCGCGTGCCCTACGCGGACGTGGGCTGCCTGAAGGTGCCGGAGGAGTTGCGCGACGAGCAGGTCCTCTTCCTCTCCGACATCCTCTGCACCGGCTGGATGGCGGCGGAGAACGGCGGCGTGGGCCCCGGCCAGACGGTGGCCGTCTTCGGCTGCGGGCCCGTGGGCCTCATGGCCATGGCATCGGCCCGGATCATGGGGGCCCAGCGCATCATCGCCATCGACCGCATCGGCTACCGGCTGGACGTGGCGCGGGAGCGCTTCCGGGCCGAGACCATCAACTACGACGAGGACGAGCCGGTGAAGACGCTGCGGGAGCTGACCCACGGCCGCGGCCCGGACGTCTGCATCGACGCCACGGGGTTCCGGTACGCCCGGTCGCTCCGGCACCGGGTGCAGAAGCGGGTGAAGCTGGAGTCCGACGCCATCGACGCCCTCTCGGACGCCATCCGCGCCGTGCGGAAGGGCGGCACCGTCTCCATCATCGGCGACTACATCGGCTTCGCCAACCAGTTCCCCATCGGCGCGGTGATGGAGAAGGGGCTGACGCTGCGCTCCGGCCAGGTGCACGTGCAGCGCTACTGGCGTCCGCTGCTGGAACGGATCCAGCGCGGCGAACTGGACCCCACCTTCGTCATCACCCACCGCATGCCGCTGGACCGGGCGCCGGAGGCGTACCGCCTGTTCGACCGGAAGGCGGACGGGGTGCTGAAGGTGCTCCTGGAGCCGGGCGCCGCCTAGGACGGCCCGGCCGCCCGCGCCAGCCGCACCGCCTCCGCCACGCCGCCGGTCCACGGGTCGCCGTGACCGGGCAGCACGGCGGCCGCGTCCAGTCCCTCCAGCCGCCCCAGCGCTTCCAACGCCTGGGCGGTATCGGCGTTGAAGGCGGCGGGCATCACCTGGGGTCCGGGCCGTCCGGTCAGGGGGTTGCGGGTGACCAGCACATCGCCGCTGAGGAGGGTGCCCCGCTCCGGGAGGTGCAGGGCACAGCTTCCCTCGGTGTGTCCCGGCGCGTGGATGACCCGCGGGCGCCCCGGCACGTCCAGCGTCTCCCCATCCGCGAACGTGTGCGCCTCCTGCACCGGCGGCGTGCGGGCGGCCCCCTTGCGCAGGAAGTAGACCAGGAGGGAGAGCGCGGCGCGGTGCCGGAGGTAGGGGAGGAGGCTGCGGTCACGGCGCGGGGGGCGTTCGCCGCGGGCCAGCGCCGCGTCGGCCTCGTGGACGCGGACGGGGACGCCCGCCTCGCTGCGGGCACGCTCCGCGAAGCCGATGTGGTCCTGGTGGGCGTGGGTCAGGACCACCGCCTCCACGTCGGCCGGGCTCCGCCCCAGGTCTCGGAGGGCCGCCATGAAGACGGCCCAGTCGCCGGGGGTGCCCGCGTCCACGGCGGTCACCTTCCCGCCCTCCTCCACCAGGTACCAATTCACGGGGCCGCCCCCGTACCGGTGCACGCCGGACGCCAGCTCCATGCCCAGCTCCTTCCGCGGCGGGCCGCCTGCCGCCCCATTGTAGCAGAGCCGGGATCCATCCGGGCGGGCCGGCCGCGCCGTATCGTATACTGGGCGGAGGCGGGCCAGTCCCGCCAACCACCGAGACGGGAGGGGCGCGATGCAGATCGAGGGGATCGGCGCCGTGGTGACCGGCGGCGCCTCCGGCTTGGGCCGGGCCACGGCCGAACTCCTGGCGAGCCTGGGGGCCCGCGTGGCCGTGCTGGACCGGCCGGGCTCCGCCGGCGAAGAGGTAGCCCGCACCCTGGGCGAGGGTGCCATCTTCGCTCCGGCGGACGTCACGGACGAGGGCCAGGTAACGGCGGCGCTGGACACCGCCGTGCGGGAGTTCGGCGGCGTCCACGTGGTGGTGAACTGCGCGGGCATCGGCGCCGCGGCGCGGACAGTGAGCAAGGACGGCCCCATGCCGTTGGGCCTCTTCGCCCGGGTGATCCAGGTCAACCTCATCGGCACCTTCAACGTCATCCGCCTGGCGGCGGCCCGCATGGCCACCAACGAGCCCAACGCCGAAGGCGAGCGGGGCGTGGTGGTGAATACGGCCTCCGTGGCGGCCTTCGACGGGCAAATCGGACAGGCGGCGTACTCCGCGTCCAAGGCCGGTGTGGTGGGCATGACGCTGCCCGTGGCGCGGGACCTGGCACGGCTGGGCATCCGGGTGGTGACCATCGCCCCCGGGCTGTTCGATACGCCCATGTTCGCCGGGCTGTCAGAGGAGGCGCGGCGGGCGCTGGAGGCCAACGTGCCGTTCCCGCAGCGCCTGGGCCGCCCGCAGGAGTACGCCCTGCTGGTGCGGCAGATTGTGGAGAACCCCATGCTGAACGGCGAGACCATCCGGCTGGACGGCGCGCTCCGCATGCCGCCGCGGTAGCAGGGGAAGCCCGGTGGCCTTCCGCACGACGGCGGGTACGGGGGCACGGCGGGCGCGCACGCCCGGCGGGCCGGGGCGCCTCTGGCTCCTGGCGGCACTGGTGATGCTGCTGGCGGCCTGCGGCGGCTCCGGCCCGGACGGGACTCCCACGCCGGAGTCGGCCTCCGGCGGCGTCACGGAGACGCCGACCCCGTCCGGCCCCGTGCGCTTCCGGGTGGAGACGGTGGCAACGGGGCTGGACACGCCCTGGGAGCTGGCCTTTGCGCCGGACGGCCGGATCTTCGTCACGGAGCGGCCGGGACGGGTGCGGGTGGTCCGGGACGGGCGGCTGTTGCCGGAGCCCGCCGTGACCATCGACGAGGTGGCGGAGGAGGGCGAAGGCGGCCTGCTGGGGCTGGCCCTGGCGCCGGACTTCCCCCGCAGCCGGGCGGTCTACGTGTACTACACCGAGGCCGCCGGGGGCGGCCTCCGCAACCGCGTGGTGCGGTACACGGAGGCGAACGACCGGCTGACGGACCCCGTGGTGATCCTGGACGGCATCCCCGGCGCCCGCATCCACGACGGCGGCCGCATCGCCTTCGGGCCGGACGGGAAGCTGTACGTGACGGCGGGCGACGCGGCCCAGCAGGACCTGGCCCAGGACGTGGGCTCCCTGGCCGGGAAGATCCTCCGCCTGAACCCGGACGGCTCCATCCCGGCGGACAACCCGTTCCCCGGCTCCCCGGTGTACTCCTACGGCCACCGCAACCCGCAGGGGCTGGCCTGGCAGCCCGGCACGGGCCAGCTCTACGCCACGGAGCACGGCCCCTCCGCCCATGACGAGGTGAACCGCATCCAGCCCGGCGCCAACTACGGCTGGCCCGCCATGCAGGGGAACGCCGGCCAGACGGACGGCTTCACCCGGCCGGTCATCGAGAGCGGCGCCGGGACCACGTGGGCGCCCTCCGGCGCCGCGTTCGTGGCGGGGGACCGCTTCCCGCAGCTCCGGGGGGACCTGGTCTTCGCCGGGTTGCGGAGCACCTCCCTCTGGCGGCTCCGGCTCCCAGCGGACGGCGGCGAGCCGCAGCTGGAGGCGCTGATCGAGGGCGAGTACGGCCGGCTGCGCAACGTGGTCCAGGGGCCGGACGGCTCCCTCTACGTGCTCACCAACAACCGCGACGGCCGCGGCAACCCCGGCCCGGAGGACGACCGCATCCTGCGCCTGGCGCCGGAGGGCTAGGGCGCCGGACCTACGCCGCCCGGCGCCGCCGGGCGAGGAGGCCCGCCAGCGCGACCGCCACGGCCGCTCCCGCTGCGGCGGCTGCCCAGGCAGCGTTGCGGGAGGCGCCCCCGGACGCGGCGGCCTCCTCGTCGGGTGCCGTGTCCGGCGGCGCGGGGTCGGTCGCCGGCTCCGCCCCTGCCAGCGGCACGATGCGGGGCATCTCCACGTCCTCGCCGCGGGCGTACCGGACGGCCTGCTCCACCTGCGCCGGGTCGGAGCCTGCCGTGGCGGCCACCAGTCGGACCAGCTCGGCCGCGTCCCAGTCCGGGCGGCCCTGCGCGAAGGACCGGTAGTGGGCGCGGCCGTCCTCCAGGGCGTACCAGCTCGGCCCGGTGAAGCTCCACGTCTCGCCGGCGAAGGCGTTGGGCGGCTCCCCCTGCCGGAGGAAGAGCAGCACCCGCTGCCCCAGCTCCAGCCGTGGCCCGCCGGAGCAGTCCGGCCCCAGGAAGCCCGAAGGCCCCACGTCTATGGACCCGGCGGGCGCCTCGCCCTTCAGCACGGCGGCCACCAGGACCAGGGAGTAGTAGGGCACGTCGCCGTTCGTGGCGGTGAGCGGGCGTTCGTCCCGGCTGGAGACCGGGGTATCTCCGGAGGCCCGCCCCTGGTCCGCCTGCCACTCCGCCCCCGCTTCACCCACCACAATGAGGTCCGCCCGCTCGGCCTGGGCGCGGACGAACTCCGGTGTGAGGTCGACCACGGGGACCAGGGAGCAGGCGTGGGCGCGGCCGGGCGCGGCGGCCCAGGCGAGGCCGGCCACGGCGGCCGCGACGGCGGAGATGAACAGGAACCGGCGCATGGCGTCCCTCCGGTGTGTCACACGTGTCTACGGGGGAAGACGCCGGGACCGCCGGAGCGGTTCCCGGTCTGCGGGGGGTCAGTAGAAGATGGTGCGGGTCCGGTGGTACGGCCGCGCCTGCATCCCCTGACTGCGCTCCCAGAGGACCCAGTCCAGTTCGGCGGCGGTCAAGGAGACGCCGCGGTCCGCCAGGGCGTCCCGCAGCGTCTCCACCGCCCAGACGGTGCAGGCGCGGATCTCCACCTCCTCCTCGCTCCCGGCGTCGATGGGGAGGCGGGCGTCCACCCGGGCGGCCAGGGCCTCATCATAGACCAGGATGCCCCATTCCCGCAGGATCTGCGGCAGCTTGTAGTCGGCGAAGGCGGTGAGCCGGCCGGCGTCGTGGAAGGCGCCGTAGCCGCGCCCCTCGAAGGTGCCGTACAGGTCTGAGGCGCAGATCTGCGCCCGCTTCAGGAAGTGGACCTCCCGACCGCGGTAGACCGCCACGTCCCGGAAGGAGGGGAAGCGCGCCGCCAGCAGCGCCGCCAGCGCCACGGCGGAGCCGCCCGCCTCTTCGATCACGTGGACGAATCGGCCGCCGTAGTCGTCCGCCAGGATGCGGCCCACCTCCCGGAGGTTCCGCCAGCGGGCGTTCAGGAGGGGGATGACGCCTTCGCCCCGCAGGACCTCCTCCAGGTCCTCCCGGGGCATCCGGGCCAGGTAGCGCGCGTCCAGCAGGGGCGCCGTGCCCTCCCGGATGGCGCGGGTGAGGGCGGCCGCCAGGGCCCAGTAGCCGTCCAGCACCTCACCGTTGTAGGCGACGCGCCAGCGCGGCTCGCCCCAGAAGCAGAAGTTGAGGGTGTCCAGGATGAGGACGTACTGGGCGGTGGAGTCGGGGTCGCCGCTGTAGTGGTAGCGGCGGTTCCAGGGCGGGGGGACGGCCCCCTCCCGTGCCAGCCGCGCGGCGGCCTCTTCGACCCGCCCGCGGTCGATGCGGACGTGGGCCGCCTGGTCCACCACGGCGCGCGTGGTGCCCAGCACGTCGAACCGCGGCCCCTGCTCACCCTGCATGCTGGCCCGCCTCCGGCGCCCTTCGCTGCGGGAAGGGCGGCGCCGCCTCCACTGTAGCACACGTCCGTTGCGGGGCGGCGGGTCAGCCCGCGGCGGCGTCCGGGCGGGCGGCCAGTTGGGCCAGCACCAGGCGGTCCGTGGGGAAGCAGAGGTCCGGCGGCGCGTCCGGGGGGAAGAAGTCGACGGCGTCCAGGTCGTCCCCCGCCTGGAGGCGGCCGCCCGTCACGCGACCCTCGAACCAGATGCCCACGGCGCGGCGGTCCGGCCGGTGGACGTTCGTGTGGACGGCCAGGACGGCGCCCACCTCCACCTCCAGGCCCGTCTCCTCCCGGAACTCGCGTCGGGCGCCCTCCTGCACATCCTCGCCCCACTCCAGGTAGCCGCAGGGGATGCACCAGCGGCCTGCGTAGGAGGCGCCCGGCGCGCGGCGGCCCAGGAGCACGCGGCCGTCCCCGTCCCGGATCACCACCGCCACGCCCACCTCCGGCCCCTCGTAGACCACGAAGCCGCAGGCCTCGCAGGCGGGGCGCAGGCGCCCGCCCACGTCCCGGCGGCCCAGGGGCGCGGCGCAGCGGGGGCAGAAGCGGTAGAGCGGCACGCGGTTCACGGTGCCGCAGGCGGGGCAGGCCACGGCGTGGCCCGCCGGGGCATCGGTCCGGATGGCGCGGCCGCAGGCGGGGTTGGCGCAGGGGAAGGTGGTGGGCTGCTCCACGGCCCGATGGTACCACACCGGCACGCCGCGCCCCGCCCCTTCCCCTGCACGCCCGGGCAGGGGCGGCAACCGGAGAACTGGCGAACCTTGGCATGGCCCCCCTCCCCCAAGTACGTGTGGGGGAGGGGACGGGGAATGGGGCCGCGTCAGGCCGGGCGGCTGCAAGGATCAACGCGTCCCCCCGGACCGTCCCGGTCGGGGCCCCATCAGACCTTCGGCCCTCCCGGCGGCGGGCTCAGGAGAGCGAGCTGCCACCGTCCGGTTGACGGGCCGTCGTCGGCTGGGGTACGGTGGACCGCACGAGGTGATGGCATGGCCGCGCAGGCGCCCGGCACTGCTGCCCCCGGACACCCCCCCGGCGACCCGCCGGCGGAGTCGGTGCGGCGTGCGCCGGACCCCGCCCTCCGGCCCTACGTCCACCGGCTGGCCGGCTACGCCGAGCATCCGCCGGTCCCCCTGCGCCGGCGGGAGGTCCCCTCCGGGAGCGTGGTGGTCATCATCAACCTGGGCGCGCCGCTCCGCGTGCTGGACCCGGAGGAGCCCGGCCGGGGCGCCCGGGCGCTCCGGTCCTTCGCCGCCGGCCTGCACCAGCGCTACGTGGTCACGGAGACGTGCGGCCCCTCCCGGGGCGTCCAGGTGGACCTTACCCCCGTGGGCGCGCGGCTGCTCTTCGGCGTGCCCATGGACGGGCTGGCCAACCGGGTGGTGGACCTGGCGGACCTGCTGGGCGCGGAGGCCGCCACCCTGGCGGAACGGCTGGCGGCGGCGCCGGACTGGGAGGGCCGCCTGGCGGCTGTGGAGCGCTACCTGGCCGGTCGGCTGGCCGCCGCGCCCCCGCCCAACGCGGGCGTGCTCTGGGCCTGGCGCCGGCTCCGGGAGACGGACGGCCGGGCGGCCATCGGCGGGCTGGCGGCGGAGCTGGGCTGGAGTCGGAAGCACCTGGTGGCGCAGTTCAGGCGGGAAGTGGGCCTGCCGCCCAAGACGCTGGCCCGCATCCTCCGGTTTGACCGGGCCCGCCGCCTCCTGGCCGTCCCCGGCACCATGAGCGACGCCGAGGTGGCCTGCGCGTGCGGCTACTACGACCAGGCCCACCTCATCCGGGACGTCCGCGCCTTTGCCGGCTGCACCCCGGCCGAGTTCCGGCGGCGCCAGCTCCCCGGCGAACACGGCATTGCCGCCGGCTGACGGCCCCCCTGGTAACATCCTTCCAAGACGCGCGGCCCTGGACCGGGTACCGTGGGGCCACTGACGCCAGCCACAGGAGGGGTTCCGTGCAGCAGAGCGTTCCAGGCATCGCCCAGCGAATTGTCCCGATGATCGTCTACCACGATGCGCCGGCGGCGCTGGACTTCCTCTGTCGCGCCTTCGGCTTCGAAGAGCGCGGCCGTCTGACCATGCCGGACGGTTCCATCGGCCACGCGGAGGTGG
>DATCLE010000213.1:0-7400 GCA_036564075.1 Dehalococcoidia bacterium
CGAGGTGCTGACGCCAGCCGATGAGCAACACCACATCGATAAGCACCAGTTCAAGGTGCCCTTCGTCTGCGGCGCGCGGGACCTGGGTGAGGCGCTGCGCCGCATTGCTGAGGGCGCGGCCATGATCCGCACCAAGGGGGAAGCCGGCACCGGCAACGTGGTGGAAGCGGTGCGCCACATGCGGGCGGTGATGAGCCAGATCCGCAAGATCCAGAACATGAGCGAGGACGAGCTCTACGCAGAGGCGAAGAGCCTGGGCGCGCCGCTGGAGCTGGTGCGGCAGGTGAAGGAGCTGGGCCGGCTGCCCGTGGTGATGTTCACGGCGGGCGGTATCGCCACGCCGGCGGACGCCGCGCTCATGATGCAACTGGGGGCGGACGGCATCTTCGTGGGGTCCGGGATCTTCAAGTCTGAGGACCCGGAGCGCCGCGCCAAGGCCATTGTGAAGGCCACCACCCACTTCCGTGACCCGGCCATCCTGGCGGAGGTGTCCAAGGGCCTGGGCGCGGCCATGCCCGGCCTGGAGATCGGCAGCATCCCCAAGGAGGAGCTGCTGGCCGGCCGGGGCTGGTAGCCCCGGCGCCGGAGGGGAAGTGGTCGGACCGGATGACGGACCACCTGACCATCGGCATCCTCGCCCTGCAGGGCGACTTCGCAGAGCACCGGCAGGCCCTGGAGCGGGCCGGCGCGGCGGTGCGGGAGGTCCGCCTCCCCGCGGACCTGGAGGGCCTCCACGGCCTGGTTATCCCGGGGGGCGAGAGCACCACCATCAGCCGGCTCATGCTGGCGTACGACCTCATGGACCCGGTACGGGCGCTGGCGCGCTCCGGCCGGCCCGTCTGGGGTACCTGCGCCGGCGCCATCATGCTGGCGGCCCGCGTCCCAGACCTGGACCGGCCCACCCTGGGCCTGCTGGACGTGGGGATCCGGCGCAACGCCTTCGGGCGGCAGGTGGAGAGCTTTGAGGTGGACCTGCCGGTGCCGGCCCTGGGGGAGCCGCCCTTCCACGCCGTGTTCATCCGCGCGCCCCTCATCCAGGATGTGGGGCCGGACGTGGACGTCCTGGCCCGGCTGGACGGCGGCGCCGTGGTGGCCGTACGCCAGGAGCACCTCCTCGCCACCGCCTTCCACCCCGAACTGACCGACGACCTGCGGTTCCACCGGTACTTCGTCGGCATGGCGGAGGCCCGGGCCCGTGCGGAGGCCGGCCCGGGCCCCAAGTAAGGGCTGCATGCGTAGCGCGCGAACCGTACGACCCACCGACATCGTCGCCCTGGTGACCTTCGACGGCCGCGTCTACCACGACGCCGCCCGGCCCTGGGACCGGGTGGGCAAGGAGGTGGAGGCGCCGCACCCGCTGGAGAGCGCCCTGGAGCAGTGGTTCTCCTTCGCCACGGGGAAGCACACGTGGGTGCACATCCAGGGCCAGACGCTGCGGGGGCTGGTCTCCGCCCGCAAGCGCGGCAACCGGCGGGCTTGGGAGGTGGACTGCCTGCTGGCCGTGGGCGAAGACGAGCAAGCCGTGGCCACCGGGTTGCTGGAGCAGGTGAGCCGCGGCGCGGCCCAGGCCAAGGTGCGCTCCCTCTTCCTGCGCATGGAACGGGACGCGCCCCTGGTGGCCGCTGCCCGCAAGGCGGGCTTCCGGCCGTACCTGCTGGAGCGGCTCTACCGGCGGGACGAGCCCGCGGCTACCGGCCCGGCGGCCGCCACCCTGCCCCTACGCCGCCGCACCGCCGCCGACGCCTGGGCGCTGTTCCGGCTCTACAGCCAGTGCACGCCGGAGCCGGTGCGGCGGGAGGAGGCGCCCACCTTTGAGGAGTGGCAGGCCAACGTGGACGTGCGGGCCGGCGGCCGCGGCGGCGGAAGCCTGGTGCTGGAGCGGGACGGCCGCGTGCTGGGCTGGCTGCGCACCCGGCCGGACGGCAAGGCAGGCCGGCTGGACGTGCTGACGCCGCCGGACGCGGCGGACTGCGCCCGCGCCCTGCTGGAGGAGGGCCTGGCCGGGCTGGCCGGCCGGGCGCCCCTCTTCGCGCTGGTGCCGGTCTACCTCACCTCCGTGGCCACGGCCCTCCGGGACGCCGGCTTCCAGGAGCAGGGCGAGTTCGTTGTCATGGTGAAGCGCCTCACCGTGCCGGTGGGAGAGGCCAGGACGGTCCCCGCCCGGGCGGCCGTGGAGAGCGCTTCGTTCCTGGTATCGTGTGCGCCATGACGCAAGCAGTGCAACGCGTGATCACAGATGACCTGGACGCCCTCCTGCAGACGCTGCCGCCCCACATCTGCGGGCCGCTGAAGGCCCGGCGGGACCAGGCGGCGCTCCTGGAGGTGGTCATGGACCTGGGCCGCCTGCCGGAGGCCCGCTATGCTGAGGAGGAGGTCATCCTCAGCGACGTGGAGGTCACGGACGAGGACATCGAGTACGTGGTCTCCCGCATCGGCGAGTTCGGCGACGACAACCGTGCCGGCATCGAGCGGACGCTCCACCGCATCTCCTGCATCCGCAACCGGCGGGGGCGCATTGTGGGCCTCACGCTGCGGGTGGGCCGCGCCGTCTTCGGCACCATCACGGTCATTGAGGACCTGATCCAGACGGGGAAGAGCATCCTGCTGCTGGGGCGGCCGGGCGTGGGCAAGACCACCATGCTACGGGAGGTGGCCCGCGTCCTGGCGGACGACGTGGGCAAGCGCGTGATCATCGTGGACACGTCCAACGAGATCGCCGGGGACGGTGACATCCCCCACCCGGCCATCGGCCGGGCGCGGCGGATGCAGGTGCCCACGCCCACCATGCAGCACGCCGTGATGATCGAGGCGGTGGAGAACCACATGCCGGAGGTCATCGTCATCGACGAGATCGGCACGGAGCTGGAGGCGGCCGCCGCCCGCACCATCGCGGAGCGGGGCGTGCAGCTCATCGGCACCGCCCACGGGAACAACCTGGAGAACCTGATGATGAACCCCACCCTCTCGGACCTCATCGGGGGCATCCAGTCCGTGACCCTGGGCGACGAGGAGGCCCGCCGGCGGGGCACCCAGAAGTCCATCCTGGAGCGGAAGGCGCCCCCCACCTTCGACGTGCTGGTGGAGATCCAGTCCTGGGACCGGGTAGCCATCCACCGGGACGTGGGCGAGACGGTGGACGCTCTCCTCCGCGGCTACGACGCCCCGGCGGAGATCCGCGAGGTGGGCGAGGACGGCGAGATCCGCGTGCTCCACGGCCCGGCCCGGGCCCCCGCAGCGGAGTGGGACCGCCGCGCCGACCGCGCCGGCGGCCGGGCCCCGGCGGCCGCCGGGGGGCCGGAGCGCGGGGCCGCGCCGGGCGCCGGGCCGCGCGTCCGGGTGTTCCCCTTCGGCGTCTCCCGGAACCGGCTGGAGCAGGCCATGCGGCAGGCCGGGGTCCCCGGCGCCATCACGGACCGCCTGGACGAGGCGGACGCCGTGATGACGCTGCGCAACTACTACCGGCGCAAGCCGCAGATCCTACGGGAGGCGGAGTCCCGCGGCATCCCTGTCCACGTGCTGAAGAACAACACCATCTACCAGATGGAGCAGAGCCTCCTGAGCATGCGGGGGGACACCGCCCCTTTTGACCCCGTGACCGACGCCATGCGGGAGGCGGAGGAGGCCATCAACGAGGTGCTGAACCGCGGCCGGGCGGTGGAGCTCTCACCCCAGAACGCCTACATCCGGCGCCTCCAGCACCAGATGGCCCAGCGCTACAACGTGAGCTCGCGCAGCACCGGCCGGGAACCCTTCCGGCGGGTGCGCATCGGCCCGTCCGTCAACGGCGGTTCGTACGGGCACGGCACGTAGGGGGCGGGAGGTGGAGCGGGCGGACGGCGGCAGGACGGCCGGAATCTTCGTCACCCTGGAGGGGGGCGAAGGCTCCGGCAAGTCCAGCCAGGCCCGCGCCCTGGAGGCCCGCCTCCGGGCATCCGGGCGCGCCGTCACCGTCACCCGGGAGCCCGGCGGCACGGACCTGGGCGAGGTGGTCCGTCAGGTGATCCGCAAGCCAGCCCTGGCGCGACGCGTCTTCTCCGGCCTCACGGACAGCGTCACCTGGAGCGGCGTGACCCCGCTGGCGGAGCTCTTCCTGTTCGAGGCGGCGCGGGCGCAGTTGGTGGCGGAGGTGGTCCGGCCCGCACTGGCGGCCGGCGCCGTGGTCCTCTCCGATCGCTTCACGGACTCCACCCTGGCGTACCAGGGGTACGGCCGCGGCCTGGACTTGGAGCTGGTGCGCACGGTGAACGGCTACGCCGCGGCGGGCGTCACGCCGGACCTCACGGTGCTGCTGGACGTGCCGGTGGAGGTGGGCCTGGCCCGCAAGGCCGGGGAGGCCGGCGTGGACGCCATCGGCCGGGAGGCGCTGGCGTTCCACCAGCGGGTGCGCCGGGGGTACCTGGCGCTGGCGGCGGCGGAGCCGGAGCGGTGGCTGGTGGTGGACGCGGCGGCCCCGCCGGAGCGCGTCACGGAGGCCATCTGGGCGCGGCTGGCCCCGCTGCTGGCGGCCCGCGCCTGACGGGCCCGCCCCGCCCTCACCGCACGAACGGCCGCGGCGCCGCGAAGGCGTCCGCCAGCCAGACGCGGCTGTAGGGGAGCTGGTCCTCCGGCAGGGCGTCCCGGGGGAAGAACCGCCACTCGGACCCCTCGTCAGAGCCGCGCAGCTCGCCGCCCGCGGCCCGGCAGAGGAACACCGCCGTCACGAACTGGACCCGGCCCTGGCCGGGGATCTCCACGGTCTGGAAGGACGGGTCCGAGTAGAGGCCCACCAAGCCGTCCACCTCCACGTCCAGGCCGGTCTCCTCCCGCACCTCCCGCAGCAGGCAGTCCAGCACCGCCTCGCCGGGCTCCATGGTACCGCTGGGCGGCGCCCACAGGTGGCCGTCCTCCGGCCTGCGGTGCAGCAGGACGCGGCCCTGGCCGTCCAGGATCACGGCGCCCACTCCGGGCTCGATGCTCGTAGGGCCTGCCACGCCGCACCTCCTCCCTGGCGAAGCGGCCGCTGCCTGGCCCGCCGGGTCAGCGGCCGCCGGCGTGGGCCGGGAACACCGTCTCCAGCGTGGCCGTGCGCGCCCCGGCCTCCACCACCTCCCGGAGCGCCCGCTCCGAGTCGCCGGGGGTGACGTCCACGCCCCGGACGGCGTCCGTGAGCACCGTGACGCGGAACCCCTGGGCCAGGGCGTCCAGCGCCGTGGCGCGGACGCAGTAGTCCGTGGCCAGGCCGCCCACGTAGAGCTCCTCCACGCCCAGGCGCCGCAGGAGCTCGGCCAGGCTCTCGCCCGCGTCCGTCCGCGCGTCGAAGGCGGAGTAGCTGTCCTCGTTGGGGTCCATCCCCTTGGAGAGGACGGTCGTGCCCGGCGGCAGCCGGAGGTCCGGGTGGAACGCCGCACCGGGGGTGCCTTGCACGCAGTGGGGCGGCCAGGGGCCGCCGCCCTCCTGGAAGTGCCGCGTCTTGGGAGGGTGCCAGTCCCGCGTGGCGATGACCGGGCTGCCCTCCTCATGGAAGCGGCGGGCGTACTGGTTCAGCACCGGCACCACCCGGTCGCCCTCGGGGACGCCCAGGGAGCCACCGGGGCAAAAGTCGTTCTGCACGTCCACCACCGCCAGCGCCCGCTTCCCTGCCATGGCCTGCACCTCCTTGCCCGCAGGGGCCGGGAGAGCCGTCACCCCTGCGGAGTCGGATCCCACTACCCTCATGGTCATCGCCGCCGCCGGGCCTGTCAAGGCGCGGGCCGGAGTGGCGAAGCCGCCATCCGGGGGAGATCCGCCCCGCGGGTTCGCCAGGGTTCAGCCGGATGTGGTATAGTGCTAGCCGGGTCTGGCCGCTCCGGCCCCGTGCCGGAGTGCCCGCACGGCTGCCCGACACCCGGCGTCCACACCAACGCTCCAAGCCACCAACACCCTGCGGGCGCGGCTGCTGACCACGTCACAACAACCGGGTCTTCTGGCATGCAGGTCAACGAGGTAAGCGTGCAGCGTCAGGACGGGGTGACGGCGCCGGAGCGCCGTACGCCGCCGGGCACGGTGGTGTGCGTCCTGGGCATGCACCGCAGCGGGACTTCCCTCACCACCCGGCTCCTGAGCCTCCTGGGCCTCCACCTGGGCCACCCGGACAACCTCATGCAGCCGCACCCGGAGATGAACCCCCTGGGCTTCTGGGAGCACCAGCGGCTGACCGACCTGAACGACCTCCTCCTGGCGCGCCTGGGCGGGAGCTGGCATGAGCCGCCGCCCCTCCCGGAGGGCTGGGAGCGGCGGGCAGACCTGGCGGACCTGCGGGATCAGGCGCTGGCCGTCCTGCGGGAGGACTTCGGGGCGGCGGGGCTGTGGGGCTGGAAGGACCCCCGGAACTCGCTGACCCTCCCCTTCTGGCGCACCCTGCTCCCCAGCATGAGCTACGTCATCTGCATCCGGAACCCCCTGGACGTGGCCGGCTCCCTCCAGCGCCATCACGGGTTCAGCCTGGCCAAGTCCCTGGACCTCTGGTTCACCTACACCATGGCGTCCCTCAGGGGCACGGAGGGCGCCCGGCGGATCTTCGTCTTTTACAAGGACTACTTCTATGACCTGCACGGCACCCTCCGGCGGCTGGCCGCATTCCTGGGCAATCCGGCACTGGCGGACGACCCCGAGACGCTGAGCCAGGCGCAGGCGTTCGCCCAGGACCAGCTCTGGCACTACCGCTCACGCCCCGCGGACGCCGTGGACACGCCGGAGGCGTCCTTCGCCCTGAAGGCCCTCTACCTGGCGCTCCACGCCCTGCGGCACGGTAGCCCGGACGACGGGGAGCCGTGGCGGGAGATCAACGAGGCGCTCTCGGTCCTGTGCGACTGCATCGACGACGAGCGCCGGGCGGCGCTCCGCACCGAGGCCCTCATCGAGAGCCAGCGGGCGGCCCTGGCGGAGCAAGCGGCGCTGGTGGCCACCTGGGAAGCACGGCTGGCGGAGCGGGACGCGCGGTGCGCGGCGGCGGAGGCGGCGCTCCAGGAACTCCAGCGACGGGTCCAGGCCATGGAGTCCTCAGCCGTCCACCGGCTCTGGGAAGGGGCGCGCCGCCGCATCGACCGCGCCTTCCCGGCGGGCTCGCGGCGGGCGCGCCCGTACGCGGCCGCCGTCCGCTTCCTGCAACGGCGGGGCGGGAGCCGCTAGGGCCGGGCCATGCTCCTGGTAGGCCCGCCACCAGCGGGCGAAGGCCGGGGAGGACACCTCCGTCGCCTGGCAGAAGCGGCGGAGGCTGAGGCCAGGGACCTCGCGCCGGGCGGCCTCGTAGGCGACGACGACCTGGACCCTGGCGGCGACCGGCCAGGGCGTGCGAGCCTGGGGCAAGGCGGGGACCTCCCAGTGGGTGATGTGCTCCTACGCCGAGCCTCCCAGCGAGGCCCCGCCTGCTTCATCCCCTCCCC
>DATCLE010000214.1:0-7130 GCA_036564075.1 Dehalococcoidia bacterium
CTCAATGAGCAGCAACGTCAGGCCGTAGCGCGCCCGCAGGTCCAGGTCCCCCACCCGCTTGCCCAGGAAGTGCTCCGGCGGCTCCAGCTTGCTGATGCCGTAGTCCGGCCCCACGGGCATGTAGTCCACCACGTTGGGCGCCGCGAAGCTGTGGGCCAGCCGCACGCCCATCTCCCGCTCCGGGAAGACCACGCGGTCCGCGCCCACCCGCTCCAGGATCTCGCCGTGGAGCGCGGTCTGCGCCTTGGAGATGACCCAGGGGACGCCCAGCCGCTTCAGGAGCAGGGTGATGAGGATGCTGCGCTCGATATCGCCGCTGAGCCCCACGATGCCCACCTCAAAGTGCTGGACGCCCAGTTCCTGGAGCGCTTCCGGGTCCGTGGCGTCCACCTGGACCGCGTGGGTCACGTGGCCGCTGATCTCCTGGATGACGCGGGCGTCCACGTCCAGCGCCAGCACCTCGTGTCCCGCCTCGTAGAGCGTGGTTGCCACGGCCGCCCCGAAGCGGCCCACGCCGATGACCACCACCTGCCGCCGTCGTGCCATCCGAACCTGCCCCCTTACCCGATGCGCACCGAGTCCTCCGCGAACCGGAACCGCTCCGTCTGCTCCCGTCGGGTCAGCGCGAAGGCCAGGGTGAGCGGCCCCAGCCGGCCCACGAACATGGCCACCACCAGGATCAGCTTCCCGAAGGCGGAGAACCCCGGCGTGATGCCCGTGCTCAGCCCCACCGTGCCGAAGGCGGAGGTGGCCTCAAAGAGCACGGCCAGGAACTGGAAAGGCTCACCGATGGTGAGCAGCAGCGCCGCCGCGAAGACGGTGGCCATGGCCAGCATGGCCACGGTGAGGGCGCGCATGACCACCGGCCCGGGGATCTCCCGCCCCAGCGCCACCACGCGCCGCCGGCCCTTGACGGAGGAGATCACGGCCACGGCCAGCACCGCCAGGGTGTTGACCTTGATGCCGCCCGCCGTGGAGCCGGCGGCGCCGCCGATGAACATGAGGGCGATGAGCAGGAAGAGCGTCTCCTCCCGCAGTAACCCCACGTTCAGGCTGGCGAAGCCGGCAGTCCGCGGCGTCACGGCGAAGAAGACGGCGTGGAGCGCCGCCTGCGGCGCCTCCATGGCGCCCAGCGTCTCCCGGTTCCCGTACTCCATGAGGTAGAACAGCACGCCCCCCAGGAGCAGCAGCAGGCCGGTGGTGACCAGCACCAGCTTGGTGTCCAGCGCCAGGCGGCGGAACCGCCGCTCCTGCGCCACGTCCGCCACCACGGCGTAGCCCAGGCCGCCGGCGATGATGAGCAGGGCGATGACCGCCAGCAGGAAGGGCTGGTCCTGGTGCCCCGCCAGGCTCCGGAAGCCGCCGAACAGGTCAAACCCCGCGTTGTTGAAGGCGGAGACGGCGTGGAAGAGGCCGTACCAGAGGGCCACGTGCAACGGCTCCTGGAACGCAAAGTAGCCCGCCAGCAGCGCCGCCCCCACGGCCTCCACCCCCAGCGCGAAGACCACGATCCGCCGCAGCAGCGCCGCCGCACCGCCCAGCGTCCCCCCGCCCATCACCTCCTGCATGAGCAGCCGGTCCCGCAGGCTGAGCCGCCGGCCCATGAGCAGCAGGATCAACGTGGAGCTGGTGAGGAAGCCCAGGCCACCTAGCTGCATGAGGACCAGGATCACCAGCTCGCCGAAGAAGGACCAGTGCTCCTGGGTGTCCACCACCACCAGCCCCGTCACGCAGACGGCGGAGGTGGCGGTGAAGAGCGCCGTCAGGGGGTCCGTCCAGCGGCCCTCCTCACTGGCGAAGGGGAGGGCCAGGGCCAGGCTGCCCGCGGCGATGAGGGCCGCGAAGCCCCAGATGACCGCCGCCGGGGAGGGGTACGCCACCCGCCGGACCCGTGGAGCGCGCAGCTCCACCGTCTCCGGGCGGACGCGGGCCACCCGCAGCACGCGGTCGGCGCGGCGGCGCGGCGGTGAGGCCAGGGGACACCTCCCGGGCGGTCCGAGTCTACGCGCATGGTACCACGTCGGACGCTAGCGCTGGCAGGTACGGCAGTAGCTGGTGATGCGGCCGCCGGCGGTGATCTCCGTGATGCGCTTGCCGCAGACGGGGCACTGCTCGCCGCCGCGGCGGTGGATCCGGAGGAACGCCCGCCGCTCCTCACCGTACTCCAGGTTGGGGCCCATGGCCGCCGCCGCCAGCGGGATGGCCCAGGTGAGCACGTCACGGACGGCGTGGTAAAGGCGGCGCTGCTCCTCCGGGGAGAGGCTCGCCCGGCGGCGGAAGGGGTTGATGCCCGCGCGGTTGAGGATCTCGTCGGCGTAGGCGTTGCCGATGCCGGCCACGAACCGGTGGTTCACCAGGACGTTCTTGATCTGGCCGGAGAAGGTGCGGAGCCGCGCCAGGAAGGCCTCCTCCGTAAGAGCCGGGTCCAGGGCGTCCGGGCCCATCTCGGACCAGGTGGGGATGGTGTCCAGGCGGCCCTCCTCCACCAGGTAGACCTTGCCCATGACCCGCTGGTCCGCGTAGCGGAGCTCATGCCCGTCCGCCAGGGTCCAGACCACGCAGGTCCGGGCGGGGAGTCGGGCGCCGGGCGCCGCGTACTGGAAACGGCCGGTGAGCATGGGCTGGACGGCGTGGACGTGGCCGCTGCGGAGGGTGAAGCAGAGGAACTTGCCGCGGCGCCAGACGTCCGCCACGGCGTTCCCCTCCAGCACGCGGACGTACTCCGCGGCGGGCGCCCGCACCACCACGGGGACGCGTACCAGGACGGACGTGACGGGCACGCCGGTGAGGCGCGGCGCCAGGACGCCGCGGATGGCCTCCAGCTCCGGCAGCTCAGGCATGGGCTTGGGACCGGCGGCGGGCGGTCATCCCTCGCGCGGCTCCCAGCGGGGGTAGGAGCCGAAGATCTTGAACAGGGACGCCTTCGCCCGGACCGCCTCCAGCGCGGCCGCCACGGTCGGGTCCTGCCGGTGCCCCTCCAGGTCCACCAGGAAGATGTACTTGCCCAGGCTCTCCTTGGAGGGGCGGGACTCCACCTTGGTGAGGTTGATGTCGCGGTCGGAGAACTCCTTGAGCACGCCCACCAGCGCTCCCGGCCGGTCCTGCGCCTCAGAGAAGGAGAGGGCCAGGGAGGTCTTGTCCCGGCCCGTGGGCGGGTGGTCCTCCGGTGCCAGCACCACGAAGCGGGTCTCGTTGGCGCGCTGGTCCTGGATGCCGGAGGCCAGCACCTCCGCCCCGTAGAGCTCGGCGGCCCGCCGCGTGCCGATGGCGGCCGCCCGGCCGTCCTTGGCCAGATCCTGGACGGCGGCGGCAGTGGAGAGGGCGGCCTCCACCCGCGCCTTGGGGAAGCACCGCTCCAGGAAGCGGCGGCACTGCCCCAGCGCCTGCGGGTGGGAGTAGATCACCTCAATGCGGTCCGCGTCCGTGCCGGGGGAGACCAGCAGGCAGTGCTCCACCGGGAGGACCAGCTCCCGCCGGATACGTAGGTGGGACTCATGGATGAGGATGTCCAGCGTCTCCGGGACGGAGCCCTCCAGACTGTTCTCGATGGCCACCACGCCCTCGTCCGCCATGCCGGAGTCCACGGCGGTGGCCACGGCGCTGAAGCTGGCGAAGGGCAGGAGCTGCGCCTCCGGGTCATACCGGAGCGCCGCCTCTTCCGCGAAGGTGCCGGGGGGGCCCAGGTACGCGAGGCGTCTGGCCATGGCGCCTCACCGCGCCGCCGGGCTGGTGAGGGCGGCCCGCAGCGCGGCTTCCGTCTCCGTGCGGGTGACCGCCACCAGCTCGTCCTGGGCGTGGATGACGGTGTCCGGGGTGGGCACCTTGGGCACGCCCTCCGCGTCCACAATGAGCACGATGATGGACTGCTGGGGCAGGAGGACGTCCTGGATCTTGCGGCCCACCACCACGGCGTCCGCCGGCACCTTGACCTCCACCAGCTCCAGCCCGCCGCCCTTGAGGGTGAGGAGCGGGATGAGCGGGTGCTCCGGCAGCTCCTGCTCAATGTTGTTGAGGATGACGCTGGTGGCGCTCACGGTCATATCGATGCCCAGGCGCTTGAAGATGTCCGCGTTCTTGGGGTTGTTGATGCGGGCCACGGTGCGCGGCACGCCGAACTTGCTCTTGGCCACCTGGCAGGAGACCAGGTTGTCCTCGTCGTCGCCCGTCACGGCAATGACCATGTCCGCCCGCCGCAGGCCGGCGCTCTCCAGCGTGGCCACCTCGCACCCGTCGCCCCGGAGGGCCACGTCGCCCAGGTCCTCCGCAATACGGTCCACCTTGGCCTGGCTCTTCTCAATGACCAGGACCTCGTGTCCGTCCTCAATGAGCTGCTTGGTGAGGTAGTAGCCGACCTTCCCGCCACCGATGACGATGATGTACACGGCTCAGCCACCTGCCTGTTGCGCCGCCCGCTCCCCGGCCCGGTCGATGGCCTCCCGCATGAGGCGGGCGCCCACCTTGGTGGGGCTGATCGTCTCCAGGCCCAGGTCGGCGTAGATCTCCGCCCGGATGGGGTCGTAGATGCGGCTGACCACGCGGGGAACCTGGAAGATGTGCCGGGCAATCTGGGCGGCCATCACGTTCCGGTTGTCGCCCTGGGTGACGGCGACGAAGGCGTCCGCGCCCTCGATGCCGGCCCGGCGGAGGGCGTCCTGGTCGATGCCGTTGCCCACCAGCGCCCGCCCGCGGAAGCCGCGCGGCAGCCGCCGGAAGGCGTTGGCGTCAATGTCCAGGACGGTGACGTCGTGGCCCTCGCCGTCCAGCATCTTGGCCAGTTCCGCGCCCACGCGGCCGCAGCCCATGATGATGATCTTCATACGCCCTCCGGCGCCGCCTGTCGGATGATCCAGATCTCGCAGGGCGCGTGCTTCAGGAGGTACTGGGTGGTCTTGCCCATCTGGAACTCGCCGAAGGGGCGCCGGTAGGGGATGCCGAGGATGATGCCGTCCACGCCCCGTTCGATGGCCTCATCAGCAATGGCGTGGCCTGCTTCCCGGGCCTGGAGGAGCTCGCCCTCTACCTCGTAGTCCAGCGCCTCGGCCACCTGCTCGGCGCGGGAGAGGATCTCCTCACCGTTCTGGGCCTCCGGGTACATCTCCGCGTCCAGCGGGAGCGCCCGCTCTACCTCAATGACGTGGACGACGTAGACCTTCCCCTTGCTCCGCTTCGCCACCTGACAGGCGACGGCCACCGCCTCCAGACTCGCCTCGGACCCATCGCTCGGCACCAGGATGTCGCGCAGTTCCCTCCGGCCCCGCTCCTTCACGCCGCACCCTCCGTACGAAGGCGCTCTCGGCGCCGGCGGCCCGAAGGCGCCTCTGCGCCGGCCCAACCATCGATTATAGTCGGGCCCTCCTGGGCCTGCAACCACAGCGGGCGCGCCGCAGGCGGACGCCCGGGGCCGGAACGGCGGCGGGGCCGGCACCCCAGGGCCGACCCCGCGCGCTCCCTGCGTCCCGGTCCCGGCGCTACGGGCCCGCCGCGCCGGACTCCGACCGCGCCGCCGTCCGCAGCCGCCACCGCCGGGCCAGCCACCCGGCCAGCACCAGGAGCGGCAGCAGCCACCAGGAGAAGACCGCCGCCATGATCCCGGCCTCCGCCACGGCGGCCAGCAGCCGGAGGGAGGCGTCCCACGCCCGCTCCGCCGCGCGGAGGGGGTCCCAGCCCGGCGTCCGGCCGCCGTCCGCGCCGGGGGCCGCCGGCGTGAGCCGCACGTCAATGGTGGCCAGCTCCGTCATGCGGTCCAGGAGCTGGATCCGGCCCCGCACGCGTTCGATCTCCGCCCGGGTGGCATTCAGCCGGTCCTGCACCTGGAGCACCTCACCAATCTGCGTGGCGCGGCCCAGGAGGGCCAGGTACTGCTGCTCCACGGCCTCCAGGTTCCGCAGCCGCGCCTCCAGGTCCGTGTACTCCTCCGTCAGGTCCTGGCTGGAGGCCTGCTCGTCCTTCACCTCCACGGCCAGCCCGCGCAGATCCTCCATGACCGCCTCGTAGCGGTCCGCCGGCACCCGGAGGGTGAGCTCCGCGGTGCGGTCGTCCCCCTCGCCGTAGGTGCGGCCGGCGGCCACGTAGCCGCCCGCGGCGCCGGCGATGCGCTCCACCTCCCGGCGGCGGTCCAGCACGTCCTCCACCGTCAGGTCCAGGCTGGCGTGGTATGTGATCTTCCGGTCCAGCAGGTTGGACGGCAGGTCCGTGCCGCCGCCGCCGGACTCCTGGCCCGTGCTCGAGGCCGCGCCAGCGGCGTCCGCGGCGGCCGGGGCGGTAGAGCCGGCCTGGCCGGCCTCCTTCACCGGGAACACCGCCGGCTCCCGACCGCCGTCCGCGGGGGGCGCCGTCTCCTGGCGCTGGCCGCAGCCCGCCGTGACCAGGGCGGCGGCCGCCAGGAGGAGCAGGGGCAGCAGGTGCTTTCTCATGGGTGGGCCTCCCCTCTGATGGTTCTGCCCACCTAGACGCCGGCGGCCGCCGGATGGTTCCCGGCGGCCGCCCCGTCACGGCGCCAGCTGCTCGATCCAAGCGCGGGCGCGCCCGCCCGCCAGCTCCAGGAAGCCCACGGTGCCCAGGGAGACGTCCATGTTCCGCGGGTAGACGGGGCTGCCCGGGTTCACCAGCAGCACGCCGCGGAGGGCCGTCACCTCCGCCACGTGGGTGTCCCCGTGGACAATGATGTCGCACCGGCCGCCGAAGTAGTGGCGCATGGCGGAGTCCAGGGTGCGCAGCGGCGGCCACTCCGGCAGGGGTAGGGCGTGGACCAGGCCCACCCGGAAGCCCTCCAGCTCCAGCACCCAGGACTCCCGCAGCCGGCGGGGGTCCTCCGGGCAGACGGGGCGGCCGCCGCTGCCGTCGTCGCCGTTGCCGCGGGCGGCGTAGACGGGGGCCAGCCGCTCCAGGCGGTCCAGCACCTCCAGCACGTGGAGGTCGCCGGCGTGGAGGATCAGGTCCACGCCCCGCAGCGCCTCGTAGGCCTGGGGCCAGATGTCCGGACCGGCCTCCGGCACGTGGGTGTCAGAGATGAGGCCAATGAGCACGCGGGCACGTTCCTCCCCGCCCCTCCGCGGCGGAGCCGCCGGGAGGGGCGCTCTCCTTGTGAGGGGACCTGCCCCGATAGTACAATAGATGCTGAGACGGGGCAG
>DATCLE010000215.1:0-2425 GCA_036564075.1 Dehalococcoidia bacterium
GACCAGCAGCGTCTCCGTGGCGTCGGCGTTCATGCAGACCACGTTGATGGCGAACGGGTTCTCTGCGGAGAAGGCGCCGTACGTCCGGTCCACGTTGGCGGACAGCGGGTCCACCACGTTGTTCAGCACGTAGGGAACGCCCGCGCTGGCCAGCGCGCGCACCACGGACCGGCCTGCCTCGCCCACCCCCTTCTCGGAGTTGAAGTAGCCGCACACGTTTACACCGAAGGGGAGCAACAGGTGCTCCGGCTTGGGCAGGGGCGGCAGTGGGGGCGCGAAGGCCGCGTCCAGTCGATGTTCGTAGCGGCCGTGCTCCGCCGCCCAGCGGAGGAACGCCTCTCGGTGCGCCCCAAAGAGGTCCGGGAAGACCTCCTGGACGTCCCGGCGGAGGCGGTACAGGTGGAGCCAGAGGCGGGACACCGGCGGGGCCTCCGGGTTCGGGTCCTCCTCCGCCCGGCCGTTCAGCCAGCCGAAGAACGTCTCCCGGTCCGGCGTCACCTCGAAGGGGTCACCCAAGCGCCGGCGGTCCTCGTCCTCCATGGTGAAGACCAGGCGCCGGGCCGCCTCCGGGATCCGGACGCCGTTGGCGAACCGGTCGAAGGCGTACGGCCAGCCGCGGCACTCCTCGTACCCCGCGTCCAGCATCAGCAGTCGGTACCGCTCGAAGAGCTTGCGGGTTGCGTGGTTGAGGGTGCTCAGGCGGAACCGGTCCTGGTGACGGGAGATCTGCTCCGGGTTGTCCGGGTCAAAGCCGCTGAAGTGGAAGAAGTAGCCCGGCTGCCCGTTGACCCAGACACGGCCGTCGCGGAAGGAGATGCGCCGCTCGTGGAGGTTCCAGTACGCCACGTTGTACCCAGGGTGCGTCAGGACGTGGAAGCCTTCGAAGAAGGCCGGCGCCAGGTCGATCCACTTCTGGTCAACGTGCATGCCCTCTTCCACGGCCATGCGGCAGCCATTGTAGCAGCGGTCCTGCCACCACCAGAGGAACGCCCGGGTGACCTCCGAGTCCGCCAGGCCGATGAAGCCCAGGTTGTACGTGCCGGCCATGAGGATGTCCAGCTCCGCCGGCCGCCTGCCGTCGCTCACAGGCGCCGTCAGGTGCGGCGTGAGGACGGCGTTGTGCGTCTCCAGGAGGGCGTAGACCTCCTGGAGGGAGCCCAGCACCAGGATGTCCGGGTCCAGGTAGATGAGCTTCCGTACCCCCACCTGCTCCAGCAGGTAGGAGAAGAAGTACGGCTTCACCGCCGTATCGTGCTCCAGGACCGTGTACTTGAAGCGGAACCACTCGGGCTCCGGGATGGCCAGTTGGTCCAGCTCCACCAGCTGGAACCGCTCCCCGGCGGGATCGAAGCAGCCGTCCAGGCGGTCCGCCAGGAGGACGTAGAAGGGAACGCCGGGGTGGTGCTCCAGGAAGGAGTCCACCAGCACGCGGGCCTGGGGCAGGTAGTTCTTGGAGATGACGGTGCAGGCCGCGGCGCCCTCCAGGTTGGGCTCCGGGAGCGCTCCCTGTGCCGGACCCGACGGTTGCTCCAGGGCCGCCCGGACCTTCTCCAACTCCGCCTCCAGGCTCTTGGCGTAGGTCTCCCGCTCCTCCGCTACCTTCTGGATGGCGTCCTTCTCCAACAGCAACCGTGCGGAGGCATCCACCAGGTGGTGCCGGGTAGCCGACAGCTGGTGTTCCAGCCCTTCCGGGAAGGGAGCGGCGGAGGCCACGGCCAGGAAGAACAGCGGTGCCTCCGGCTCCCCCGGCACGAAGCCGTCGCCCTGCCAGCGGATCACGGCGTCCCGGCTCTCCGGGGTGGGCTCCGGGGACCCGTCCAGCGGCCAGAGGTAGGAGCCCGGCAGCACCCGCTGGCCTAAGAGGGCCACGTGGGGGAAGGCCCGGGACAGGAGCTCCCGGAACTCCTCCAGGGAGAACTCCCGGGTGTGCCAGTGCCATGTCCGGCCCGTCTCCTCAGTGAAGGTGCGCTTGTTGGGGGTGGAGACCAAGAACAGCCCGTCCGGCTTGAGCAGCCGCCGCGCCTCCTGCACCACCGCTTCGGGCTCCTGCACGTGCTCGATGGCCTCGAAGCAGACCACCAGGTCGAACGCGGCGGAAGCCTGGAGGGGGACGGCCTCGATGGAGCCCTGGAGGAAGCTGAGGTTGCCCTGCGGGTACCGCCGGCGGGCGTGGGCCACCGCCTCGCCGTCCAGGTCGATGCCCACCACCGCCGCCGCGCTGCGGGCCAGCAGGGCGCTGCCGTAGCCCTCGCCGCTGGCGAGGTCCAGCACCCGCTTCCCGCCGGCCAGCCCGGCGGCGAAGACGTAGCGGTGCAGGTGCTCGTACGCCGCCTGGGGCTGGTCCAACCAGGGCAGGTATCGCTCCCCGGTGTACTCCAGCATGGGCCGCTCTGCCTCGTGTGCTCTGAATCCCGCCGGTGTCGGA
>DATCLE010000216.1:0-2214 GCA_036564075.1 Dehalococcoidia bacterium
CCAGCCCCAGCCGCTGCTTCACGTAGTCGAACCGCCCGCCGGTGGTGAGGGTGGCGCTGGTGAGGATCACCGCGTCCTTCTTGGCGAACAGCTCGTCGCGCAGGATGTCGCCCACGAACAGCGGCGCCGACGCCAGGCTCACGTGGCCCGTGCGCCGGTGTACCGTGAGCCACGCCACCGTCTCCTCCTCCACCTGGTGGACGATCCGGCTGATGCCGCGGCGGAGCCCCTGGCCCTGCTGGAGCGCCACCACCACGTCCCCCAGCAACTCCTCGTACTCCAGCAGCCCGGCGCCCTCGGCGCCCGCCAGCGCCGCCTGGATCTTCAACAGCACCTGCTCCACCGCCTCCAGCGCCAGGAGCAAGTTCTCCCACGCCAGCTCCACGTCCAGCCACGCCGGCTGGCTGCGCTTGGCGTGGGTCAGGAGCACGCGGTTGTCGTACTCGCCGTTCTCCTCCTGGTTCTCCCGCGCAAAGGCCTCCACCGGCCCGAAGAACTCCGGCAGCCGGGCCCGCGCGTCGGCCACGCGCTGGGCCAGCGCCGCGCAGTGCGCCCGCAGGTCGGCCGCCACGGGCAGGGCGCCGGCCAGCCCCCGGAGCGCGTGCTCCACGGACGTCACCAGGGAGCCCTCCCGTCCCTCCCGGGCGGAGGGGCCGGGGGGCGGCGCCAGGCCGTCCAGGTACGCCGTCAGGTCGCCCGCCCCGGCGGAGAAGCCGAACTGCTGGGTGGCCTCCTCCTCCAGGTTGTGCGCCTCGTCCACCACCAGGTGCTCGTACGGGGGCAGGACGTAGCCGCCGGTGGCCACGTCCGAGAGCAGCAGCGCGTGGTTCACCACCAGCAGGTGGGCCGTCTCCGCCCGCCGCTTGGCCCGCAGCAGGAAGCAGCGGCCGCTCTTGACGTAGGGGCACGGCCCGGCGAAGCAGTTGACGTTCTGGGCGTTCACCCGGCTCCACATGGCCTCCTCCTGGGGGGCCAGGCTCAGTTCGCCCCGGTCGCCGGTCTGGGTGCGGCCCAGCCAGACGGAGAGCTTCAGGAGGAACCGGGCCTCATCCGGGTCGAAGGTGGCGGCGCGGCGGAGGCCCGCCCACCGCTGGAGGCAGAGGTAGTTGCGGCGACCCTTGAGCTGCACCGCCCGCAGGCCGTCCACCTGGCCCCGCACGTCCGGCGGCCCGTGCTCCGCCAGGAGGCGCCGCAGAGCGGGGATGTCCTTCTCCGTCAACTGCTCCTGGAGGTTGATGGTGTTGGTGGAGATAGCCACCCGCGTGCTGTTGCGCAGCGCGTAGACGGCGGCGGGCACCAGGTAGGCCAGGGACTTGCCCGTGCCGGTCCCGGCCTCCACCAGCAGGTGCTCGCCGCTGCTCAGCGCCTCCGCCACGGCGCCGGCCATGGCCAGCTGCTCCGGCCGGCGCTCCAGCCGCGGGCCGTCCGCCCGGGCCGCCGCCTCCAGCACGCCGGCCGCCTCCTCCCGCGTCACCGGCAGCGGCTCCGCCCGCGGGGTCAGCCCCGGCGGCCCCTTGCCCCGCTCCGCCAGGAACTCCATCCCCAGCGGCGAGGGCATGGGCTCCGTCTCCGCGCCCGTCCGGGCCAGTGCCTCCTCCAGCGCCGCCTGGAAGAGCGGCGCCAGCCCCCAGCCGATGGCGCTCCCAAGGCGCTCCACCTCCGCCAGCACCGTGGGCGGGAGCGCCGCCGCCTCCGCCAGCAGCCGCGGGAAGATCCCCCGAACCGCCCGGGCCCGCTCCTCCGCCGTCTCCGCCGGAAGCTCCGGCAGGCCCAGGGCGCGGGCCAGCGCGCGCAGGCCCAGGTCCCCGGCGGCCGGCAGGAACAGGGAAGCCAGCTCCCGCACGTCGTGGGCGGGGGCGCGGAGGGGCAGACCGTGACGGCGGAGGAAGGTCACGTCGCGGTCGGCGTCCGGGGAGGCCAGGGGCAGCCCGTCCAGGAAGGCGGCCAGCTCCCGCGCCACCGCCTCGAAGGGCGGCGCGGCCGCCAGCGCCGCTTCGTCCAGGCCCAGGCGCAGGCGGAGCCGGTACGGCACGGGTGTGCCGGGGTTCGTCAGGGCGTGGAAGCGCCGCCCGTCGTGACGGACGGCGGCCACCTCCAGGATGCGGTCCGAGCCGGGGTCCGGCCCGGTGACGGTGAGCGCCAGGGCGGCGAAGGGGTAGTCCATGGGTGCTCCGAGCGGGAATGGCGGCTGCCCAGGAGCATTGTAGCACCCCG
>DATCLE010000217.1:0-4673 GCA_036564075.1 Dehalococcoidia bacterium
CACCAGCACGGGGAGCACGTGCTGGTGAACAAGGCCGTCTACTTCCGCGTGAACCTGGACCGCCTGGACTTCCTGCCCTTCGTGGACGGCGAAGGGTCCCGGTACCTGTTCCACCCGCCCCAGCGGGGGGACATCATCGTCTTCCGGGCGCCCACGGACAACACGCGGGACTACATCAAGCGCGTGGTGGGGCTGCCGGGGGAGACCATCGAGATCCGGGAGGGGCGGGTGTACATTGACGGAGCGCCCCTGGCTGAGCCGTACATCCGGCAGCCCGCCACCTACAGCGAGGCGCCCCAGGTGATCCCGGAGGGGCACTACTACGTCCTGGGCGACAACCGGTCCGTGAGCCAGGACTCCCACTTCTTCGGCCCCATCCCGGAGGAGAGCATCATCGGCAAGGCCTGGGTGGTGTACTGGCCGCTGGGCAAGCTGGGCCTGGCGCCCAACCACTGACCAACCCCGGAGGAGACCCGCCGACATGAACCAGCAGGTGCTGGACCTCTTCCGCGCCAGCGGCGCCATCCTGGAAGGCCACTTCCGGCTCACCTCCGGCCTCCACTCCCCCATGTACCTGGAGAAGTTCCGGGTGCTCCAGCACCCGGAGCACACAGCCCGGCTCTGCGCCATGATCGCGGACCGGTTCCGGGACGCCGGCGTCCAGGTGGTGGCCGGGCCCACGACGGGCGGCGTCATTCTGGCGTACGAGGTGGGCCGCCAGCTGGGAGTCCGCGGCATCTTCGCCGAGCGGGCGGAGGGCGGCCGGGAGTTCGGCCGGGGGTTCGCCATCGCGCCCGGCGAGCGCGTCCTGGTGGTGGACGATATCCTCACCACCGGCGGCTCCGTCCGTGACGTGCTGGACGCCGTGCGCCGGCACGGCGGCCGGCCCGTGGGTGTGGGCGTGCTGGCGGACCGCTCCGGCGCCACGGTGGACTTCGGCGTGCCGCTCTTCGCCTGCACGGCGCTCCACATCCCCACGTACCAGCCCGACCGCTGCCCCCTCTGCGAGCAGGGCGTCCCCCTCCAGGAGACCTGACGCTCCACCTACCCCCGGCGCGCTATTGAGGCCGCAGCCCGCGTCCTGCCAGGATGGGTCAGGGCCGCGGTCACGGCGCCCCCGCCGGACTCTCCGTGACGCGAGGGGGTACCCATGATCCGGCGCACGTTGCCCGCGGGGTACAACTCGTCCGAGGGTCGGCTGGTCTACTACGGGGTGAGCCTGGAGGGCGCGGAGGAGACGCAGCAGGACCTCTGGCGGCTCACGTTGGAGAAGCAGTACGTCCCCTGGGAGACGTGGACCGCCTTCTGCCGGGGCTTCGGCCTGGACACGTGGCGCCCGGAGCGACCTTCGGTGGAGGAGGTCACGACCCAGCTCCAGCACGATGACGACGCCATGCGGGGGGCGTGGCGCTTCGTGGCCCACCAGCGGGCGTTCCACGTCCTGCCTGCCGCCGCCCCGACCATGCTGGAGGAGACGCTGCCCTTCCTCAACGACCCCTCGGCCTACCAGTGGCGTCACGTGAAGTCCATCATGGTGGCGTACATCCAGGACACGGGCCTGGAGTACCCCCGGCTGGCGGACCCGCGCTACTTCCAGGAGCGCCGGGAGGAGGCGCAGGCGCTCTGGGCGCTGCTCCACAGCGTGGCCCAGGTGATGGGGGCCAAGTGGGAGCTGGCCTGGGGCGAGACGGCCCGGGACCCGGACCCGGAGGACCTCTCGCTCCCCCGCTTCCAGCCGTACGACACCCTGGGCTGGTACCTGGCCCACTTCGCCGGGGAACTCCGCGTGGACGACCGGTCCATCGACGCCTTCGTCCAAGCCAGCGAGCCCGCCTTCTTCCCGTTCCAAGAGGTGCGGACCGTGGAGGACGCCGAGGACGTGTACGGGGAGGCGATGGACGTGGCGTTCGGCGCGGCGTGGGAGGCGCGGTACGGGCACGGGGCGCTACTGGCGGACCTGGAGCGGGCGCTGGCGACCCCTGAGGAGATCCTGCGGCTGCACTGGCTGCGGCACCTGCGGCTGGGCGGTTGACGGGGTTTGTTGACGCGCCTGATCCGGGGGCCGTATGCTCGGAGCGGGCCCGTAGCTCAACCGGCAGAGCCGCGGACTTTTAATCCGTGGGTTGTGGGTTCGAGTCCCACCGGGCCCACCAGAGAAAACCCAAGTGCCATGCGGGTTCCCAGCCCCAGGGCTTGGGTTTTCTGTTTGGCCGCCCGCGCAGTTGACACCAACCTTGACACCAACCCAGCTCGAAACGCGCCCTCACGGGCCGCCGAGGGCGGCGTCCAGCTTCGCCGCGGCGTCCCGCTTGAGGGCCGGGACGAGGTGGACGTACACGTCCGCCGTCACACCAATCTGGGAGTGGCCCAGGACCTCCATGACGGTGCGGAGGTCCGCCCCCTGGGCCAGCAAGAGGCTCGCGGCGGAGTGGCGGAGGTCGTGGAGCCGGAGCGCCGGGGGCAACCCCGCCCGGGCCAGCGCCGCCTTGAAGGCCCGGCGGGCGTTCCGGCCGTCCACCGGCGTCCCGACCGCGCTGGTGAAGACGTAGCCCAGGTCCTGCCAGAGGCTCCCGGCCCGGAGGCGCGCGGCCGCCTGGCGCCGCCGCTGCTCCCGGAACGCCTCTAGCGCCACGGCCGGCAGGACGAGGGTCCGGCGGGAGCGGGCGGTCTTCGGCTCCCCGCGCTCGGGCCGGCCGTCGGGGCCCCGGCGGAGGGTGCCGGTGATGGCCACCAGCCCGGCGTCCAGGTCCACGTCCGCCCAGCGCAGCGCCAGCGCCTCCCCGAGCCGGCAGCCGGTGGCGAGGAGGAAGGCGAAGAGCGGGCCGTAGGCGTCGTCCCGCACGGCGTGGAGGAACCGCCGGGCCTCGTCGGGGCCGAGGAACGCCGGGGCGTGGGGCCGTTCCTCCGCCTTGGGGGCGTGGGCCAGCGTCGCGGGGTTCGTCCCGAGCCAGCCCCAGCGCACCCCGGCCTTGCAGGCTTGGCGGAGGAGCGTCAGGGCGTAGATGCGCGTGCGGGCCGAGCGGCCGGCACGGCGCATCTCTGCGAGCGCCGCCTCGATGCGGGCCGCGTCCAGGGCGGCGAGGCGGACGGCCCCCAATCGGGGCCGGAGGTGGTGGTCCACGAGCCAGCGGTAGGACGCGAGGGTGCCGGGGCGCACCTGCCCCGCCTTGGCCTGGAGCCAGGCGTCCAGGAGGTCCCCCACGGTGCGACGGCCGGGGCGGGCGAGGCTCCCGCCCTCCTGGACGGCCCGGAGCGCTTGGGCCAGCTTCCGGGCCGCCTCCTCGCGCGTCCGCCCGTAGAAGCTGCGGCGCGTCCCGTCCGGGAGCGTCACCCGCGCCTCCCAGCGGCCGTCCTTCCGCTTGCCGAGGGAGCCCTCGTTATTCCCCCTCTTCTTCTGCGCCATCGTCATCCCCCTCTCCAGCCTCGTGCGCCGGGCTCCCGACCAGCCGGCCCAGCGCCCGCACGTACGCCCCGGCGTCGACGCCCCAGAGGGCCCGCCGCAGGCCCGGCCACCGCCGGCCGGTGACCCGCGTCCAGGCCACGCGGGCGTCGCGGGAGAACCGGCCGAGGGCGCCCGGCCCCCGGTACGACCACTGGGGGAACGCCGCGTTCCAGGAGGCCAGGAGCCCCTCCCAACCCCCTGCATCCGTGCCATGTTCAGCGACGTGGGCGGCGAGTTCGAGGTGCTTCGCGCTCAGGACGCGGTCCTGGCGGCCGGGGCCGAGGAAGCGCCGCCGCTCCCGCGCGTAGAGCGTCGCGACCTCCTGGGGGCTGAGGCGCGGGTCGAGGCTGAGCTCGATGCGGGCCAGCGCTGGGGCGGCCGGGGCGGTCCGCACCGCGATGGTCGCCGGTGGCACCGCCGGGACGGCGCCGGTGAGCACGAACGTGGTGGCGGCGGCCTCCCGCCAGCCGTAGTGGCGGCTGAGCCTCTGGGCGACCTCCTTGAGGCGCGCCAGGGTGCCGCCCGCCCGGATGGGCACGCGCTGAACCCACGGGCTGCCCACCTCGGCGTAGTCGAGGGCCTCCACTTCTAGGCGCCAGCGCTGGGATGCCGCACGCCCGCCTGCGAGCCGGAGCATGTCCTCCGCCCCCATCCGCGGGTCGACCTCCACCTCGTCCGGGAGCGCGAACCGGAACCACGAGGTCGGCGGCCCCTCGCCCTCAGCCTGCGCCCGAATCCAGGGGCCGACCTCCTCGCGCGGCAGGAGCCGGTCCCCAAGCACCTCGCGACGGAACGCGGCGACGTCCTGCCGCCGGGCCGCCTCCGCCGCGAGGATGCGGGCGAGCGTGAGCCGCCGCTCGTCGGGCGCCGCCGCTCGGGGCCCGTCCGCCCGCGGGCCCCGCCGCCGGGGGAGCCGGTCCAGGAGCCCGGCCTCCCGCATGGCCCGGACCTCCGCCGCGACGTCCGCCGCCGCGGTGTGCGGGTCCCATGCGGCCGGCTCCAGCAGGCCACGGTCCCGGAAGTACTCCCACGCTTCGTCGGGCACCGGGCCCGCCCGCTCCTCCACGAGCCGCCGCAGCCGGTCCTCGTCCACGCCCCCCCGACCAGAATCGCTATCTCGCTACAAGATGGCGATGATCTATTATCATCGCCGAAAGACGGTCACAAATTAGCACAGGCGCGAACGGAGGTCAAGCGATGGAGAAGTTGGGGTTCCGGCCCGACGAGGCCG
>DATCLE010000218.1:0-5143 GCA_036564075.1 Dehalococcoidia bacterium
GTGCCGCTCCATGCGCCAAGCCAGCGCCTGGGCCCACGTGAGGCGGAGGCCCCCTGGGTGCCCCTGCGTCACGTCCCTCGGATACCCCTCCTGCCCGGCGGCGTCAGACTTCGCCCCGCACCAGGGCGCCGTAGAGGTCCCGCGTGGCTTGGATCTGGCCCCAGTGCTCCCTCAGGTGCCCGCAGACCAGGAGGACGTGCAGGGCACCGGTCCGCCGGCCGCCGCCGGCCTCCAGCTCCCGGGCCAGGTCCGCGGCGGTGTAGCGGCACAGCTCCGCCATGACGGCGTCGACCCCCCGCTCGATGCGGTCCAGGAGCGACGCGGCGTCCGGCGTGAGGGCCGCGAAGTGGCGGGCGGCCACCTCCTGGTACGGCGGCCAGTTCGCGGGGTCCTCCCGGCCCAGCCCCCAGGCCAACTGGAAGCGGGCCGACTCCAGCATGTGCTCCACCAGCCCGGCGATGGTGTTGCCGCCGGGGTAGGGCCGCCAGTTGAGCGCCTCCCACGGCTGGCCCGCCAGGCCGTGGCAGAGATCGTCGCGCAGGGCGGCCAGCAGGTCGCGGGCCGCGGTGACGGTGGGGTCCATGGCTCCTCCGGTGCGCTGGGGTCTCCCCGCCGGGGGCCTCCCTGCCGCCCGACCCTCCCACCGTAGCACGGAAAGAGGATATAATCGGTCCTGATTTCTCGGCACGGGGAGGATCTCCGGCATGTACAACCCGGCGACGCGGCTGCTGACGGTCCTGGAGCTCCTCCAGGTCCACGGCCGCCTGCGGGGAGCGGAGCTGGCGCGACGGCTGGAGGTGGACCATCGGTCCGTCCGGCGGTACGTGACCATGCTCCAGGACCTGGGCATCCCGGTAGAGTCGGAGCGGGGGCGGCACGGCGGCTACCGGCTGCGCCCCGGTTTCAAGCTGCCGCCCCTCCTCTTCTCCAACGACGAAGCGCTGGCGGTGGCCCTGGGCCTCCTGGTGGTGCGGCAGACGGGGATGGCGGCGGCGGCGCCGGCGGTGGAGGGGGCGCTGGCGAAGCTGAGCCGCGTGCTGCCGGAGGCGGTGCGGGACGACGTGGCCTCCCTCCAGGAGGCGCTGGTCATGGACCTGCCCGCCGCCCCGGCGGCACCGGCCGGCGAGACGGTGCTGGCCTTCAGCACGGCGGTGCGGGAGCGGCGGCGGCTGCGGGTCCGCTACCGGTCGCCGCGGGAGGAGACGGAGCGGGAGGTGGACCCGTACGGGATGGTGTACCGCTCAGGTCGCTGGTACGCCGTGGGGTGGTGCCACCTGCGGAGCGACCTGCGGGTCTTCCGCCTGGACCGGGTGCTGGCGGCCGCCCCCACCGGCGACCGGTTCGAGCCGCCGGCGGGGTTCGACCCGCGGGAACACCTGTACCGCTCCATTGCCACCATGCCCGCGCCGTGGCTGGCGGAGGTGCTGCTGCGGACCACGCTGGACGAAGCCCGGCAGTGGATCTCGCCGCTGGCGGGCGTGCTGGAGGAGACGGAGGACGGCGTCCTGCTGCGGGCCACCGGCGACAGCCTGGCGCACATGGCGCGCTACCTGGCGTGGCTGCCCTGGCCGTTCCAGGTGCTGGGGCCGCCGGAGCTCCGGCGGGAGCTCCGGGTGCTGGCGGACCGGCTGCTGGCGGGGGCGGAGCCGCAGGCCGCAGCGCCGGCTACGGCGATGGGGGCCGGGTCACCGGCGCCGGCGTCCCGCCGGTAGCGCGGAGGAGCTGCCCCGGGGTCACGGGGAAGACGGCGTGCGGGGAGCCGGCGGCGGCGTAGACCTTCTCGAACCGCTGGAGCGACTGGTCCACGTAGGTGCGAGCGGCCGGGGGTGGCCCAGGGGCGGCACGCCGCCCACGGGGAAGCCGGTGACCTGGAGGACGGCCTCGGCGCCGGCCAGCTTGACCCGCTCACGGCCCACGCCCAGGAGCGCGGCCGGGGCCGGCACGTCCACCTGCCGGTCCCCGGCGGCCACCACCAGCACCGGCTCGCCGTCCGCCAGGAACAGCAGGCTCTTGGCCATGGCCCCCAGCGGGCAGCCCACGGCGCGGGCCGCATCGGCGGCGGTGGCGGCCCCGTCCGGGACGGAGATGACGCGGGCATCCACGCCGCGCTGGCGCAGGGCGGCCTGGACGGCGCGGATGGGCTCCGGCAGGTCCACGGGGCTACCTCCCAGGGAGATGATACCGGCCGGGGCCCGTGGATCCAGCGGCCGGCCGACTCCTTGACCGCCCGGACGGCCGGCCCTAAGGTGGCGCCATGGCGAAGCGACGGCTGGACCAGTTGCTGGTGGACCGGGGGTTGGCGGAGAGCCGGGAGAAGGCGCGGGCGGCGGTGCTGGCGGGCAACGTGCGGGTGGCCGGGGTGGCTGTGCCGAAGCCGGGGCTGCTGGTGCCGGAGGACGCGGAGGTGGAGGTCGTGCGCCCGCCCCGCTACGTGAGTCGGGGCGGGGAGAAGCTGGAGCACGCGCTGCGCGTCTTCCGCCTGGACGTGCGGGATCGGGTGGCGGCGGACATCGGCGCGTCCACAGGCGGGTTCACGGACTGCCTGCTCCAGGCGGGGGCGCGGCGGGTCTACGCCGTGGACGTGGGCTACGGGCAACTGGACTACCGGCTCCGGCAGGACCCGCGGGTGGTGGTGCTGGAGCGGACCAACGCCCGGTACCTGGAGCGGCTGCCGGAACCGGTGGACGTGGCCACGGTGGACGTCTCCTTCATCTCCGTGGAGAAGGTGCTACCGGCGGTGCGGCGGCTGCTGCGGCCGGGGGGCGACGTGGTGGTCCTGGTGAAGCCGCAGTTCGAGGCGGGGCGGGAGGAGGTGGGCCGGACGGGCGTGGTGCGGGACCCGCTGGTGCACGCGGGGGTCATCGGCCGGGTGGCGGTCTGGGCGCTGGACCACGGCTTCCGGTACCGGGGGCTGACGACGTCGCCCATCCTGGGCGCGGAGGGGAACCGGGAGTTCCTCCTGTGGCTGGCCAAGGAGGGGGAGGACGGCTAGCAGCGCGGCGGGCGCGGCCCGGCGCGGCGCCGCTTCGACCTGCCTCCCGGTTGTGCTACACTCCGCGTAGGACGTGAGGCTGCCCGGCGCGGGAGGGCTCCGGCGCCGCGCCGGGCCGCGCCTGGATGCTCCGGAGGAGAAGGGGTCCCGCGTGGCCATCAGCAAGGTCGGCATCTACTTCCACCCCCGGCACGCCGCGGCGCGGGCGCTGGCAGAGCAGATCGGCCGGCGCCTGGCGCAGGACGTGGAGCAGGTCTGGATGGGCTCCGCCTGGGACGACTCCATCACGGAGGAGCAGATCCGCGGCACGGACCTGCTCATCTGCGTAGGCGGCGACGGCACGGTGCTGCGGGGGGCGCGCTCCGTGGTGCCGCACCCGGTGCCCATCCTGGGCATCAACATGGGAAAGCTGGGCTTCCTGACGGAGCTGGGGCCGCAGGAGGCCCTGAACCGTCTACCGGACATCGTGCACCGGGCGGGCCGCGTTGAGCTGCGGGCCATGATCCAGGCGGAGGTGGTGCCGCCCAACGGGAGCACGGCCGCGCCGGAGGGGCCGTACCACGCCCTGAACGACGTGGTGGTCAGCCGGGCGCAGGTGGGCCGGCCGGTCTACGTGGGCGTGAGCATCGATGGCACGTCGCTGGCGGTGTACCGGGCGGACGGCGTCATCGTCTCCACGGCCACGGGGAGCACGGCGTACGCCCTCTCAGCGGGCGGGCCGGTGCTGCACCCGGAGTCCCGGGACATGGTGCTGGTGCCCATTGCGCCGCACCTCTCCATGAGCAGTCCCATGGTGCTGCCCAAGGACTCCGTGGTGGAGCTGCGGGTGACCACGGACCACCCCACCATCATCAGCGTGGACGGCCAGGTGAACGAGCCGCTGGAGGACGGGGCCACCGTCCGCATCCAGGCCAGCCCCCACGTGGCGCGGTTCGTGAAGCTGCACCCGGCGGACAGCTTCTACGCCACGCTGGCCCAGCGCCTGGACCTCATGGCCAAGGGCACGGAGTGATGCTCCTGGAGCTGGACATCCGGAACGTGGCCATTGCGGAGCACGTGCGGCTGCGGTTCTCGCCGGGGCTCAACGTGCTCACGGGTGAGACCGGCGCCGGCAAGAGCATCATCATCGACGCGCTGACGGTGCTGCTGGGCGGCCGGGCGGACCCGGACCTGGTGCGGGGCGACGCGGCCGCCGCCCAGATCGAGGGCGTCTTCCGCATCGACGAGGGGGACGCGGCGGGCGTGCGGCCGCTGCTGGAAGAGCACGGCATCCAGGACGAGGACGGCCTGCTCATCATCAGCCGGGAGGTGCCGCGCTCCGGCCGCAGCGTGGCACGGGTGAACGGCCGGGCGGTGGTGCAGGCGGCGCTCTCAGAGCTGGGGGCGCGGCTGGTGGACATCCACGGCCAGACGGACTACCTGTCCCTACTGCGGCCGGCGGAACACGTGCACGTCCTGGACCGCTACGCCGGCCTGACGGACCTGCGGGCGGAGGTGGCCGCCGCCGTGGCGGAGGTGCGCCGCCTGCGGGCGGAACGGGAGCGCATCGATCGGGACGCGCGGGACCGGGCCCGGCGCATGGACCAGCTCAGCTTCGAGATCAACGAGATCGAGGCGGCGAACCTGGCGCCGGGTGAAGAGGAGGAGCTGCGACGGGAGCGGTCGCTCCTGGCCAACGCGGAGCAGTTGGCGCGGCTGGCAGACGCGGCCTTCACGGCCCTCTCGGAGGGGGGCGAGGGCACCGCCGCGGTGGACGCGCTGGGGCAGGCGGCGGAGCACGCCGCGGAGCTGGCGCGCCTGGATGAGGGGGCGGCGGATCTGGCGGCCCAGGCGCAGGCGCTCCAAGAGCAGGCGGCGGACCTGGCCCACGCCATGCGGGCCTACCGGGACGGGGTAGAGTTCAACCCGGAGCGGCTGCTGGAGGCGGAGGAGCGGCTGGCCCTCATTAACAACCTGAAGCGGAAGTACGGCGCCACCGTGGAGGAGGTGCTGGCGTACGCGCGGGAGGCCCGGCGGGAGCTGGAGGGCCTGACCCACAGCGAGGAGCGGCTGGAGGAGCTGGCGGCGGAGGAGTCCCGGCTGCTGGCGCGGCTGTCGGAGCTGGCGGGGGCGCTCTCGGCGCGACGGCGGGAGGCCGCGGCGCGGCTGGCG